>JAOPYV010000043.1 GCA_025964435.1 Thermoleophilia bacterium | reverse complement strand
GCCGGACACCGCCGGACACCGCCGGACGACCCCGTGCGTCGGCCTCCTGGCTGGCGCGCTCACCGACGGACCACCGCGCCGCACTGTAGTTCACGGTCGACACCTGACGGTAGCGAGACGCGGCAGGCCGACCGGACGCCTCGTCAGCGGTCGGTCGGCGGGAGGTACTTCACCGGAGCCCTCTCGGGCGCCGCGCACGGGAGCTCGTCCGCGACACGCTCGATCGCTCGCGCGCCGTCTCAGCCCGGGATGGGCGTCAGGAAGTAGCTGACGCACGTGGGCGTGAACGCGGAGCGGCCGACGAGGTCGCCGGCGTTCGGAGCCAGATGCGCCCGGAAGCACCAGGTTCCCGGGGCATTGACGATCCGACTCAGGGGAATCGACGCCCTACCGGTCGGGATGTTTGCGACGAACGACGGGCGCTTCACGAACTTGCTGGTGCCTGCCTCGCGCCACAGCACCGTCAGTGACGTGCGAGCGTAGGTGAGCTCCGCCGTTGACGTCGCCTTCACGCGAACGCTCGCCCTGGCCGGGTTGCCAATGGCGCAGGCGCGGGCGACACCGGCGCAGGACTGTGCGAAGCCGCCACGCGGGCTGACGCCGAATACGAGGCGAACGGGGATGGGCGGCGCCGTCACGATGACGGCTGCGGTGAGGTCGGAGCGGGCACCTGTCGCGTCGATGGCCCGTACGGTGAACCTGTGGTCGACTCCGCGCGCCAGCACCAAGCGCAGGGTGGTCGTCGCCGACGCATGGGCGACGACCATGTCGTACCGGGTCGCCTGCACCTCGTACGTGATCGCGTCGCCGTCTGGATCGGTGGAAGCCGACCATGCGACCTCGATCGTCGCCTCGCGCGCGTCGCCGGGGAGCACGGTGGCCGTCAGGTTCGTCGGCACGGTGGGTGCAGCTGCTTCTGCCGCGACGGGCGCCGCGAACAGACACGCGATTGCGGTGACCAGTGCTACGTACGATCGCTTCATGTCGCGCCTTTGGGCTTCGGGAATGTGGAAGCGCGATGGTACAGGAGGACGCTTCTCGAACCGGCCGAAACCGCCGAAACCGCTCAGCGACCGCGACCGAGGCCGCGCAGGCGATACCGCTTGCCCGCCCGCAACTGCTCCGACGCGTAGAACGTGCCGCGCCACACGACACCGCCGCGGCGCCACTCGAGTAGCGCAGCGCGCACCTGCATCCACCACACCAGCGCGGGTGCCATGGGACCGGCCAGCAGCCCTCGCAGCGGCGCGCCCGAGCGACGGGTCGTGACGACCGCGACGACGTTGGCGAGCACGATCGTTCCGAGCGCGAGCAGGAGTGGCGCAAGCGCCTGACCCGAAGCCAGTACGACTGCAGCAGCGAACCAGGGAGCGACCTCGCCGAGCAGCGCGAGGCTGGCGAGCGCGATCGCTCCCGGCACCGATCCGACGCCGCCGGTACCGCCGTACTTCTCGAAGCCCTGCGTCATCCCGCCTACCGACTGCTGCCACTCGACGTGAACCAGGTCCATCCCCGAGGCGAGCATCGTGCGCCCGCCACGGCTGGCGACGAGGTTCGCGAGCGCAGCGTCGTCGGCGACATCCATGCGCAGCCAGTAGAACCCTCCGGCGGATTCGAGGGCGTCGCGTCGAACGAGGTTGCATGCCCCCACCCCGAAGGCGTCGGGTCGGTCCGGGTCTGCCGCGCGCCACAGCCCGGCCCCGACGACCAGCCAGCGCGAGAACGTCGCGACGACGCCCGCGACCAACACGCTGCGGCTGTGCACGCTCGGCAGCAGTGCGAGCGCGTCGAGCTCGAGCTGCTCCGCAAGCGCCACCGCGCGGCGCGGCAGCGTCGGGTCCAGCTCCACATCAGCGTCGGTGAACAGGAGCCACTCGCCGGTCGCACACCGGCGCCCCTGCTCGAGCGCGTGGACCTTGCCGAGCCATCCGTGCGGCAGTTCGTTGATGTGCACCACCTGCACGCGGGCGTTTTCGCGCGCGACGTCATCCATGAGTCGACCGGTCGCGTCAGTCGAGCGGTCATCGACGAGCACGAGCTCGAGGTCCGGATGGTCGATCGCCTCGAGCATCCCGACCTCGTGGCGCAGCGTCGCGGCCTCGTCGCGCGCAGCCACCACGATGGACGTGCGCGGCACGGAGCCCGCCGCCGCGCCGAGGTCGGGCTCGTCGACGAGCCGGCGCAGCGCGGCCACGGTCCGCAGCCCGGTCACCGAGACGATCAGCCAATAGGTCGCACCGGCGATGGCGAGCGCCCAGGCGAGTGCGAGGGTCATGGACATGCCACGACCTTACTCGACCACCCGTCGTCTAGCGCCGCGTGCCCGTAATCATCAGGTACTCCCGCGGATGCACGATCTTTCCGTCTCGGGCGTACTCGTTCTCGAAGAAGTCGACCCACGCCGCATGGAACTCCTCACGGCGGTCGCCCAGCGACTCGGCAAGTGTCTTGGTCGGGCCATAGCTCGAGGAGAACAGCTGCCAGTACGCTTCGCCATCAGGCATGGTCAGGGTCGACACGCGCTCATCGATCTGCAGGTCGAACGCATCCCCGAGCAGCTCGCGGACCCGATCCGGCCGACCCCAGTCGAATGGACTGCTTGGTGGCGGCGCCGCCTGGAAGGGCGCCATCATCTTGAACATCCGGCCCAGGCCGCCGTCCGGAGTCCAGTTGGCGAGCGCGATGCGCCCGCCCGGCCGCACGACACGGGCAAGCTCGCGGGCGGACGCCTCGTGATCGGGCGCGAACATGATGCCGCAGGTCGACGACGCGATGTCGAAGCTCGCGTCGTCGAACGCGAGGTCCTCGCAGTCGCCGACCTGGTAGTCGATCTGCAGTCCGCGCTCACTGGCACGCTGCTGCGCGGTGTCGATCAACGCAGGGGCGAGGTCGATGCCCGTGACATCCGCGCCTGCGGCGGCTGCGCGCTCTGCGATGGCACCTGTGCCACAGGCCAGATCGAGCCAGCGCTCCCCGCCCTGGGGGTGCATCTTCTCGACTGTCAACTCGTGGATGTCGGTGAGCGTCTCGGCGATCCGTTGGTACGGACCGTTCCCCCAGATGACGCTCTGCTTCTCCTTGAGTGCTGCAAACGACACGAGACTTCCTCCTCGAATA
>JAOPYV010000011.1 GCA_025964435.1 Thermoleophilia bacterium | reverse complement strand
GGGCCGTCGTCGCGCTGCTCGCGGTGGGCGTCGCGTCCCTGCTGGCGTGGGCGTGGTGGCCTGCCGGCCAGTACGAGCCGATCCGCGCGAGCGACCGCGGCACGCTCGGCGAGCTGGTGCGGCTCGCGACGACTGCGGAGCCAGCATCGTCGCCGACAGCGGCGCAGGTGGACGCGCCCCGTGCGGCAGCGGCCACGGCAGCGCGACCGACCGTGCAGGCCGGCACCCACCTCGCGATCGCGCTGATCCCGGAGGGCGGCGCGACGGAGTCGGATCCGGCGATCTTCGTGATCACCGACCCGGGTGGCGGTGGCACGCCGATCCTCATCGCCTCGAGCTCGGCGCCATCGACCACCGAGCAGCCTGCGGCTGGCGCGACGCCCCCGAGCGAGGCCCCGACGACGACCGCAGCCGCCTTCTCCTTCGGCCTGCCCGACGCGCCGAAGGAAGGTGACTCGCAGGCGCTCGCCGTCAATCGCACCGACGGCGCTGCGACCTACACGATCGCGTACTCGCTCGTGACCGTCCGCGACGGTGATGCCGTCGACCAGCGCAACGGCGCCCACGCCTTCGCCAACTGCACCGCCTGCACGACCGTCGCCGTCTCCTTCCAGGTCGTGCTCGTCGTCGGCAGCAGCCCGCTGGTGACGCCCGTCAACATCGCCGAGGCGCTCAATGGGAACTGCCCGTCCTGTATCACCGCGGCGATCGCACACCAGATCGTCGTGTCGATCGGCGCCGAACCCTCCGCCGAGCTGCTCACGCAGATCAACGCCGAGCTCGAACGGCTCGACGCCATCGACGAGCTCGGCCCCGACGCCACGCCTGCAACGATCGCCGGTCAAGTCGCGTCCGTGCAGCAGGGGATCAACCAGCTGCTGACCGACAGCGGCCTGCTGACGAGCACACCGGCGGAGGAAGCCACCGCGACGTCGACGCCCGCGGACGCGGCCGATGAGCCTGCGCCGACGCAGGGGTCCGAGACCGAGCCGCCAGCCTCCGATGCCGACGAAACCGAGACCGACGGCGCAACGACCGATCCGCCCACGGATACGGAACCGGCAGGGACCGAGAGCTTTAGCGATTCCACGGCCACGGCGCCGACCTCGGAGTCCGCCGCGCCGACCCCGTAGCCATGCAACGGCAAACTCGGTTCATTCGACAACCAGAAGGACGGCGCCAACGGGGGCGCCGTCATGATCCGGGACGGTCAGATGAGCATCACTGGGACACGAATCGACTCCGCACCACGGGCCGCTGCTCCTGCAGCTGAACGGACGCAGCGCGACGAAAAGCTCGAAGACGGCGTGTTGGGTGGCGTCGCCGGTGGCGCACTGACGGCGATCGTCGGCGTCGCTTCGGCCGGGAAGCATGGGCCGCGCGCCTCTGGAATGGGTTTGGCAGTGGTGGGTCTGCTTCCGGGCGCTGCCGGTGGTGCGTTCGGCGAGGCCGGCGTCGCCGGATCGACCATCGCGGGCGCGGTCCTGATGGGCGGCGGGCTCGCGGCGGAGAAGGGACTCTCGTTCGGCAAGCGCATGGGCGCGGCCGCGATCGGTGCAGCCTTCGGCGCAGTGGCCCTCGGCGTTCCCGCTGCGCTCGGCGCCTACGCCGCGAGCCGCTACAACGACGGAAAGTTCAGCTGACGCCGATCGACTGAGCCACTGGCCCAAGCCGGAGCGACTCGGCGGATGGTGGTCCGGGCCATGTCACTCGCGAGCCCGTCACGTGCGCGAACGGAGACAGCTCGTGCTGACGCGGTGCGCCGCTGCCGATGACATGCAGCACTGATACTCCGCGGGCGACGAGGGTGTCTGACACAAGCCAGCGGTGGCACCGCCACGGCACCGCTTCCGAGCACATGATCGCGAGGCGCCTGTGTGCCGCCTGTGCGGTCAGCTCGTCGAGCGCGCGCGAGTACTGTTCCGTCTGCGCGTACTCCGCATACGCGCGAAAGGATGCGTTGCGCCAGCCGTCGCCCGCGCCCTCGGCCGGGCCCGAGGAGTCGAGCTTCCTGCGCCCACCCAGATCGCGCAGGTGCAGGTAGTCGATCGACAGCGCCTCCAGCGCCGCGGCGAGCGCATCCTGGCCGAAGTGCGGAAGCTTCCGCGAGCCCGGGAAGGCGCGCACGTCGACGAGCAGTTCGATGCCGCAGCCCTGCAGCAGCTCGGTGAACTCATCGAGCGACCGGTTGGAGTGGCCAATGGTGAAGATGGGCGGAGCCTCGGACATGTGCCCATCGTTCCCGGCGCGCTCGTGATCAGTCGCACCGAGCTGATTCGGATTACGCAGATACCCCACGGGTATCCCACGGTGATTCGAACGCAGGAGGGAAATGCGTCGTCGACGCCTGACAACCAGTCGACCAAGCACGTCCGATCGTCGGTTCGCGGGGCAGTTCGTGGTGATCACGATGCTGCCGCTGCTGCTCCTTGCCTACCTCGCGGTCGAGGCCGCGACGACCGCATCGGAGCAGCAGGCGCGCGCCCGCATCCGAGCCTCGGCCGACGTCAGCGCCACCTATGTGGACGAGCAGCTGCGTGGTATCGAGCGCCTCGCGGAGGCCACCGCCCGTCGAAGCACGTTCATTGCCGCGCTGGGAGCGGATCCACCCGCGACGTACGACGAAGCGGAGATCAACCGGCAGCTGACCGAGCTTGTCGACGCGAACGTGGGCGTCAACTCGTTCAGCCTGTTCGACCCCGCAGGCACGCTGCGTGCGAGTCGGCCTCCAGACGATTCGCTGATCGGCTTGGACTTCAGCTTTCGCGACTACTTCCGCGGTGTGCGCGAGACGGGGAGCACGTATGTCTCGGAGGCATACGTCTCGCGACCGGACGGCGAGCACGTGGTCGCAGTCGCGACGCCGGTGCGTGCATTGAATGGTCGGCCCCTGGCCGTGTTGATCGTCCAAATCGACGTCGAGGAGACCCAGGAGTTCGTGGAGCAGTTCGCGGCGGCGCAGGGCGTCTCACTGATGGTGACCGACCAGCGTGGCGCGCCGGTCGCGGCCGAGGGCGGCGTTCCGGACGACCTCACGCCGCGCGCCGACGATCCGCGCGTTGCCCGAGCCCTGCGCGGCGAGGAGGGCGTGATGGAGACGGGCGACGTGCTCTCGGCCTACCGCCCGATCTCCGACCTCGGATGGACGATCAGCGCCAGCATCCCGGCGCGGACCGCCTACCGCGAGGCGACGCAGGCCCAGGCCATCATCATCGTCTGCGCGACCGTGCTCGCACTCGCGTTGCTGGGCGCCCTCTACGCGCTGCTGCGGCGGCTGCACCGGTACGAGGTACGGTTGCGGGAGCAGGTCACTGCGGTCGAGGAGAGCAACGAAAGGCTGGCGGACAGCAACCGAAAACTGCAGGTCAGCAACAATGCGTTGGATACGTTCTCGCATACGCTCGCGCACGACCTGCGCAATCCGCTGACGGTGATTGGAGGCTTTGCCCATACCTTGCGCGCTACCGCTGAAGACAGCGACGAGCGCGTGGCCAGCTTGGCCACGCACATTGAGGACAGCGCAGCGCGGATGGAGCGACTGATCGCGGAGGTGCTGGAGCTGGCGACGCTGGTCCGCGTCGCACCGGAGCGGACGGAGGTGGATCCGCAGCAGGTCGCCCAGGAAGCGGCGACCGACATCGAAGGGCTCGAGCTCGAGCTGGTGGCGCTCCCGAAGAGGATCTCCGCGAACCGCACCGTCCTCTACCGCAGCTTCAAGAACCTGCTCGAGAACGCCGCCGCGTACGGCCATCGTCCCGGTGAGCCGGCCCACGTGCGCATCAGCGCCGACGAGACGGACGCGCACTGGTGCTTCTACATCGACGACGACGGTCCGGGAATCACCGATAGCGACAAGCGACGCATCTTCAGTCCATTCCAACGCGGTTCGGAGGCGGCGGGGCGCGTCGGCACCGGACTCGGCCTGGCGATCGTCGCAGCCAGCGCCGAATCCCACGGCGGCGGCGTGCATGTGGCGGACGCGCCGGGCGGCGGCGCGCGCTTCGTGCTGGAGCTTGGCAAGCAGCACACCGACCCGGCATCCGGGCCGGAACCGGAGACGGTCGCGGAACTCTCCACCGTCTGAGGCACAAGAAAGGCGACCCGATGCCGAAGCACCGGGTCGCCCGGGAAACGCGAGCTTGCGCTGACTGTGTCAGGCGAGCTTCTTCTTGGCCTTCTGCACGGTCGGGAGGGCGTTCTTCGCCTTCGCGAGCGGGCGGGCCTTGAGCTGGACCGACGCCGGCTTGGCGGAGATCGTCATTGCCTCGCCGGTGGCGGGGTTGCGACCTTCGCGTGCCTTGGTGGCAGCCTTGAGCTTCACTTCGAGCTGGACGAGGCCGCCGAGCTTGAACTTCTCGGCCTGGCTGATCTGGTCGAGGATGGTCTCATCGAGGGCGGTCAGGACGCTCTTGACTTCGGCCTTGGTGAGCTCGGTCTGCTCCGAGAGGTGCGCGACGAGCTGGGTCTGAGTAAGGGGCATGGTTGGTTCTCCGCCTGCGGGTTGCTGGTTGGTGCAAGCATATTAATGGGAGGCGGGGACGTTACCCCGGTAATTCGGCTCCTACCGGCTCTCGTCAGCGTGCCGGGCGCAGTGCATTTCGGCGAGCGAAGGCACCGCAGCAGGCGTTCTGCACGAATGCGATCGCTGCTGCGTCCGCGATCTCGCGTGCCTCGTCCGAGCGGATGCCGGCTTGCAGCCAGATCCCGCCGGCACCAATCGCTGCAGCCTCGTGTGCGATGGCGGGGGTCTCCTCCGCGGGGCGGAAGACGTTGACGAGGTCGATCGGCCGCGGCACCTCTGCAAGTGACGCGTACGACGGCAGGCCCGCGACGGTCGTGTGATGCGGGTTCACCGGCACGACGTCCCAGCCGTGCTCGATCAGGATGCGCGGGACCGAGTACGCCGCCTTGCCCTCCGTGTCGGACATGCCGACGACGGCGATCGTGCGAGCGCCGGTGAGGATGCCTGCGAGGACCTCGTCGCTGGGGCGGTCCGGGTCGACCGGGCGTGGCGGCTCACCGTTCGCGGCGCGCTGCTTGGCGGGGCATGGGCTCATCGGTGCTCCTTTCGTCTGGAGCATTGTCGCACGCGTTGGTCGACTACGACGGCACGCGGCCGCGGCCGTAGCGCGGTGCCTCGGGTGCTGTCTGGCGCGTGCCCGCACCGACGGTGTTGGTGACGAGCGTGACGCCGAGCGCGAGGATCCAGAGCCCCCAGGCGCTGCTGCCGATCGCGCCGACCAGGTCCCAGACGGGGAAGCCGGGGATCGCCGTCTCGAGGATGTCGCCCTGGTTGGCGAGGTACAGCGCGCTCACCACGAGCCCGCTGGCGCCGAGCCAGCGCGGGAGCACGCCGCTGCGCAGGATGACGACGCTGAGCGTGACCGACCAGCCGATCGCGAGCAGCTGTCCGAGGTGCTCGCCCAGGAGTGCCCCGCCGAACTGGTGCTGGGCGGTCCAGGCGGCGTCGATCGCGGCACGCTCCGTCGCTCCCCCGGCAACATACGCATCGGCGAGTGGTGCGACCACGAAGACCCAGCGCAGGAACCCGATCAGGGCGAGCAGCACCGAGAGTGCGCCCACTGCGGTCGCAACCATGAGCGCAGGATCGTCGCGGCGGCGGAGCGCGCGGGGAAGCAGGAGCATCGGGATCGCGAGAATCGCATACGTCCACGCGGTCGCGAACCAGGTCCACGTCAGTGCCGTGCCGCCGTCCACGTACTCCGGCAGCACGACGCTCGCCGGCTCGCGCAGGATGTCAGGCCAGTCGAAGCTCGACGACAGGATCGTTGCCGCGATCGCGAACGACAGCGCGCCGATTGCGAAGAGCGTGCCTGTCAGCCGCTGGAGGCCGCGTGTGTCATCGGTGGTATCCATCGTGGCTTGGTCCCCAGCGGACCTGCGGCCAAACTACCGGCGGGGAAAGGTGCCGGATCCCGCAGCAGCAGCTACCGACGAGGCCGCTTGACCGCCGTGCCGGATTCGACGCTCCCGGGCACTACGCTGATCGTCGTCGACCTGCTCCCTGCCGGGGTGAGCGGCAGGAGCGACTAGGAGGCCGGTCGACCGCGTCACGGGGTCCGGAGCGCAAGCGCGAGCGCGTGCACGTGCACGAGGCGCCGAACGCTGGTCACTCGGAGCTGGACCGCGCCGGCCCGTGGCGCCGACAGTCGAATCTCCCGCGTGACCACGCCGCTCCGTCCGCGCAGGTCGACCGTGCCGACGCGTCGACCCCCGACGAACACCGCCAATGTGCCGCAGGTGCCGCAGCGTCGGGCCGTGACGGAGATCCGTGCAATCGGCTGCGTCGAGGCAGCGGTCAGGGTGGCGCCACGCAGCGTGCTGCTGCGAGCCGCGCCGACCTGAGTGCGCCATCCGCGCGATGCGCGCAGGCGGGCAGCTGACTGCGGCGCGGTGGTGCAGTGGTAGGTCGACCACGGCCCCGCGCCGGCGTCGGAGACCAGGCGCGCGCGGACGCAGGAGGTGATGCCGGCAGGTACCAGCAATCGCATCGAAGTGCCGGTCGCCTGGCCGAGCGACGCCGCGGCGCTCATCGCTGTGGTGGCGGAACCCACGCGCTGTTCGAACTCGGCGAAGCGGGTGCCCTGTGCATCGGCGGGAAGCGCCCAGGTGATCGTGGCCATGCGCGAGGCGTTCGGCGTGGAGACGCGGAACGCGCTGATCGCGGGCGGCAACGCGGGCGGATCGATGCCCGGGGGGCCGGGTGCGACCGGTAGTGGCGGCTGGAACGGCGTCGGTGGAATCGTGACTCCTGCGCTGGTGGCATGAGCCGTGCCATATGCGTTGGTCAGCTCGACGGTCGCCCGCAGGACATGGCCGACATCCACGAGCGAGCTGGTGTACCAGATGCCGCTGGCACCCGGGATCACGACGCAGTCCGCGCCGACGGCGTCGCAACGCAGCCAACCGAGGGTGGTCGCCACCGGCGCGGTGCCGGCGAAGGAGTAGCCAATGCCGTGCGTCGATCCGACGATGTCAGCCCCGCCGATCTGAGGCGCCGTAAGGACGAGGGGCGGCCCGGCCACGACAGCTGTGGCAGCCGACCGCTCGACCGCACTGGCTCCATCGACGCTCGTCGCCTGCGCCGCCGCGCGAATGAACTTTCCGACCGCCGCGGCCGGCACGAGGAGCGTGGCGCCCGTGCCCGCGACGCTCGCGCAGTTGGTACCTGCGGCCGACTGGCACATCAGCCAGAAGTAGGTGACGGTCACCGCGCTCGGTGCGGTCCAGCTCGAGCTCGCAGTGAGCGTCGCGCCGACCTGAGCCGTGCCGCTGACGGAGGGCAGGCCGACCATGGACGGGGTGCGCCCGAGGACGGGCACGTCGCCCGTGACGGCGCTGACAGAGCCCGCCGCGTTCGAGACCGTGTGGCGAGCGCGCACGCGCATCCCGACGTCGGCAGCGACGAGGTCATAGGTCGATGCAGTGGCCCCGGAGATCGTCCCGCAGGTGGTCGCGCATCGCTCCCAGCTCCACGCGGTCGTGGTGGCACCCTGCGATGTGAAGCCACCCGCCGTGGCGCTGAGCTGCTCGCCTTGGAAGGCGTTGCCGCTCAACGTCGGTGGAGTTGCGGCGTCGACGGTCGGCAGCGGCGGACGCACGACGTACGACGCGCTCGCGATGCTCGCCGTCCCCGCGGCGTTCGTCGCACGTGCCTCGATGCGGACGCGACGGTCGATGTCAGCCGCGGCGAGCACGTACGTCGTCGCGGTCGCGCCGGGGATATCGACGCAGAAGCCGCCGGCCGCGTCGCACTGCTGCCACTGCACTGCAGTCGTGAAGCTGGCCGGGCTGTTCCACGACGGCGCAGTTGCGTTCAACGTCGTCCCCACCGTCAGTGACGCGCCGTTGACCACCGGGTTCCCGATGCGATGCGGGGCCTGCAGCGGCACCAGGCTCGATGCGCTGGTCGAGCTTGCCGGATCGGAGATCACGTAGGTGCCCGCGGCGTGCGCCTGCTCCACGACGCGGATCGCTCGGTATTCGTTCTGCGTGCGCACCGTATACACCGGGCCCGAGCCGACATCGATGCAGCCGCTCCCGTCGTACGCACAGCCCTGCCACGTGAAGGTGGAGGTGACCGCTCGGCTCGCGCTCCAGGTGGCTGGCGAGGCCGTCAGGGTCGTCCCGATCGAAGCCGTGCCCGTGATGCCCGCCGACGTGACCTCCACCGGGGCTGCCGGTCGCACGCGCCCTGCGCCGCGCCAGCTGCTCACGCCAGTCCCCACCGCGTTCGTTCCATGCACGCGCCACAGCAGGTCGCCGTCGACGCTTGCCGCGTCGGGCGTCACCGTTGCGCTCGGCCCGTCCTGCAGCAGCGTGCACGCCGGGTCGAGCGGGCTCGTCGCCGCGAATGCCGGGCAGCGATAGAACTCATAGCGTGTCCCGCTCACGGCCGTGACGGTCTGCCACGTGCCGAGGCTCGCGGTGACCGGCGTCCCTTCGACGAGCGCGCCGGAGAGCGCGGACCAGGGGAAGGTGGACGCCGGGGGCGGCTCCGGGATCTGCGCAGTGGCGTTCGAGACCGCAGCGCTCGAGCCGTCCGCGTTGGTCGCGGTCACCCGAACGCGCAGCGTGCCCGTGGCGTCGACCCGCGTGACGAGATAGCTCGACGACGTCGCACCGGTGATGGGAACACAGGAAGCGCCAGCCGCGTCGCACCGCTGCCACTGGAACCCGTAGGTGAACGGATCGACACCCGTCCACTCGCCCGTATCGGCGTACGCCCAGGTGGAAACTTGTGCGGCTCCGGTCACCGGGGGAAGTGACACGTTCACCGGCGGCATCGTGCCGACCTCGGCCGCATCGCGAACCTCGCCGGAGGCTGGGCTCACGCCCCAGTCGTAGGTGCCGTCGCGCCAGGTTCGCTGGAACACCACGAGCGAGCTGCCGTGGTCGGCTGCCGTCAGCAGGTATGTCCCGGAGTTCTCGCCGGCGATGTCTTCGCACTCGCTGCCGTCGGCTGCGCAGCGGCGCCACTGCAGCTCGGTGCTGTCTCCGGGATGTCCATTGATGAGAAGCGACGGTGTGACGGTGAGCGTCTGGCCGGTGAGTTCGCTCCCGCTGATCACGGGCCTCGCGACGAGTCGGGCCTGCACCGCGCCCGCGACGACGAGTGCTGACGCGGCGGTCACCGACGCGCTGCCCCGCGCATCGGTCGCGGCACTCGTGAACCGCAGCCGGCTGCCGACGTCTGCGGCGACGGCGAGATAGCTGCTGGAGGTCGCCCCGGCGATCGGTGTGCAGGCGCCCAGCGCGGCATCGCACCGCTCCCAGCTCCAGCCGATCGTCAGTGCCTGCGTCGACTGCCAGCCGACCTGTGCGCTGAGCGTCATCCCTGCCCGGGCCGTGCCTGACACGGCGGGAACGAGGGACGCGGTGGGGCCGCCAGCATCCGTGACGGGTCCGACGACCGACGTGACCCGCGTGACGCTGCCATCGGCGTTCCATGAGTTCGACGCGAAACGCAGGTACTGCCCGAGATCCGCGGCGCGCACGATGAAGCTCGGGCCACCGACCGTGACGCACGTCGTGGCGGCCGCATTGCAGCGCTGCCACGAGCTGGTCGCCGTCGACGGCGTGAGCGGCTGCAGCCACGTTGCCGCGGTGCCGGTGATCGTCTGTCCGACTGCCGGCGCCGCCAGCGCGATCACAGGATCCGTCAACACGATCGGGGGCGACGGCAGGCGGGTGGCGAACGTCACCGTCGCGGGTGCCGTCGTCGTGACGCCATCCGTCGCGCGATACGTGAATGCATCGCTCCCGGTCCACGCAGGGTCGGGCGTGACGTGGAACACGCCGTCGCTCACGGTCACGGTCCCGTGCGCCGGTGCGCCG
>JAOPYV010000006.1 GCA_025964435.1 Thermoleophilia bacterium | reverse complement strand
CTCAACGAGAGCTGGAGCGACGTCTTCGGCGAGCTCATCGAGCAGTGGGCCGAGAATCGCACGGGCTTCGGCTCGGTCGATGCAGCCCAGGGCGCCGACTGGCTGATCGGTGAGGACGTCATGACGCCGGGTGTTGCAGGCGACGCGCTGCGCAGCATGAAGGCACCGGGAACCGCGTACGACATCCCGGGCCTCGGCAAGGACATCCAGCCCGGCCACATGAAGGACTACAACAAGACGACCGGCGACAACGGCGGCGTCCACATCAACTCGGGCATCCCGAACAAGGCGGCCTACGAGGCTGGCGTCCGGATCGGCAGCGAGAAGCTCGCCAAGATCTGGTACCTGGCGCTCACGGACTACCTGAAGTCGAACTCGAACTTCAACGATGCGGCAGCGGCGACGCTCGCGGCAGCGACGAAGCTCTACGGCACGGGCGAGGAGACCTCGGCCATCGTCGACGCGTGGAACGCAGTCGGCATCGTCGCCAAGGCGGGTGCAGGCGTCGCGACGCGCGGCAACTTCACCCCCACCTCGCACACCAACCACGATGGCTTCGTGCCGGCGTGGTTCCGCTGACACCAGCGGAGATGCACTGAACGATCAGGCGGCCTCGCGAAGTGCGGGGCCGTCGGTCGTTACGGGCTCGATCAGGCCCTCGTCGCGGACCAGGCTGGCAAGCCGGATCGCCACGTCGGGGTCCAGCTCGGTGCCGGCGCGCTGCTTGAGCTCGCCGGCCGCCTCGAAGGGCGACATGGCGGCGCCACCGGCATGGCCGGTGAGGAGCTGGTCGAGCAGCTCGGCGGCGTGCAGGATGCGGCTGGCGATCGGGATGGCCGTCGCCTCCTGGCGCTCCGGATAGCCGGTGCCGTCCCATCGCTCGGGCAGGTGGAAGACGATGTCCGCCACCGTCGGAAGTCCAGCCGAGCCGATCATCGTGCGTCCAACCCATGCCTGGTAGCGCAGGGCGCCGCGCTGCCGCTCGTCCAGCTCGGCCTCCGGCACCCGCAGGATCGCCGGCGGGACGGCAACCTTGCCGACGTCGTGCAGGACGGCTGCGCTGCGCAGCTCGCGCAGCTCCGCGTCACCGAAGCCGAGCTCACGCGCCACGGCGACTGCATAGCGCGCGACACGGTGTGAGTGCGCACCACCACCCAGCGAGGGATCGATGCCGTCGAGCGCGCGTGCCAAGGCGTGGACGGTCGTGGCGAGCTCGCGCTGGCCGGTGGCCTGCTCGGCGTCGCGCTCAGCGGCGGGAACCAGGGTCATCGCGTCGACGTAGCCGCCGGCCTCACCGAACGCGAGCGCCTGGTCACGACCGGCGCGCTGCGCCTGTGCTGCGGCAGCGGTGGACATGCGCTCGATCGCGATCTGGTCGACGGCATGGGTCGGATACTCCGCGACGCCGTAGCCACACGTGACACGCGTCCGCTCCGGGCCGATGCCTACCTGGCGTGCGATCTCGGCGCGGATGCGCTGGATCACGACGGCCGCGCGCGCAGCCTCCGCTCCGATCAGCGCGACATGGAAGGAATCACCCGCGGTGCGCCCACAGGCGTCAGTCGGTCGCGTGCAGCCTGCGATCACGGTGCCCACGGCAGCCAACACCTGGTCGCCTGCAGCCGTGTCGTGGGTCCGGTTGATCTCGTCGAGGTCATCGATGTCGATCGCCAGCAGGGCGATCGGATAGCCCTCACGACGCGCACGTGTCAGTTCGGCGCTGAAGCGCTCGGTGAATGCGTCGCGCGTCAGCAGGCCCGTCAGCGGGTCCGTCTTCACGTACTTGGCGAGCTCGGCCTCGGTGGCCTCGAGCTCGGCGACCATCGCGTCGAACTCGTTCGCCACGGCGCCCAGCTCATCCGAGCGGGTCCAGCCGATGCGGACGCCCTTGGCGCCGCCCCGGATCTGGCCCATGACGCGGCGCAGCTCGTCGAGCGGCCGGAACAGCTCGCGGCGCAGGAGCAGCAGCAGGAGGGCGCCGAGCAGTGCGCCAGCCACGACGGCACCCAGCAGCAGGCGAACGCGCGAGGAATCTCCCGCTGTCGTCGTCGGGGCCGTGTCCAGCTCGAGGGCGATCACGCCCTCCGTGCCGCCCATCGTGGAGACGACGGGGAACGCGATCCGTGCAGCCTCGCCAGAGCGAACGACGACTTCCTGCTGGTCCTTGACGGACTTGGCGGCCAGTCCGTCGAAGGCGGCCGGAGAATCCTTGGTCGCGGCGATGCGCTTGGGCGTCGTGGCCCCCGAGTACAGGCCCACGGAGGTCGCTGTCGGATAGTCGATGAGCACCTGGTCCAGCACGCGCTGGAGGCCGGATGTCTGCACCTTGTCCACTGCTCCGAAGTCCGATTCGGCGAACCGCTGGGCGATCGAACGAGCAGCAGCCACGGCCTCGACGTGGACGCGTTCTTCCGCGGTCTCGGTGATGCGGTGGTCCGCGTAGTAGGTGATTCCCGCGATACAGGTCGCGACAGCCAGCAGTGTCAGCAGGGCAAGACGGCCGGGAAGGCCGAAGATACCGCTGATCCGCGAGGTGCGCGCATGATCGCGGGCAGGGACGAGTGTGGGCGAGTCCGAGTCCATGCCCGCGCTATCGGCTGCGATTGTGCGGGACTTGAACGAAATACGTCGCACCGCGAGGCGGAGTGTCCGGGGCGGGAATCGAACCCGCACGCCCCGAGGGACAGGTGATTTTAAGTCACCGGCGTCTACCAGTTCCGCCACCCGGACAAGGTGAGTGCACCACCGAGCCTACTCCGCGCATCCACTCACGGCATGTTTACGCAGGTTCTGCGGGGCCGCGAAGTGCCGCGCTCGTGACGCTTTTCTATCATTACCGCCATCCAAGCGAACGTGACTTCGCTTGGCTCCGCACCCCCCCTGCGGTTGGGCTCGCACCTTTCGAGGTCGAGCCCATTTTTTTTTACGCGCTCCCGACTTGGGGCGTCATGACGTTGTAGATGAAGTTGCCGGCGCCCATGCTCAGCAGGGCCACTCCCGCGATGACCCCGACCGGCTTGGAGTGCTCAGATACGGCGGCCGTCAGTCCTCCGACGCCGAACATGGCCAATCCAGTCAGCATGGACTTCCCCTTGGTCTCGTAATCCGGGTTCTCTCCCAGGATGGCCCGGGAACCGAACCCACCCGCGGCCATCCCACCGACGCTCGCAATCCCGAGTCCCGTGATGAACGCGTTCGCAGAGATTTCCATGCCCATGCCGTGCCCACCCCGTCGTGCCGATTTTCGGATGTATCCGTCCGTCAGCTTGTCGAGGATGTCGAATCGCGCGTATCACCCAGCCTGCGGCCGACGTCAGGCCGGTTTTGAACAAGCTCCTGGTCACACGCCATGTCAGCAGCCGGAACGAGGCCTGGGGTCCGCGCGACGACGCGCCAGCAGCAGCCTCGGCAACGCCACGAACAGGAGTGGCAGGTCGCGCCGCGCCCGCGTGAGGGCGCGCAGGAGACTGGGCGTCGCGTCGCGCTCGACCGGGTCGCCATGCCCGACCAGCAACAACGTCGGGCGCAGCCGTGCATCCCGCAGTGCCACCGGGGGCCGCACGCGCAGCAGTGGGTGGACGCCGATCGCCTCCGCCGAAGCTCGGTAGGCATCGAGCGTGGCAACCGCTTCCGCGACCACCAGGACACCCTGCTGGGGCCACCACAGCAGCTGCTCGAGCCACTGGCGGTCGCGCTCCACGACGGGCGCGAAGTGGAAGGGGCAGCCCACCACCTGCTCGCGGATCGGTTCGGCGCCGTCGGGCACCGCGCGGCGCCAGCGACCCGGCGGCACGAGCAGCCGCGCTCCGTGGCGGCGTGCCACGGCCGGCGCATCGCGCAGGTGTCGGTCGAGCAGGACGATGACGCCGACGACGCGGCCGAGCGGCGCCAGCTCGGCATCCAGGCCCGGCCCGTCGATCGGGTCGACGAGCCAGACACCACCGTCGTCGTCGACGAGGGCATGGCTGCGGCACTCCAGCAGGGCAGGACCGCCTCGCGTCCAGGAGATCCCGCGCGGGAAGCGATGGGTGACGGCGACCGGCAGGGTCGCGGCCATCAGGCCAGCACGTGCGCCGACATGCGCCGTTCGGCGACCTCGACCACGACCTCCTCGACGAGCACGTCGAGCGGCACGGTCTGCTTCTCCTCCACGCCACGGCGATTGACCGTGACGGTCCGCTCCTCGGACTCGGAGTCGCCCACGACGAGCACGACGGGCGTGCGCTGCATGCCGGCGTCGCGCACCTTGCGCCCGACGCTCTCGGTGCGCTCATCGGATTCGGCGAGGATGCCGCGCGCGCGCAGCGTCGCGACGACCTCGTCGGCGTAGGCGTTGTGGCGGTCGGCCACGGGCAGCACGCGCACCTGCTCCGGCGCGAGCCAGAGCGGGAACTCGCCGCCGTAGTGCTCGAGCAGGATGCCGATGAAGCGCTCCATCGAGCCGAGCAGCGCGCGGTGGATGACGACCACCTCGTGCTCCTCGTTGTCCTCGCCCGCGTACGTGATGTCGAACCGCTCGGGCTGCGCCATGTTGTAGTCGAGCTGGATCGTTCCGCACTGCCAGGTGCGACCCATCGAGTCGCGCACGTGGAAGTCGATCTTCGGCCCGTAGAACGCACCGTCACCGGGATTCACCGTGTACGGCAGGTCGTTGCGCACGAGCGCCTCGGCCAGCGCCGCTTCGGCCTTCTCCCACAGCGCGTCGTCGCCGATCGCCTTGTCCGGGCGCGTCGACAGCTCCATCGTGTAGTCGTCGAAGCCAAACAGCGCCATCAGGTCGCGCACGAAGCCGAGCGTCGTCGTCACCTCGTCGAGCACCTGGTCGGGCGCGCAGAAGATGTGTGCGTCGTCCTGGGTGATGTGGCGCACGCGCATCAGGCCGTGCAGCACGCCGCTGGCCTCGAAGCGGTGGACGAGGCCCTGCTCGTTCATGCGCACCGGCAGGTCACGGTAGGAGAGCCGTCGCGTCTTGAGCAGCGTCGCGTGCGCGGGGCAGTTCATCGGCTTAAGACCGAACTGGTGCCCGTCGTCGTCGAGCTCGGTGAAGAACATGCCATCCTTGTAGGCGTCCCAGTGGCCGGACTTCTTCCACAGCTCGGGCTTGTAGAGGATCGGCGTCTTTACCTCCTGGTAGCCGCGCGTGCGGTGCTCGGCGCGCCACATGTCGGTGATCGCGTTCCAGATGTTGAGGCCGCGCGGGTGCCAGAACGGCGAGCCCGGGCTGACCGGATCGAAGCTGAACAGGTCGAGCTTCGTGCCGAGCAGGCGGTGGTCGTTGAGCTTCGCCCGCTCGATGTTCGCGAGATGCGTCGCGAGGTCCTCCTTCGAGAAGAAGGCCGTGCCGTAGATGCGTGTCAGCTGCTCGCGATCGGAGTCGCCGCGCCAGTACGCGCCGGCGGTCGACGTCAGCTTGATCGCCTTGAGCGGGCGCGTGCTCTGCAGGTGCGGGCCGCGACACAGGTCGGTGAACTCGCCCTGCTTGTAGAAGGTGATCGGCTCGTCGGCCGGCAGGTCCTGGATCAGCTCGACCTTGTACTGCTCACCCTGTGCGCTGAAG
Organism: Thermoleophilia bacterium; assembly: GCA_025964435.1. Taxonomy (GTDB): domain Bacteria; phylum Actinomycetota; class Thermoleophilia; order Gaiellales; family SKUG01; genus JAGQUL01. Next base: position 18,880 of record JAOPYV010000006.1, on the reverse strand, counting down.
TGCTGCAGCGCCTCGTCGCGGGTGACCTCCCACCGCTCCCAGGTGCGCCCCTGCTTGATCAGGTGCTTGATGTCCTTCTCGAGCTGCGCGAGGGACTCGTCGTTGATGACGACGTCCTCGGGGAAGTCGAAGTCGTAGTAGAAGCCGTTCTCGATGGCGGGGCCGATCGACACCTTCGTGCCGGGGTAGCGCGCCACCACCGCTTCGGCGAGCAGGTGCGCCGCGCTGTGGCGCAGCACCGCGAGCGCATCCGGGTCGCGGTCGGTGAGGATGCGGACGGTGTCGCCATCCGCCAGCGGCAGGCGCAGGTCCTGCGTCGCTCCGTCATTCGCCTGGATTCCGACGGCGGCGCGGGCGAGGCCCTCACCGATCGAAGAGGCGAGGTCGAGTCCCGTCGAGCCGTCGGGCAGCTCGCGAGTGGATCCGTCAGGCAGCGTGATGGCAATCGTCATGCGCGTGAGCATACCCCGCGCGCGCTGAGCGCCACATGGCCACCGGGTCGGGACGCATCGTGCATGGGGACGGGACCGCTCTCGTCCATGTCCATGCAGGGCTTGCCGCGTCCCGACCCGGCTGACCGGCCGTGGTGCCACTAGGCGGCTGCCGGTTCGCGCGCCCCGATGCGCGCGCCATCGTTTCCATCGTCGATCGACTGTGCCGTCTCGGCGAGCAGTTCGATGAGTGCCTCCATGAGCGTGGCGTCCATGAGGTGCTCGGCGATGGAGAGGTTCAGCTGGCTGATCTTGCGCACGTCGCCGAGGTCGGCGCCCAGCAGGCGCTCCATCCCCTGGCACAGCTCGGCGCGGATCGACCAGTTCGTGTCGAAGGCGCCGAGCGCCTCGAACGAGACGACGACGGAGCCGTCCGTTGCGGCGACCAGCAGCGGCATCTCGGTGTCCTCGGTGCGCAGCACGACGCTCATCGATGCGTCGTCGCCCGTGCCGTCGACGTGGACATCGGCGAAGGTCGCGGTGCAGGCGTCGTAGAGCTGCGACATGAGCGCCGAGGTTGCGACATCGGTGGCCGTCGCCGTATCGACGAGGAATGCGGCGAGCCCCGCGTCGACCGTTGCTGCTGGTGCGGCGGCAGGTGCGGGTGCGGCAGCGACAGCCGGCTCGGCAGCCTGTCCTGCGGGCGCCGCTGCAGCGACCCGTGGGGCTGCACTGAACGGTGCGCCGAGGTCGATCGCACGGGCACGGACCGCCGACACCGAGTCGCTGGCGAAGGAGGACGCCTCATAGAGCGCGCCCATTGCACCGCTGGCATTGAGGAAGCGCATCGACTGGACGAGCGACGGCGCCGCCTCGCGCACGATCGCCACGAGCCGGAACCGGCCGTGGGCGAGCGACTCGGCGACGGTCTTCTCGAACGCCGGGACGGTGAACCCCGAGACGTTGGTGGACGACTTCACGAACGCGCCCAGCGAGCCGGTGCCGCGGCGATCGCAGACGGCCTCGAAGCTCGCGTAGTCCATGCCCGTGAGCGAACCGCCGAAGGCGAGCAGCTGCGGGAGCGTGGCGGCGCCGTCACCGTCGAGCGCGAGCTGGACGATCCAGATGCCGCCCGTCGCATCGACGCAGATCGCATCCGGCGTGCCCATCGAGAGCGTGGGCTCGCAGGCGGCGACGAGCACCGACTCGGTGACTCCCAGCACCGGGCCGATGTCGTCGCCGAACACCTCGACGATCCCGCCTTCGGGCATGGAGGTCTGCGGTCGAAGTTCTTCCCAACCGCCGCCGGCGGCTCGTACGAGCATGGTTTCGTTCATCGGTCCCGTCCAGGTGTGTCGTGGTCTGACATGTCGGTCGCGCCGAGGTGCGAACCCGCGGTCGGGAAGGCTCGGCGCACTCCCAGCGACGCGGGGCCGAGGAAGACCTTGCGCGGATGACTGGTCAATTGTTTGTAAGCTGGCCCGATGTCCCCGTACCCCGCCTCCGAGCCGCACGGCGCCCTGGCTGCCGCGCGCCGGCTCGTCCTGACCCCGCGCCTCCTCATGGTGGAGCTCCTCGGCGGGCTCGTGGTAGCACTCGCGCTCATTCCCGAGGCGATCTCCTTCTCGCTCATCGCCGGCGTGGATCCCCGGGTCGGGCTCTACGCCTCCTTCACGATGGCCGTGACGATCGCCTTCGTCGGTGGCCGCCCCGCGATGATCTCGGCGGCGACCGGCGCGATGGCGCTCGTCGTCGTCTCGCTGGTGCGCGACCACGGCGTCGAGTACCTCCTCGCCGCGACGCTGCTGGCCGGCGCGATCCAGGTCCTGCTCGGCTCGCTCGGCATCGCCCGCCTCATGCGATTCGTTCCGCGTTCGGTGATGACCGGCTTCGTCAATGCGCTGGCGATCCTCATCTTCCTCGCGCAGCTGCCGTACCTGCGCGACGTGCCGATGAGCGTCTACGCGCTCGTCATCGTCGGACTCGGCATCATCTGGGCGACGCCGCGGGTGACGCGGGCGATCCCGGCGCCGCTCGTGGCGATCGTGCTGCTGACGGTGTTCACCGTGGCGACGAAGCTCGGCGTGCCGACGGTCGGCGACCAGGGCGAGCTTCCCGACGCGCTGCCGATGCTCGGCATCCCGAAGGTGCCGATCGAGCTGGAGACGCTGTCGATCATCCTCCCGTACGCGATCACGCTCGCTGCGGTGGGCCTGCTCGAATCGCTCCTGACGGCGCAGCTCGTCGATGACATCACCGACACCGATTCGGACAAGGATCGCGAGTCGCGCGGCCAGGGCATCGCCAACCTGGTGACCGGCATGTTCGGAGGCATGGCGGGCTGCGCGATGATCGGCCAGACGATGATCAACGTGAAGAGCAGCGGGGCGCGAACGCGACTCTCGACCTTCACCGCCGGGCTGTTCCTGCTCATCCTCGTGGTCGCGCTCGGCAGCATCGTCGCGGTGATCCCGATGGCAGCACTGGTCGCGGTGATGGTGCTCGTGAGCTACTCCACCTTCGACTGGCACAGCATCGCGCCGCGCACGCTGCGACGCATGCCCAAGGGCGAGACCGCGGTGATGGTCGCGACGGTGGCGACGACGGTCGCAACCCACAACCTGGCGCTCGGTGTCGGCGCAGGCGTGCTGACGGCGATGGTCGTGTTCGCGCGGCGCGTCTCGCGGCTGGTCGACGTGTCGAGCGAGCTGTCGGCCGACGGTACCGTGCGGACCTACACGGTGCGCGGTGAGCTCTTCTTCGCCTCGGATCGTGAGCTGATCACGGCCTTCGACTACGTCGGCGACCCCTCGCTCGTGCGGATCGACATGTCCGAGGCGCACGTCTGGGACACGTCTGCGGTGGCCGCGCTCGACGCGATCACGATGAAGTACGCGCGACATGGGATCACGGCCGAGATCATTGGCATGAATGCGGCCAGCACGCAGCTGCACGACGTCCACAGCGGACAGCTGATCGCGCACTGACGCGTCGAATCGGGGTCTGGGCGAATCGGCCAACCCGTGCTACCTTCGATCCAGATGGACGAATGGGCACAGCAGCAGGGTCAGCCGGGTCACCAGCAGCATGGTGCGCCGTGGCATGGCGCGCAGCCGCACCAGCCCGAGCCGGCCCGGCCCGGGTACGGTCAGGCTCCGAGCGGATTCGTCCTGCCGGGCGCGCCCGCCGGGCAGGCACCACTGGGCTTCCAGGGTGGGCTGATCGGCGTACCGGAGCAGGACCAGCAGCAGCCGTCGCCGCAGCCGCAGCAGTACGCGCAGCCGCAGCAGCCGCAGCAGCCCCTGCAGTTCCAGCCGCAGGCGCAGGCGCCGCAGCAGATGCAGTACCAGCAGCCGGCAACGCAGCAGCACATGCAGCCACAGGGCTTCAGCCAGGCACAGGCGTGGGCGTATCCGACGCCACAGGGCATGCAGCTGGTCCAGGGCGGACCGGTCGCGTACGCAGCAGCACCGCCGATGTATGCACAGCACCCACAGCAGCCGCAACAGCCACAGCTCCAGCAGCACGTCGGTGGCGCGAGCGCCGTTGCGGGGACCACCCGACGCCTGCGGTGGGAGACGATCATTCCCGTGGCGGCGACGTTCTGCTTCTTCGCGGCCGTCGCGCTGCTCATCTCCGACTTCGACCGCATCACCGGCCGCGCCGCGCCTGCAGCGACCGTGACCGATGCGCGGACGATCACGAACACGGATCCCGATGCCTCGATGGACGAGCTCGGCGATGTCGAAGCGACGCTCGCCGAGGGTGAGCAGCTACGCCGCGATGGGCGCTATGAGGAAGCCACGGCACGGATCGCCCCGAGCCTCAAGGTGGAGTCGCCCGACCCGCGCCTGACCAAGCTCACTGCTGCCATCACCTTCTCGAAGGGCCGCAACACGGCGCTGCTGGCCAAGCTTGGACGCCAGCGCCAGGCCGCCGACTGGACGGGCGTCATCCAGACGATCAAGGTCATCTCGACCCTGCATCCGCTCTCGGCCGACCTCGTGAAGATCCGGAGCCAGGCACTCGCCAAGGTGAAGGCAACAGCCGCGACACGCACGGCCAAGGCGCGTGCCGCAGCCGCAGCTCGAGCGGCGAGGCCCGCAGGAGCCACCGGTGGCGGTGCACCCGCACCCGGCGGGCAGAGCCGCGCCACGACGTCCGTAGCGCCGCCGCGCAGCGCACAGGCGCCGGCATCGGCTCCGAAGCCGCCGGGCGTGGCGAATCCCGGATCCACCGGCGGTGGCGGCGTGAGCGGCCAGCCGGTCGTCACCCCCGTCGTCACGCCCGTTGTAGTCCCGACCGCTCCTGCTGGCACACACGACCATCCACCTGGCATGCCTGACCATCACGGGTAGGACACTCTGCGTCGACATGCTTGGTGCCGCTGCGATCGCTCGGACCTCGTAGACTGTCCGAATGGCCCGAACACACGCACCAGTCCGCTCAGGCGACGTCATCGACGTCGTAATCGACCGCATGTCCCATGGTGGACGCGGCGTGGCTCGCCACGACAACTTCGTCGTCTTCGTCGGCCGCGCGCTGCCGGGCGACACGGTGCGTGCGCGGGTGACCCGCGTGAAGCGCTCCTTCGCCGAGGCGATGGCCGAGGAGCTGCTCGTTCCCGGTGCGCAGAACGTCGACCCGCAGTGCGACCCCGAGGGCGCCTGCGGCTCCTGCACATGGCAGCGACTGCCATACGAGCTGCAGCTGACGTACAAGGAGGAGCAGGTCCGCGACGCCATCGTGCGGCTCGGTGGCCTCGAGCAGCCCCCGATGCTCCCGATCGTCGGCATGGACGACCCGACCGGCTACCGCAACAAGGTCGAGTACACCTTCGCCACCGACCCGGAGACCGGCGAGGTCTTCAGCGGCTACCACCGCTTCGGCTCGTGGGAGGAGATCGTGGCGATCGACGAGTGCCTGATCGCCGACCCGCGCGGCAACGCCGCCAAGCACATCGTCGATGCGTGGGCGAAGCGCTACGACCTCAAGGTCTTCAACCGCGAGACCGGCACCGGCCTGCTGCGCAGCCTCGTGCTGCGTGTCGGCCACGCCACGGGCGAGGTGCAGGTCAACGTCGTCACCGGCTCGACCGCGAAGGGCCTGCCGCGCGCGGCGGAGCTCGTCGACGACCTCGAGGCGGGCGTGCCCGGCATCGTCGGCGTGCTGCACACGCAGACCGACAGCCGTGCAGAGACGAGCTTCAGCGAGGAGCCCCCGACGGTGCTCTGGGGCCGCGACTGGTACGAGGAGCAGATGGGCGGCAAGACGCTCAAGATCCGCTCGAACTCCTTCCTCCAGACGAACACGCGCCAGGCCAACAAGCTCTACGACATCGTGCTCGACGTCGCCAAGCCGCGACCTGACGACATCGCCTACGACCTGTACTGCGGGCTCGGCTCGATCACGCTGGCGCTCGCGCCACACGTGCAGGAAGTCGTCGGCGTGGAGGTCGTGCAGGAAGCGATCGACTGCGCGATCGAGAACGCCGAGCTGAACGGCATCGAGAACGTCGAGTGGCAGACCGGCAACGTCCGGCCGATCCTCAAGTTCGCGAAGGGCGTCTGGCCCGACCCGACGCTGATCGTCGTCGATCCGCCGCGCTCGGGCCTCGTGCCCAAGGTCGTGATGCGCATCTGCGAGGCGAAGCCCGAGCGGATCATCTACGTCAGCTGCAACCCGACGACCTTCGCCGGCAACCTGCCGCAGTTCCGCGAGTTCGGCTACGAGCCGGTCTCCATCCAGCCGGTCGACCAGTTCCCGTTCACCTCGCACTGCGAGCTCGTCGCGCGCTTCGAGCCCATCCCGGGCTGGGAGCCGCCGACCGCCGAGGAGCTCGCCGCGCGCGAGGCGATCAAGCTCGCCGCGAAGAACCGCACCAAGCAGCGCACCAATGCGCGCGCTGCCGGTCGCCGCAAGCCGAAGGCCAAGGGGGCCGACGCCGCGGCCGCCGACGACCAGGGCGCCTGATACCGCGACCCACCGCGGAGGTGGGCGGCGAGGAGGAGGCGTGCAGCTTCCTCCTCCATCATCCAATGCATCCAGTCGCGTGGTCATCGTCGGAGCCGGTCCTGCCGGCATGGCGACCGCGCTCGAGCTCGCCCAGAAGGGCGTCGCCAGCACCGTGCTCGAGAAGCGTGGTGAGGTCGCGCAGCGCGCGCCGCTCTTCGCGGTCATCCCGCCCTTCGCCGATCGTCTCGCGGCGCTCGACGCCGACGGTGCCCTGACGAAGCACCTCGTGCCGATGGCGAAGATGGAAACCGACGATCTTACGACGGGTCGGCACGGTGAGCGCACGTTCGACACGCCCCTGGCGCCCGATGCGACCCGCTCGCGCGGCGACATGGCAGCGCTGCTCAGCGCGGCGGGGTCCCCCGGCAAGCCCGGCGCGGATACGCGACGGTGGTCGACGGTGGGCATCGGCGACCTCGAGAACGCGATGCGTGGGCTCGCGAAGGCGAAGTACTCCGACCTGATCGACCTGCGCTACGACACCCCCGTGACGAGCGTGCGCCAGGGCGAGGGTTGGGCCGAGGCGCTGCTGGCGCCGGCGGCTGGAGCAGCCCCCGGTGCGGGCGGCGCTGCCGACGCGGTGCGCGGCGCGATGTTGATCGATGCCTCCGGCCGCAACCTGCTCGGCTCGACACGCACGGTCTACCCCGAGCAGTCGCACTGGGCAGGCGCCAAGTTCGGCCCGCCACCGGATGGCTACACGGGCACGCAGCGCGTGTCGGCAGCTGACACGCCGACTGGCCTCGTCGAATCAGCGGGGGATCCGCAGCACCTGACGTTGCGGCTGCCCAGCGATGATCGCCGGATCGTCTGGACCCAGGTCGACACACCCGCCGTGGGCGACGACGCGGCGGCCGCGCGCGAGCTCGTTGCCGCGCGCGCGAAGCTGGTCGGCATCGATGAGCCGCTGCCGGACGACGCGGCCGTGATGCCCGTCACCGTGCAGCTGTCGACGACTGACAATCCGGCTGACAGGCGCATCCTCGCCGTCGGCGACTCCGTGCGCAGCCCGTACTTCATGACGTCAACCGGCGCGGCAGCGGCGCTCGTGCATGATACGCCGCGCGCCGTGGATGCGGTGACGGCCGTCCTCGGCGGCGCGGATCCGGCGGCAGTGTCAGCCGACTACGCGGCGGCAGTGCGCCAGGCGAACGAGGGCCTGCTCGCGCTGACCAGGCCACGTGTGCTCGGCGACTTGGGCATCAACCGCGCCGACGCCGGCCCACCGACGACCGTCAGCGCCGAGCCCCGCTGACGCCGCTGCGGACCGAGGTCAGCCGCCGGCACGCTCGGCGGCGCGCACGCCGGTGAGGGCCCAGACGAGCAGCAGGCCCATCAGGCCGGCGATGGCGTAGACGGCGATGCTCGTGTCGTGCGGGTGCCCAGCGAGCAGGTCACGGGCGGCCTGCATGACGTACGTGATCGGGTTGACCGAGGCGACGGCATGGAGCCAGCCTTCGAGCAGGTCGAGCGGGACGTAGACGGGCGCGAGGAAGATCGCGATGAACATCGGGATCTGCATCGCAGGACCCAGCTGTGGGTCGCGGGCACGGAACATCACGCCTGCCGCCCAGAGCGTGCCGCAGATGCTCAGGCACAGGGCAAGCGCGTACATCGCGGCGAGTTCGGCGACGCTGCCGAGCACCTCGAGCCCCGTGAGCGCAGCAACGCCCGTGACGACGGCGCTCATCACGGCAGCGCGCGCGAACGTGGACATCACGTAGCCGAGCAGGATCGAGCGACGGTCGGCGACCGCGAGCATGAGCCTGCGCGCGAAGCCCGACTGGAAATCGCCGGCGATCGTGAAGCCCGTGGCGAGCCCACCGAAGAGGCAGGTCTGCAGCAGGCTGAAGACGAAGATCCACGACGTGTAGTTGGCGTCGTAGTCGAAGCCGGGCACGTCGCCGACACGCCCCAGCGCGCCCGCGAACCCGCCGAAGAAGATGAGCGGGAAGATGAAGGTCGGCATGAAGTTCGCCGGCACGGTGATCCACTTGTACAGGTGGCGCCACGCCACCGCACGAGCGGCCAGGAGGAATCGAGGCATCGTCGTCATCCCTGTGCCTGCCGTCGTCGAAGGGCGCGCGCACAGCCGGCGATGCCGATGCCGGAGACGAGCGCCAGGACGGCCACCATCTCGAGCAGCGCGCGCCCGTCCCAGCCGGTGATGATCAGGCTGCGCATGCCGTCGACCATGTACGAGACGGGATTGAATCGCGTCACGACCTGGAACCACTCGGCCTCGATCAGGTCACGTGGCATGTTCAGCGTCGATAGGAAGAGCGACGCGAACAGCAGCGGGAAGATGCCCTGCAGCGCCTCGCTGCTGCCGCTGCGCAGCGCCAGCCATGCACCGATCGCGGCGAAGCAGAACGCCGTCCAGGTGGCGAGCACGAGGAGGAGCAGCACGCCGAGGACGCCGGAGTGGAAGTCGACCTGGGTGGCAAGGCCGATGATGATGTAGACGATGGCCGCGCCGAAGGCGATGACGACCGCGCCGGAGATCTGCGCGGTGACGAGCGCTCCAGTTCGCATCGGCGTCAGCGCGAGCCGATCCATGAACCCTTCCTCGATGTCACGGGCGAGCCCCAGCCCGGCGTTCGAGGTGGCGAACAGCGCCGCCTGCATGAAGGTGATGACGAGCAGGAAGTCGAGGAAGCGGTCGGCAGGGAAGCCCGGGATGCGCGTCGCATCCGACAGGCCCGACGAGTTGATCGTCAGCAGGAGCAGCGGCATGATCACCGCCGGCATGTAGCCCTGCGGGCGACTGAGCGCACCCTTGATCGAGCGACGCGCGAGCACGAGCACCTGGACCGGCAGCGAGGCGCTGCCGGCGTGTGGGTTCACGACTCCACGCGCGGTCGGTGCGGCGACGGCGGTGGTCATCGGGCGACCGGCTCCGCGACGCCTGCCTCGGCATCGGTAGCGCCCTCGAGTGTGCGACCCGTCTTGGCCAGGAACACGTCGTCGAGGCTCGGGTCGTGCTGGCGCACCTCGGCGACCTGCAGCCCTGCCTCGTCGATCGCACGGATGATCGTGACGAGGCTCGCGCGCTTGGCGAGGTCCTGGTCCAGCCGCACCGCCACCGAGCCGGGGGATCCCGCCTCTGGATGGAGCTCACCGAACTGCTCGAGCACGCGCGACATGGCCACGCGGTCGTCGTCGCCGGTCGGCACGATCTCGATCGTCGGTGCGCCGATCTCGGCCTTGAGCGCCGCCGGCGTGCCTTCCGCGACGATCACGCCGCGGTTGATGATGCCGACACGGTCGGCGAGCACGTCGGCCTCCTCGAGGTACTGCGTCGTCAGGAAGACGGTCACGCCGTCCTCGCGCGCGAGCCGTCGCACCTCTTCCCAGAGCGATGTGCGGCTCTGCGGATCGAGGCCCGTGGTCGGCTCGTCGAGGAACAGCACGCGCGGCTCGTGCACCAGTGCGAGCGCGAGGTCGAGGCGCCGCTTCATGCCGCCCGAGAAGCCTCCCACCTTGCGGTCGGCGGCCTCCTCCAGCCCGACGCGGTGCAGCAGCTCGTCGGCTCGGGTGCGCGCACGCGGCCCCGTGATGCCCTGCAACGCCGCGATCAGGCGCAAGTGCTCGCGCGCCGTCAGGAAGTTGTCGAGCGCGACGGCCTGCAGCGCAGCGCCGATCGTCTTGCGCACGTCCGGGCCCTGGGTCGAGATGTCCCAGCCGGCAACCGTCGCGCGTCCTGCAGTGGGCGGCAGCAGCGTGACGAGCATGTTGACGGTCGTCGACTTGCCCGCCCCGTTCGGCCCGAGGAAGCCGTAGATCTCGCCGGGCGCGACGTCGATGTCGATGCCGTCGACCGCCTTCGGTCCGGTCTTGAACTGCTTGACGAGGCCACGGACCTCGATGCCATTGTCTTCGCTGCTTCGCTGCATCGGCACAAGCTATCAGTCAGCTGCGGGTGCTGAATTCGGCACGCAGGTCACGCACGAGCGCAGGCATGAAGAGGATCAGGAAGAGCAGGCACAGGATCGGCAGGGCGGGGATGGCGAGCTCCGTCTCGGCCGAGATCGCGGTCGTCGCGACGAACCCCAGTGGCAGGATCCACGCCGCCCGGCGCAGCCCGAGGTCGGCGAAGGCAGCCACGGCGAAGAACAGCGTCATGAAGAGGATGTCGACGATGCCGAGCCGCCCGAAGTACTCGTAGGGCAGGCCGGCGATCGGCGCGGCGATCGTGGGCCACTCGATCCAGGCGGGCTCGGTCTTCGCACGCTCCACGACCGCATTCGTCACGCCCTTGGAGCTGAAGACGCTCCACGCGTCGGCGAGCGGTACGCACACGCAGATCGGCAGCAGCCACCAAGGACGCTCGATCGCACGAGCAAGGCCGATGCCGGCAAGTGCACCGAACGACACCTTGGCAATGTCCGAGGCGACGGGCACCTCGAGCACGTTCAGCGTGAGCACGGCGGCGAGGAGCCCGATGACGGCGACCACGGTCCACCGCACCGAGCGCGCCCGCAGCGGCAGCAGCGAGGCGCAGAACCAGCCCACGAGCAGGAAGAAGACGACCCCGGATAGATACAGGGCGACGCGGTAGCTGTCAGCGCTGGTCGGTTCGGGCAGCAGTGGTGCAAGGAGCAACACGGCGGCGACGGCGACGCCAAACAGGAGCGTCAGAAGGGGGGCTTGTCGGCGTACCATGATCCTAGGGTACGGAATGCGCGCCAGAATGCCTGCTTCGAGGCCGGCCTATCGAGCGACTGGTCGATGTCGGGGCACCAGATCGCCTCACACGTGTGGGTCCATCGCTGCAGCTCGCCGGGCAGCGCGTCGAGCCTGGTTGCCTCGGGCTGTTCGAGACCGTTCACGGCGGCCAGCGCCTCGTGGCCCATCACGACGATGAGCTTCGGCTCGACGATGCGGATCTCGCGCAGCAGCCACTCGGGGCAGCGATCGCGCATGCAGGCCGTCGGCGTCGTGGAGCACTTGATGCAGTTCGTGCCGTAGAGGTCGAGCGGATCGACCGCGAGCCGCTCGACGCTGCGGCGGATCGCATCGCCGGCGCGGCCGTTGAAGGCGACGCCCTCATCGAGTTCGTCCGCTCCAGGCGCCCACTTGATGAGCATGATGTCGGCCATCGGGTGCCCGGTGCCGAGCACGCGGGATCCGGATTCGTCGTGCTCGCAACGGCCGCACGCGCCGATGTCATCGCCGAGGGCATGGATGTCGACGATGGCTCGATCCAGGTAACGCTGGGCAACCTGGTCGTCGTCGGAGGCATGCGGATTCAGGTGGGACACTCGAGCAACATTCGGCAGGATCGGGCGGGTATCCTGCCCAGCGTCCTGAAATGCGCGTTCAGCGCTCGCGGCCGACGGCCTCGGGCGGGAGCTTCTTCGAGCGGCCGGTGAGATCGTTGACCCACTTCAGGCCCTGCAGGTAGAGCAGGCTCTTGGGGCGCTTGAGGATCTCGCCCTGACCGAGCGCGACGAGGAAGCTCTCCTTGTCGTCCCACGCCGGCATGTGGACGGCGGCCGTGCCGAGGCCCTGTACGACGTGCGCGTCGGAGCCCGCGCCTTCGACGAGGTTGTACTTGCGCGCGAACCGTTCGGCGTCGCGGTTGTACTGGTCAAAGGGCAGGCGTGCGTTGTAGGTCTCGAAGGCGTCGATCTCGTCGAGCGTGTCCCGCAGCAGGTTGACGTCGGGGATCGTGTGCAGCCGGTCGAACGGGTGGGGCACGTAGACGAGGCCGTCCTGGGCGTGGATCCGCTCGATCGTCTCGTGCCAGGTCAGGCCCGGCTCGATCCGCTCGTTGAGGAACAGGCCGATGACCTCGCCCTGCGCGGTCATCACCTCCTCGCCGACGATGACCTGGATCCCGTACTCCTCGGCGAGCTCCGCGCAGGCGAGCGCGCCCGAGATCTCGTTGTGGTCGGTGACCGCGACAGCAGTGAGCCCGACCTCGCGTGCGACGTGCAGCAGCGCGGCCGGATCGGTCGCGCAGTCCCACGAGTGGGAGGTGTGCATGTGCAGGTCGATCACGCAGTTCTTCGCGCTGGCCGCGGGCGGGGCGATGTGGACGTGGATGCGATCACGCACTGCTGCGTACTCGGCGATGTGCGCGGTCGCCAGCGCTGCGGCGTCAGGCAGGTCGACTGCGAGCTCGCCCACGCTCGCGCCGAGCGCATCGCCGATTCGAGCTCGGAGCGCTGCAGGGTCGCGAGCGACGTCATCCCCGTCGTCCACGACGACGATCGGCACGCGCGCGGCACGGGCTTCCTCGAGGCCTCGAGGATGCGCCCCGGGGAGCGCGAGGAACGCACCGGCCCCGGCCAGCACGGCGTCGGCCTGCTCGCGCGTCGGCGCTTCGATCGACTGGATGCGCCCACGCAGCGCGCGCGGGACGGGCACGCGGTGGTGCGTGCCCCAGCGAGCGAGGATCGTGACCGAGAGCTCGGGTCGCTCCTCGAGCAGTGGGGCGAGGTCGCGCACGAGGTCGCGCACGACCGCGTCGTCGCCATCTGCGCGGCCGACCACGAGCACGGGGCCGGTGCCGCCGCCCTGGATGCGGGTGGCAACGGCGCTGGTCGGCACGAGGTGCGCCGGGACGCCGCGCTCACCGAGCAGCGCGTCGAGCGTCGCGCGGGCACCGGCTGAGCCGACGAGCCAACGATCGATGCCATCGACCACGCGCTCGCGCACGGGCGGGACGCCAGCACCAGCGGTCACGGGCGTGCCGTGGAAGGTGGCGACGGTGAGCCCCGCCCAGGTCCGGGTGACGAAGCGGACGAGGTCGTTGTGGAGCGGGTCATGGACGTGGACGAGGTCGACGTCGGCGCTCGTCAGCAGCACTCGCAGCGCGGCGCGGAGGCCGACCGATGCGGGACCGACCGGCTGCGGCAGTGCGACCAGCGGCCAGTCGTGGGCAGCGTCGGCGGCTTGGCGGTCCCCCGCGGCGGGTGCATGGAGCTCCGGAGCCGCGAGCACCTCCTCCGACGAGGCGCCGCGCGCGAGGTCGCGCAGGGCGCTGCGGGCAGCGCGACGTGCGCTGGCAACGGCGAGCGGGGCGATGACGACGGGAAGCGGCGCATCGATACCGGCCTCGCGCAGGGCGAGCAGCCCGTCGGCGAGGTCGGCGACGTGCTCGTTCACGGGATGCGGCAGGTGCCACGCGTGCGGCGTGGCAATGAGCAGTCGTCGCACGGGTGGGACATCAGCGGCCATATCCCAGAAAGGCTACACGACTCGCTGTCGGATGCTCGTCAGTTGCGCGATGCAACGGTTCCGTCGATTTGTTGCGCTTCCTGGGTCCGTGACGATCATGGGCGTGCAGCGACCGAATATGGTCGCCAACGACCCATCATCAGCAATGTCGCCGATCATGGGCGGCCAGCGACCACATATCGTCCCCAACGACCCATCATCAGCAATGTCGCGGATCATGGGCGGCCAGCGACCACATATGGACGCCAACGACCCATCATCAGCGATGTCGCGGATCATGGGCGGCCAGCGACCGCATGTGGTCGCCCACCGCCCATCATCTGCACTGGCCCGGATCGTGGACGCACGAAGGGGCGCCACCTCTGGGTGACGCCCCTTCCTGGAGTGCTGCTGTCGCATCGGCCCAGGCCGGTGCGCGCGCGTCGGCTCAGGCCGGGGCGAGCTCCGGCTCGACGTCGGGCGTGGTGATCGCCACGTTCGCGTCGATGCCACCGTCCTTGCGTCGGGTCTCGGTGCCGCGCTCGGCGACCTCACGGCCCGGCGTGCCGCCGGTGAGGAAGGCCTCGAGCTGCTCGCGGGCGATGTCGTCGTCGTGCTGCCACGGCGGCGACTTCATGAGGTAGGCGCTCGACCACTCGAGGGCGCCGCCGATACCGCGATCCATGGCGTACTTGGCCATGCGCACGGCGTCGATGGTGATGCCCGCCGAGTTCGGCGAATCGACGACCTCGAGCTTGATCTCCATGTTGAGCGGCACGCCGCCGAAGGCTTCGCCCTCGACACGGATGTGCGCCCACTTGCGGTCCTCGAGCCACGGCACGTAGTCCGACGGGCCGACGTAGACGTCCTTGGCCGGCAGCTCGTACGGCAGCACGCTCGTGACCGCGTTGGTCTTCGAGATCTTCTTGCTCTCGAGGCGCTCCCGCTCGAGCATGTTGCGGAAGTCGGAGTTGCCACCGACGTTCAGCTGGCTCGTGCGCAGGATCTTGACGCCACGGTCACGGAAGAGCTGGGCGATGCGGCGATGCAGGATCGTCGCGCCGACCTGGCTCTTGATGTCGTCACCGATGATCGGCAGGTTCGCCTCTTCGAAGCGCGCACGCCACTCGGGACGACCGGCGATGAAGACCGGGATGCAGTTGACGAAGCCCGTGCCGGCGGCCAGTGCGGCCTCGGCGTAGAACTCGACTGCCTGCTGGCTTCCGACCGGGAGCAGGTTGATCAGCACGTCGGTCTTGGTGTCGCGCAGGACCTGCGCGACGTCGACCGGCTCCGCTGCGGACAGCTCGACGACCTCGGAGAGGTACTTGCCGATGCCGTCGAGCGTCGGTCCACGCTGGACCGTCACGCCCGCGGGAGCGACCTCGCTGAACTTCACGGTGTTGTTCTCGCCCGAGAAGATCGCCTCGGCGAGATCCTTGCCGACCTTCGCGTCCGCGACATCGAATGCCGCGACGAACTCGATGTCCTCGATGCCGTAGCCGCCGATGACGCTGTGCATCAGGCCGGGAACCTCGCCCGTGGAGCCCGCGTAGTGCGTGACGCCCTGGATGAGGCTCGAGGCGCAGTTGCCGACGCCGGCGATCGCGACGCGGACCTTATTTGTGTTGTGGCTCGTCATGATTGACGCTCCTTCTAGTGGTGGAGCGATCCCGGCGGGGTTTGTGTCCGTCCGGAAGGGCTCGCTTGACGTGGAGCACGCGCTGGATGACCGTCAACGCTGCGGTGACGGCCAGCACGTACACGGTGTACTCGAGGGCGTTGGACCACCATGTCTGGAGCAGCAGCCCGACCGTGAGGAGGACGACGCGCTCGACGCGCGAGGCGAGCCCTCCCTTGGCCTGCACGCCGAGGGCTTCCGCCTTCGCGCGTGTGTAGCTGGTGAGATACGAGCAGGCGATGGCGACGAAGCACGCCGCCACGGCAGGCAGGTGGTCTCCCTGGTCCGCGAACATGAGGCCGATGCCTCCGAGTACGAGCCCCTCGCTGACACGATCGAGCGTGGAGTCGAGGAAGCCACCGAATGCGCTGACGCGCCCCGTGACCTTCGCGACCGCTCCATCGAGCGCATCCATCAGGCTTCCGATGAGGAAGACGATGCATGCGGCAAGGAACATGCCATGGAACAGCAGCACGGCCGCGACGCCGTTGAGGATCGTGCCCAAGCAGGTCACGGCGTTGGGATCTATCGATCCGATCGGGCGCAACAGTGCGCGCGCGACCCGTCGCATGATGCGACGTCCACCAACCTCATAGCCATCACGGATTCGTTGCAGCTGCTCCACGGTCGGGATCGTACCCGTTTGGGGCGGCGTTCACTGCACATCCCCGCATCGTGAGGGGAATTCGGATCAGTTTAGGGGCGCCGTGGAGACGGTGACGACACCCCGCGGGTTGCCCTCTCGACTGCGCTGGAAGAACTCCAGGACGTTGATACCGGGAACGACGCCCTGCAGCGTCGGCGCCTCCGTCAGCAGCGCATCGGCCGGATAGCCGTGGACCTCGCTGGCTCGTTCGCCGAGCGCCGCGAGCGCGCGCTTCGCCTGCGCAGGCCCCTCGGGCGGACTCATGAATGCAATGTCGACGTCGCCGGGGTGCAGCTTGGTGCTGACATAGCTGCCCCCGATGATCGCCTGGGTGATGCCGGCGCCGTGCAGCGCGTCGAGCGCGGGGCGCAGCTGGCCGAGCAGGTCGCTGCGGCGCTCATTGGTGGCGAAGCGGGTGGCGAACTCGTCCCAGCTCGCTGCGCGGTGCACGCCGAGCGGCAGGTCACCGATCGCGTTGGCGGCGGGAATGCCGTCAGAAGCCATGGCCAGGGCGTCGACGGCGCGGGTGCGCGCTGCATCGACGACCGCTGGATCCTTGATGACATAGCCCGTGCCGGTCGAGCGCGCGCCACCAATGCCGTTGGGGAACGGCTCCCCCTCCGCTGGAAAGCGCTTGGCGCCGTCGCCGGTGCCACGCCGCGACTCGTCGATCCCGCCGCGCGCGTGATCCGGATCTACTCGCCTGCCAATGCCACCGAGGGCCATCGATGCTCCTTCGTCGTCGGCGCACGCATGCGCCCTGTCGCCGTTCCATCCCCCGGGGCGGCTCCGGCGCCGCGGCCGACTGCTGGGCGTGGCCGCCCGGGGCACCACGACTGGCCTGAGACGCCGCTCGACCAGATCCGACGGAGAACCGACGCCGAGGCGATGTTCCAATTGGGGGTTTACAGTCGAGGAACCCCGTCGTACAAAGGTGGTACAGGCAGTTCGGAAGACCGCTCAGGCGGTTCCCAACTTCCTCACATAGACATCCGATCCACGGAAGGATCAGCGCCGATTGTCACGTTTCGCTCATGGGGGTGAACGTTGCGTGCAGGTGGATGTCGACCGATCATCATCAATGAACGCGCGTGGGGTGCGATCAGCGAATTACAGATGATCGGATTGGATACACACGCAGAGGCCCGGATCGCTCCTTGGGGGAGGAGCTCCGGGCCTCGCGTCTTCTTCCGGACTCCGCAGGACCTGATGGACCTTGCCCCCCCCAGCCGCGCCTGCTACTGCCGCATCGCCCCGCTGGTTGTCCTAGGATCGAATCACCGCGCACGGATGCGCACGACCATCGTCAAGGAGACACATCATGGGCCGCCTCGCTTCTCCCGCTCCAGTCCGGATGCCCTACGCACCGGGCACCGTCGTCGCCCAGAACGACATCCCGCGATACCCCAACTCACGCCTCGTCGTGCAGCGGGAAGTCGGCAAGCGCGCAGGCTACGAGAGCTTCGACAGCGCCCTCGATGCGATGCGCGGCGCGAGCACGGGCAACCTCCCTGCCGTCGCCATCGTCGAGCTCGACGGCCGCTTCCACGGGTACTCGCTCGCAGAGCGACAGCACTTCATCGTGCGCGGGACGAGCCTGGGCACCCCCCAGACGCCGTTCCACCTCCCCGTCGCCAGCTACTCCAACGGGATCGACTTCCGTGACGAGCGCCTCAGCGCGATCGTCGATGGCAGCGAGCTCATCTACTCGGTGCAGCCCGAGACCGGCATGGGCGTCTGAGCCCACTACGAGCTCCTGCACCTCCAGGAGAAGGACTTCCATGAGCAATTTCGACCTCGCCACCGGCCGCCACCCGTACGGCCGCTTCAGCTCCAGCTCCCACTACCCCGTGGCCAAGCTCGTGCTCGAGCGCCAGATCGATCCACCCCTGCTCGCCTATGGCGCAGCAGGCAACGCCAAGGGGTACGCCTCGGTGGCCAGTGCGACCAAGGCGCTCGCAGCGCTGTCGGAGGGCGAGGCACCCGCCATCGGGATCCTGCACGACAAGGGACGCTTCTACGGCTTCGGCCTCTATGAGGGCCCGGACTGGCTCATGGAAGGCGGGCTCGATCCGCTCAAGCGCGAGACGTACGTCCCGTTCGAGCTCGCCGACGACACGAAGCTCAAGTTCAAGACCGACGCGCTCATCGCCGTCGTCGACGGCAGCCGCCTGCTCCGCAGGGGCTGAACCGTCCCCGCGTTTCCCGGCGCCGCTCCCGGTTGGGGGCGGCGTCGTTCGTTACGGGGCAACACCAGACCTGAGTGCGACTCCAGCAGATTCGAACGAACTGAATTTGCGCCGCGGACCATCAACCCCTACAGTGCTGGAGAGACGCCGCTCTGACTTGAGTGCGCCGACAACAGATTCACCACCCAACGACCATTCACGCAAGGAGTTCCACCATGGGCAGGACCATCGGCATCGACCTCGGTACCACCAACAGCTGCATGGCTGTGTTCGAGGGCACCGAGCCCACCGTCATCCCGAACGCCGAGGGCGCGCGCACGACGCCGTCCGTCGTCGCGTTCACGAAGACGGGCGAGCGCCTCGTCGGCGCCGCCGCCAAGCGGCAGGCCGTCACCAACCCGAAGAACACGATCTTCTCGGCGAAGCGCTTCATGGGCCGCAAGAAGGCCGAGGTCGCCGAAGAGCAGACGATGGTCCCGTACGCCGTCGAGCCCGGCAAGAACGGCGACGCCGTCATCAAGGTCGGCGACGACCAGTACACCCCGCAGGAGATCAGCGCGATGATCCTGCAGAAGCTCAAGGCCGACGCCGAGGAGTTCCTGGGCGAAGAGGTCACCGACGCGGTCGTGACCGTGCCGGCCTACTTCAACGACGCGCAGCGCCAGGCCACCAAGGACGCGGGACGCGTCGCGGGCCTCAACGTGCTGCGCATCGTCAACGAGCCGACGGCAGCCTCGCTCGCCTACGGCCT
>JAOPYV010000004.1 GCA_025964435.1 Thermoleophilia bacterium | reverse complement strand
TTCGGCAACGTCGGCAGCAACGTCGCGCGCCTGATCCAGGAGCTCGGCTGCACGGTCGTCGGCATCTCCGACGCGACCGGTGCCGTGATGAACCCCGCCGGCCTCGACGTCGATGCGCTGCAGGCCTGGGTCTCCGAGCACGGCGGCGTCGCCGGCTACAAGAACGCCGACAACGCGACCAACGCCGAGCTGCTGACGATGGACTGCGACATCCTCGTCCCGGCCGCGCTCTCGAACGCGATCACCGAGGACAACGTCGCCGACGTCAAGGCGCGCATGGTCGTCGAAGCGGCGAACCACCCGCTCTCGAGCGAGGCCGACGCCGCGCTCAACGAGATGGGCGTCACCGTCGTTCCCGACATCCTCGCGAACGCGGGCGGCGTGACCGTCTCCTACCTCGAGTGGGTCCAGAACATCCAGCAGTACCGCTGGACCGAGGACCACGTGAACCGCGAGCTCGCAAGCGTCATGAAGCGCGCGTGGGGCGAGGTCTTCGCCTACTCGCAGGACCACAAGCTCCCGCTGCGCGACGCCGCCATGTGCCTGGCCGTCGCCCGTGTCGCCCGCGCCGCGAAGCTGCGCGGCTACATCTAGGCCGATCGCCGCGAGCCGAGTGTCAGTCGGTCTGCGAGGCGCTCGGTCGCGTCGGCTGCCAACGCGGCGGCAGCCGGAAGCACCGTCGCCGCGGATCCCTGCGGCGAGTCCGTCGTCCACGTAGCGTCAATCGATCCAAGCAACGTCGCTGCGTGCGCGAAGTGCGCGCGAGCCTCGACCGCGGCGGAAATGGTGGCGGTCCCCGCTGCAAGTCCTCGAATACGGTCGAGCAGCACGAGGAGCCGCAATGCCTCCCGCCAGGGACCGTAGGCGTACGTGCTCCAGGGCGTCCAGAGGCCGCTCGCGATCGCGTCACCGGAACGGCCTTGCGGAGCGTACCGTCGACGCTTGGGGGTGCCCTGTCGGATCACCAACCCTGCGCCAACCAGGTCCTCCAGTGCTCCATTCACCTGGCTCTTGGTGCTCGCGGCACGCCAGGCGACATCCACGGCGGCCAGCGACGGCTCGATGCCGACCGCCACGGAATGCAGGCTTCGAACCACCTCTGAGCGAACGCTCGGACCGAGCATGACTCGGCTGCGAAGCGCCGCCGCGGCCGGCGCATGCGGTCCGTGGTCGGGGAACCGCATCGACTTACCCGAGCGAACGAAGCCGTCGATTGGCGGCTCGTGCGCCGTCCAGGAGACGTCGGCCGTCGCGGCGTTGACGGTGGCTATCCATCCCTCGACACGAGCGGCCACATCCGTCTCCCGCGCGAGCCGGCGGAGACGATGTGGCAGGAGCAGTGACGCGTGGAGGATCCCCCAGTCGACCGTCTCCAGGAACAGCCGCTCGTCACCGACTGTGGCCGTCGCAGCGATCAGCACTTCCGGATCGATGACCGTCTGCACCTCGCCGACGCTCCAGGTGCTGACGCCCAGCGCTCCCCACGCGTTCCAGAGCAGCTCGTTGATCGGATCGCGCTCAGGCATCGAGCGCCTCGTGGATGGCCGCAACGACAGTGGCTATGCGGTCGTGCAGCGCCGGCGCCTCAGTCGATCGAAGCCATGCCTCGGCGTCTGCGAGCTCCTCCCGTGTCGGTCGGGCGCGGAGGAAGTCGGCGCGATGTCGATCACCGACCGCACCTCGCCGCATCGCCGCGTTCAGCTTGAGGCGGAGCAGATCCGTCCGCGACGCGACCTGGATGACCAGGCCGCCGTAGTCCCTGCGATGTGCTCGTGCGAGAAATCCATCGGGAAGGACGTTGACGAAGCTGTTCGCGGCTGCCGCGCTGACCCAACCCGGGGTCAGCCGATGCAATTCGCCGATCTCGGAAATCGCAATCGCCAGCGCCTCGGGGATTGGTTCGCGATCTGAGATCCGCCCGTCCACGATGCCTGCTGCGACATCGATATCGCCCGTGGGTCGCGCGAAGCCGTCGCCGTTGAGCAGGAACGCTGCTCCGCCGATGATGGCGACTTCATGGTGAGCACCGCGCTCGGCCAAGAGCGCCCCAAGGTCGGTGAGTGCGGCATCGATACGTGCTTTGTCGGGGAACTGGCTCATAGGCGACACTCCGCGTTTGATCGCAATTCACGTTCATTATGAATGAAATTCTCATTCATATGCCCCGCATCCAGCCAGAGTGAAACGAATTGACCGCGGCAACCGACAACCGGGCGAGCGGGCCTTGCCTACTCCTTGGCGTTCGGGTCGACCTCCCCGAACGATCATGTGCGAGGGAGGGGGCTGGAAGGACCGTCATCCGCCAGCCCCCTTTCTATTTTTCCTGCGCTGGGCGCGGAGCCGTCAGACGAGTGAGTCGACGAGCAGGGCGACGAAGATGATCGCGAGCCAGGTCAGCGAGCCGAGGAAGGCGTTGCGGGCGGCGATGCGGCCGGCGGAGTCGGGGCCGCCGACGAGTGCCTCGCCCGGGTCGAGCTCGCGCTGTGCGACGACGAGCGCCCACATGCGGCGCGTCAGGTAGACGTTCGCGACGACCATGCCGACGCCGTAGATCCAGCTGACGTCGCCGGTCGTGAACGGGATCAGCGTTGTGGCGAGCGTGAGCACCATGCAGCGCCAAGTCGCGCGGTCGGTGGTCGCCTCGCCGTGGGTAACCGGCAGCATCTTGAAGCCCGCCGCCGCGTAGTCCTTGCGCATCAGCAGCGACAACGGCCAGAAGTGGGCGGGCTGCCACGCGAACATGATGCCGAACAGCGCCCATGGCCAGGGCGAGGCGAGCGAGTCGGTCATCGCGGCCCAGCCGACGACGGGCGGCATCGCACCGGCCACGCCGCCGATCACGGTGTTGTGCGAGGTGAAGCGCTTGAGCGGCGTGTAGACGGCAACGTAGAAGCCGCCGCCGACGAGTGCGCACCACGCGGTCAGCGCATTGACGCCGAGGCAGAGGATCGCGCCACCGAGCAGGAAGAGCGCGAGGCCGAAGGCGGTTCCCGCCTCGACGGAGATCGTGCCGCTGGCGATCGGTCGACGCCGCGTGCGCGCCATGCGCTCGTCGAGGTCGCGGTCGAGCACGTGGTTGAGGGCGCTCGCTCCACCGATCGAGATGCCGAGGCCGACCATCGTCAGCACGAACAGCAGCAGGTCGGGCAGTCCCTGCTCGGCGATCACCATCGCGCTCGCGCAGGTGACGAGCATCATCTGCACGATCTTCGGCTTCGTCAGCTCGAGCCAGGCATGCCAGCCCGTCGCCGCCGGAGCGCCCGCCCGCGCCTCCCGACGCATCGTGCGGCGGGTCTTCGGCGGGGCGGTGGAGGTCGCGGTATCCACGAGCCCCGGCGCCGTGTCGGCTGTGGGAGGAAGCATCGTCACGTCTGGGAAAGGCTACCGGACCTGTCGGGTCGAGGAGTTGCTACGGAAGCTTGAACTGGACCTGGTACGACGCTCGATTGTTGTCGGTCTTCTTCTCACCCGAGATCGGGCCGACGTTGATGTCCATGTCGAGCAGCTTGCCGAACGGCGGGATCTCGCCGAGCGAGACCTTCGCGGTCGACGTCTGGCCGGGATCGATGCGCTCGATGACCGCGGTCAGCGTGACCGGATCGGTGTCCTCGCTGCGCAGCACGACCTTCACGGGCACGTCGGTCAGCTGCACTTCACCCTGGTTGGTGAAGGGCACCTCGAACTCGATGTTGTCGCCACCCTCGATCTCGGTCAGCGAGTTGATGCCGAGCGTCTGACCGCTGGGCGCCACCGTCACGCGGCCACCCTCGAGTGCGCCACCGCGGATCTTGCCGTCCTTCGGTGCGGGAGCGATCTTCTCGCCGGTGTTCTTGCCGCTCGTGGTGAGCCGGGTCATCATCGCGGCGATGCCGGTGATGCTGACCGAATCGAGGTCCTTGACGGCGACCGAGGCGGGAACTGTCACGTCGCGCACCTCGTCGGCGTCGAGCACGTCCTTGGCGGAGGTGGCGAAGGAGTCGGCCCAGACGACGTCCGAGGCGACGAGCCGCGACATCGCTGCGGCGACCTGCGTGGCCGACGCATCGGCGTCCTTCGAGTCGATCGACGCGGTCAGGGCGCGCTGCACGCCGTCGATGCCATGGGCACGGTAGGCGAGGCTCGTCTCGAGCCAGGTGCGGGTGCCGGTCAGCTGGTCTGGCGTCTCGATCGCCTCGGCCTTCTCGGCGAGCTTGTCGGCGCGCTTGGCGAGCTGCTCGATGCGGGCGATGCGCTGGGCGCGGTCACCCATGTTCGGATCGGTGAGGATCGTGTCGAGCTCGGCGCCCTGTGCGGTCGACTGGGTCGCGATGTCGCGGACCTCGCCGAAGTAGTCCTTGTACGCGCCGTTGCGGCGTGAGTCGATGATGCTCGACACGGCGAACCAGAGCACGAGCAGCACGATCGCCCCGACGAAGAGCACTGCCGCGATGCGGTTCCAGTCGGGCGTGATGCGCAGCCGGGAGCCGCGCGGCTCACCGGATCCGGCGCCGCCGGTCGACGATCCGTTCGAACGCACCGCCGGCATGCGGCCCGTGCGACCCGACTTGACCGGCTGGACGTCGTCGTCCTCGAGCAGGTTGTCGAACTCGTTGAGGTCGTCGGCGAAGCTGGTGCGTGAGCGGCTGTCGTTCATCGGGGAGGTCCTGCGGTGGGGGAGTCAGGTGTGTGTCCGATGCCGGGGCGAGCAGGCATTTCTCCCGCTCACAAGGCATCCACGTTCGAGTATAGTGCCGCTTCAACGCAGCTTTGCCATGCCCGGCCGAGGCCGGTACCCGAGCTGCCCACGCATACGTCCTGACGAGGCCATGTCCCTGCTTCGCACCATCGAGACGAACATCGCCCGCCTTGTCGAAGGAACCTTCGGCAAGGTGTTCCGTACCAGCGTGCAACCAGTCGAACTCGCACGCAGGCTCGTGAAGGAGATGGACGAGCACCAGCAGCGCACCGTGCGCAACGTCTACGTACCGAACCACTTCGACGTCTACCTGTCGCGCGATGACCACCGCCAGCTGTCGCCGTACTCCTCGGCGCTGACGACCGAATTGGGCGAGTACCTCGCCGAGCACGCACGCCGCAACGGCTATGCGCTGCTGACGCGGCCGAAGGTGCAGCTGCACCTGGACCGCGACCTCTCGCTCGGCAGCTTCGGCATCGATGCGCGGATGGCCCAGCCCTCCGGCGAGGACGCCGCCGTTCCGGCCGACGCGCCCGCGACCGAGGCCCCCGGCCAGCACACGATGGTGCACCAGGTCGTACCGGTCGCAGCTCCGGTCAGCGCGCCGGCCGCCGGCGCCGCCGCCGCGTTCGGGCCGAGCGGTCCGTTCCCGCTCTCGGGCGTGCGCGTGCGCGTGGGACGTGGCCGGGCGAACGAGCTCGTACTCGACGATCCCTCCGTCTCCCGCGACCATGCCGAGTTCGTCGCCCGCGACGGCGGCTGGCTGGTGCGCGACCTCGATTCGACGAACGGCGTGAGCGTCAACGGCACCAAGGTTACGGAGCGTGCGCTCGAATTCGGCGATACCGTCACGTTCGGCAGCGCCGACGTGCGCTTCGATCGCTGGCTCGACGGGGAGACCTGACCCGTGATCCAGCAGCTGCTGTTCATCGGACAGATCCTCGTCGTCGGACTGATCTACCTGTTCGTCTGGCGAGTCGTGCGCGGCGCGCGACGTGACCTCGCGGCGCCACGCGGCGCCAGCGGCGGTCGTGGGCCGGCACGCGGACCCGTCGAGCCGCAGGATTCCACGATCATCCCGGTCGCCGACGTGCAGGCAGCGCGCCGCGCCGCAGGCCTGCGCGATCCGCGACTGGTCGTCGAGGCGAGCGCCGTGCTGCGCCCGGGCATCCCCTTCACGATCGGCGGCGGGCTCAGCTTCGGCCGCGCGGCGACCAACGACGTCGTGCTCGACGAGGGCGTCGTCTCCGGGCGCCACGCACGGATCATTCCACCGGGTACCGTCATCGACGAGGGCTCGACCAACGGCACCTTCGTCAACGGACTTCCCGTCACCGGCCGCACCAATCTGCAGCCCGGCGATGCCGTGCAGGTCGGCTCCACCGTGTTCCGCTACGAGGGCGTGCAATGACGTCGTTCATCCCCAGCTCCGCCCGCACCGACGTCGGCCAGCGCCGCGACCACAACGAGGACGCGCTCGTGCTCGAGCTGCCGCTGCTCGCGGTCGCTGACGGGGTGGGCGGCTCCGCGCGCGGCGAGGTCGCCTCACAGCTCGCGCTCGACACGCTCGTCCAGCACACCGCAGCCGTGACCCGTGCGGGCAGCTCCGCCGATGCCGTGCAGGCGATGGAGCACGCCGTGCTCGCAGCCAACGCCGCCGTGCACCAGGCCCATCTCGATGATCCGGCGCTGCGCGGCATGGCCACCACCCTGACCGCGGCCGTCGTGCGCGACGGTGGCGAGGTGATCGTCGGCCACGTCGGCGACTCGCGCCTCTATGTGATCTCCGCAGCCGGCGCCCGGATGGCGACCGATGACCACTCCGTCGTCGCCGAGCTCGTGCGCGCCGGCCGGCTCGAGCTGGCCGAGGTCGCGCACCACCCCCAGCGCAACGTCATCACGCGCGCCCTCGGGCCCGAGCCGGAGGTCGCCGTCGACGCCTTCGTGCTGCACGTCGGTCCCGGCGACTGGCTGCTCGCCTGCAGCGACGGGCTCACCGAGCACGTGACCGAGGCCGAGCTTGCTCGCGCACTGCTCGAGAGCGCGAAGGATCCCGATGCCGCGACCCAGCGCCTCGTCGACCAGGCGAACGCACGCGGCGGCACCGACAACATCACCGTCGTGATCGCCCAGCCCGTGCCGAGCGACGTCAGCGGCGAGCTCAACGTCCAGGAGCTGCATGCCGCCCTGGCCGCCTCCGATGCGCAGTCGACCTCGCGCCTCCCCCAGCTCGCCGGCCTGAGCGATGCCCCGGCCGAGGCCTCGGGTCCGCTGCCGGTCGTCGAGCGCGACGTCGAGCACTCGGGTGAGCTGCCCGCGCTCCAGCCGATCGACGTCAATGGCGCGGAGCATGACGGCGAGGGCGAGGAGTTCCACGACCCGACCGGCGTCGCACGTTCGCGCACCGTGCGCGGCTGGCTCGCCTTCATCACGGTCGTCATCGTCGCGGCCGTCGCCGGCGGCTTCCTCTGGAGCCAGTCCTACTTCCTGACCGAGCGCGCCGATGGCCGCGTCGGCATCGATCGCGGCTTCCCCTTCGCGGGGCTCTCGAGGTCGCACTCGACCTCCGACGTCACCGCCGAGGAGCTGTCGGCCGCCGACCAGGAGCGCCTGGTCGACTCCCATCGCATCCTGAGCCGCACCGACGCAGAACGAGTGGTCGACGGCTTGCCCGACCGCGTGGAGGCGCCCGATGGCGACGCCGCGACTGCGTGAAGCGTTCTGGCTCGTCGTCGTCGGCCTCGCGGTCACGGCGGCGTACGGCACGGTCTTCCTCGCCCGCTCGAAGGTCCTGAGCGCGGATGGGCTCGTCTGGGGCGGCGCCTTCCTGGTGCTGCTGCTGGCGATCCACCTCGTCGTGCGCCGGGTCCTGCCCTTGGCCGACCCGTGGCTGCTGCCCGGCGCGGGGCTCCTCACGGGCATCGGCATCACGATGACCTACCGCATCAAGCCCGAGCTCGCGGGCAAGCAGACGGCCTGGTTCGTCGTCGCGCTCGTGCTGCTCGCCCTGCTGATCACGCTGGTGCGCGACCACCACGTGCTGGAGCGCTACAAGTACCTGATCGGTGCGAGCTCCGTCCTCGTGCTGCTGATCACCGTCTCACCGCTGGGCAAGGAGATCAACGGCTCGCGCCTCTGGCTCGACTTCGGCCCGATGCAGATCCAGCCGGGTGAGTTCGCCAAGCTCGGCATCGTCGTCTTCCTCGCCGCATACCTGCGTGAGAATCGCGAGCTGCTGGCGATGCGCTTCTCGCCCAAGCACCTCGGGCCGCTGCTGCTGTTCTGGGGCGCGAGCCTCGGCCTGCTCGTCGCGATGAACGACTTCGGCACGAGCCTGCTCTTCTTCGGCTCCTTCCTGCTGCTCGTCTACGTCGCCACCGGGCGCGCCTGGTACCCGGCGGCGGGCCTCGTCTCCTTCATCGCCGGTGCCGCTGCCGTCTACCGGATCGCACCGCACGTGCGCAGCCGCTTCGACGTCTGGCTCGACCCGTGGGCGACCTCCGACACCTCCGGCTACCAGCCGCTGCAGGCGCTCTTTGCGATGGCCGACGGTGGGCTGCTCGGGCGCGGGCTCGGCCAGGCCTACGTCGTCGCCGAGAACGGCGCCACGATCATCCCCGACGCACAGACCGACTTCGTCTTCGCCGTCATCGCCAACGAGCTCGGCTTCATCGGGGCGGTCGCCGTGCTGATGTGCTTCGTCGTCTTCTCCTGGCGCGGCTTCGCGATCGCCGCCGAGTGCCGCGACGGCTTCTCCAAGCTCCTCGCCTTCGGCCTCGCCGCGGTGTTCGCGATGCAGTCGCTCATCATCGTCGGCGGCATCGTGCGGCTGCTGCCGCTGACCGGCCAGACGCTGCCCTTCGTCAGCTACGGCGGCTCGAGCCTGCTGGCCAACTGGCTGCTCGTCGGCTTGCTGCTGATGGTCTCCCACCACACGCGGGTGACCGCGAATCGTGAACAGGCGGCGACCGCGTGAGCGGCTCGATGAACAGCCGGATGGCACGCGTCTTCACGCTGCTGTGTGCGGGCTTCGGTGGCATCGTGCTGCTGCTGACGTGGTGGCAGGTCGTGACTGCCGGCGAGCTGCGCCAGAAGGACGAGAACAACCAGACCGCCTACTACGAGCAGCGCATCCAGCGCGGCTTCATCGGCACCGCCGACGGCGTGCGCCTCGCCGGACGCGGCGCTGAGAAGGGTGCGAACGGCGACACGATCTGGCGCCGCCGCTACCCACAGGGCTCGCTCGCCGCGCACGTGCTCGGCTACGACACGCGTGGCCGCAGCCGCTCGGGCGTCGAGCGCGCGATGAACGACGTGCTGACCGGCTCGACGCGCGACCTGGGCGCCGTCGTCGGGCTGCTCGACGGTGACGAGCAGGCGATCGGCGACAACGTCACGCTGACGATCGATGCCGGCGCGCAGCGCACGGCGGAGCGAGCGCTCGCCGAGCGCGGCTTCCGCGGCGCGGTCGTCGTGCTCGAGCCGAAGACCGGCAAGGTCAAGGTGATGGCGTCCTCGCCGACCTTCTCCGCGCAGGATGTCGAGAACGACTTCGCCAGCATCGTCGCCCGCACCGATTCCCCGCTCGTCAACCGCGCGACCCAGGCACGCTACGCCCCGGGCTCGACCTTCAAGCTCGTCACCGCCGCCGCCGCGCTCGAGAACGGGATCTCCGCCGACCGAACCTTCAAGGGCGGCTGCGGCGCGAAGACCAATGGCCCCGACATCAAGAACTATGGGGGCGCCTGCTACGGCCAGCACGACTTCACCAAGGCGCTGACCAACTCGATCAACCAGAGCTTCGCCGAGCTCGGTCAGGAGCTGGGCCAGGACACGATGCGCGCGCAGATGACCCGCTTCGGCTTCTTCGAGACGCCGCCGCTCGAGGGCCTGCCCGGCAACGAGCTGCGCGAGAGCGGGCTCAGCGACGGCTCAACGCCGCTGCCGCCCGAGACGAACGTCGACATCGGTCGCGTCGCGATCGGCCAGGAGCGGCTCACCGTCACGCCGCTGCAGATGGCGATGGTCGCCGGCGCGATCGCCAACCGCGGCGTGCTGCTCAAGCCGTCGCTGATCGAGCAGGTCAACCGCGGCGCCGAGGGACCGCTCAACAACGGCCGCGTGATCTCGCGCCACAAGGTCGACGTCTGGAAGGAAGCGATGTCGCCGGCGAACGCGGCGGCGCTGACCAAGATGATGGAGAACGTCGTCAACGTCGGCTCCGGCACCGCGGCCCAGTTGCGCGACATCGACGTCGCCGGCAAGACCGGCACGGCCGAGACCGGCGGCTCCGGCAACCTCGTCTGGTTCGTCGCCTTCGCGCCGGCCAACGACCCCAAGTTCGCGATCGCCGTCGCCGTCGAGGGCCAGGCCACTGGCTCGACCGGTGGCGGTACTGCTGCACCCATTGCAAAGCGTGTCCTGCAGGCCCTGCTTGGGGAGACGACGAACTGATGTGTGAATGCCTGCCCTCCGTGGGAATGACTTGGCGCCCGGGCACAGAACCGGGAATCGGAGCAACACCATGACGACGACCAACGATCCTCTCCTCGGCACGACCTACGACGGTCGCTACGTGATCGATCGCCGGATCGGCTCGGGCGGGATGGCGAACGTCTACCTCGCCCAGGACGAGACGCTCGGCCGGCGCGTGGCGATCAAGGTGCTGCACCAGCGCTACGCCGAGGATTCCCAGTTCGTCGAGCGGTTCCTGCGCGAGGCCTCGGCTGCCGCGAAGCTCAACCATCCGAACATCGTGCAGGTCTACGACCGCGGCCAGGCCAGCGGCTCGTACTACATCGCGATGGAGTACATCGAGGGCATGACCCTCAAGGACCTCGTCCGCCGCCGCGGCGCCCTCACCGAGCAGGAAGTGCTCGCCTACGGCCGCCAGGCGCTGCACGCGCTGCGCTTCGCCCATCGCAACGGCATCGTGCATCGCGACGTGAAGCCGCAGAACATGATGGTCGACACCGACGGCCGGCTCAAGATCGCCGACTTCGGCATCGCCCGCGCTGCCGCCGACGCCGACCAGGGCCTGACCGAGGCCGGCTCGATCGTCGGCACCGCGCAGTACCTGTCGCCGGAGCAGGCACAGGGCCTCGAGGTCTCGGCGCCGTCCGACCTCTACTCGCTCGGCGTCGTCATGTACGAGATGAGCACCGGCCGAGTCGCCTTCGACGGCGACAGCCCGGTCAACGTCGCGCTCAAGCACGTGAAGGACCCCGTGCCGCGCCCCTCGACGATCAAGCCGGGCATCTCCCCCGGCCTCGAGAGCATCATCCTCAAGGCGCTCGAGAAGGACGCCGGCGACCGCTACGGCAGCGCCGACGAGATGCTTGCCGACCTGGACCGCGCCCGCGACGGCACCACCACCCAGGCGATGACCCAGGTCCTGCCGGGCGTCGGCGCAGCCGCTGCGACCACGCGCGTGCAGCCGATCACCCCGCCGATCACGAGCCGCGTCTACGAGAATCCCGTTCCGCCGGAGCCCGCGTGGCCCGAATCCAACTGGGACGACGATTCCGACCAGCCCCCGAAGTCGCCGTGGCGCTGGCTCGCACCGCTGCTCATCGTGCTGCTGCTCGCGCTCGCGATCGGTGCCTACCTGCTCGTCGGTGGCGACAAGGGTGACCCCGTGCCGAACGTCGTGGGCCTGCAGGCTCCCGCCGCCGAGACCGCGCTCAAGGAGGCCGGCTTCGTGGTCGGCAACACCACGCAGGAGGCGAGCGACACCGCCCCCATCAACGAGGTGATCGACCAGGATCCGAACGCCGAGGATGAGCTCGAGGAGGGCGGCGAGGTCGACCTCGTCATCAGCTCGGGCCCCGCGCCGATCGAGGTCCCCGACACCGCCGGCATGACCAAGGCCGCCGCCACCGCCGAGATCACCGGGGCCGGCTTCACCGCGCCGGTGTTCAAGGAGGTCGCCGACGACGAGGTCGAGGAAGGCCTCATCGTCTCGTCGACGCCGGCCGCCGGCACCGAGGCCCCCAAGACCGCGAAGATCACGCTCAACATCAGCACGGGTCCGGCAGCGAACGAGGTGCCCAACGTCGTCGGCATGACGATCGAGCAGGCGCGGGCCGCGCTTCAGGAGGAGGGCTTCAGCGTCGACGCCACGGCCGTCAACTCGAGCAAGCCGCGCAACGAGGTGCTGACGCAGGTCCCGGGCCCCGGCGCAGAGGCCGAGGAGGACGCCACGATCAAGCTGACCTACGCGAGCGGCTCCAACGCCGTCCCGGATGTCGCCGGCAAGTCCGAGGCGGACGCCACGGCCGACCTGGAGGCAGCGGGCTTCGCCGTCGGTGGCACCGAGGAGGCGCCGACCGACAACCCGGACCGCGACGGGACGGTCGGCTCGACCGACCCCGCCGCAGGGCAGACACGCGAGCTCAACTCGACGATCCAGCTCATCATCCTGCGCTTCCAGCAGGCCGTCGATCCCGGCAACAACGGGAACGGCAACGGCAATGGCAACGGGAACGGGAACGACGCCGCCGGCGAGTAGCCCGGGCCGTCGCCCCGGTCGACCTCCCGGGCCGCCCGCCAGTCACAGCATCGTTGCAGTGCGAGACGATTTTGGCGCGCCCACCGATGTACCGGCATGGGACTGGGGATCGAATCCGTAATCGGCAGGGCGGCTGAGCATGCCGCTGGCATGCGCCTCTGGGGTGGCCTGATCGCTGACGCCGCCGAGCACGTGCCACACGGCGCCGGGCCCGTGCTGTCGCCGATCGACGATGCGCTCAAGCTCCTGCGCCCGCTCGATGAGGGCCAGATCCGCACCACCGGCTGGGAGATGGCCCACACCCTGCTGCCCGACAATGATTCGACCTGCCTCGAGAAGAGCGTGATGACCGGCATGGCGCTGGCCGAGCGCATCACGGGCTCGATTCCCGCAGCGCTCCAGAACATCGGCGCCAGCGACGCCCGCGTGGCAGCGTCGGCGGTCGCCTATCGCGTCCAGGTCGGCGGCCTCGAAAACAACTTCCACCTCGCCACGCTCGCGCGCACGACGGACGACAAGCTGCTCGTGATCGATCGGCACCTCGCCGACAGCCCCGACGGCGTGATGATGTTCGACGACTGGCTCGCGAAAGTGGGCGGTCGACGCGAGGACACGCGCATCGTGCCGCTGACCCACATCGCCCCGAACTCCAATCGCTCCAACGCCGGTATTCCACCGATCGCGAAGCGGATCGATGCGCCCATGTGGCGTGAGATCACCAACAACCTCGCAGCCCGCATCGAGATCGCGGCACAGCGCAACGCGCGGCCCGCTCCCTGATCGTCCGATGGGCGACCGTTTCAGGGACATTCGGGCCACTCACGGGGATCAACCCTCGCCTCCCGGGGAATGAACACGATACGCTTTCTGCGTACTCCGGCCACGTGGCCACAGCTCCCCTGAGGTAGATACGTACGTGCGAAAGCTCAATGTCGCGATTCTTGCCGGTGGCCGTTCCTCCGAGCACGACATTTCCCGTCTCAGCGCTGCCGGCATCATCGCCGCGCTGGATCCGGAGAAGTACAACCCGGTCGCCGTGCTCATCGAGCGTAGCGGCGACTGGCGCCTGACGAGCCCGTCGAAGCTCGCGCTCGCCACGAACGCACCGATGGCCGCGATCCTCGCGCCGACCGGTGCCGCCTCCGCGCAGGCAGCCGCCGACTCCGATGAGCTGAGCGAGGGTGGCACGCTGCGCCCGATGGCCCACCGCAGCGAGGTGCGCCCCGCCACGGTGACGAGCCCCTCCAATGCCCTCCGCGGCATCGACGTCATCTTCCCCGTCCTGCACGGCCCGTTCGGTGAGGACGGCACGATCCAGGGACTGCTCGAGACGGCCGGCGTGCCGTACGTCGGCAACGGCGTGCTCGCCTCCGCGGTCGGCATGGACAAGGCGATCTTCAAGGCGATCCTGCGGGACGCCGGCATCGACGTCGCACCCGAGGTCGTCGCCCATCGCAGCCGCGACGAGCGCGATGCGACCGTCGCCCGCGTCAACGCCGAGCTGAGCTACCCCGTCTTCGTGAAGCCAGCGCGGCTCGGCTCGTCGATCGGCATCAGCCGCGCGACCGATGAGGAGACGCTGCGCGTCGCCCTCGACCTCGCCTTCGAGCACGACTCCAAGGTGCTCATCGAGGGCGCCATCGAGGGCGTCGAAGTCGAGTGCGGCGTGCTCGGCAACGATGACCCGATCGTCTCGGTTCCCGGTGAGGTCGACTTCAGCGGCGCCGATTCCGAGTGGTACGACTTCACCACGAAGTACCAGGAGGGCCAGACGGTGCTGCGCGTTCCGGCGCGCATCTCCGACGCCGCCGCCGCCAAGGTGCAGGAGACCGCGCTGCGCGTCTTCCAGGCCGTCGACTGCGCCGGCCTCGCCCGCGTCGACTGCTTCGTCACGCCCGATGATCGCGTCATCGTCAACGAGCTCAACACGATGCCCGGCTGCACGCCCACCAGCGCCTACGCCAAGCTCTTCGAGGCCTCCGGCCACTCCTTCAACTCGGTCGTCGACCGACTGATCCAGCTCGCGATGGACCGCCATCGTGACCAGCAGTCGCTCAAGCACTAGCCGCTGCTGCACGGTGCATGCCCGCACTGGGTAGGAGCCGTCGTACATGGATCCCATAGCGATCAACCTCATCGTCATCGCCGTCCTGGTGCTCGTCAACGCCGCATTCGCCGGCACGGAGATGGCCGTCGTCTCCCTGCGCCGCAGCCAGATCCAGCGTATGGCGCTCGATGAGGGCCGCCGCGGCCGCACGCTGCTGGCGCTGTCGGAGGAGCCATCACGGTTCCTCTCCACGATCCAGCTGGCGATCACGCTCGCGGGCTTCCTCGCATCAGCCGCTGCCGCCGTGTCACTCGCGGATCCGCTCGAGCCGGTCTTCGCCTGGGCCGGCGACGCGGCCGGCGGCCTCTCGCTGGTGGTCGTCACGCTCGCGCTGACCTTCGTGACGCTCGTCTTCGGTGAGCTCGTGCCCAAGCGCATCGCGATGCGCCACTCCGAGCGGTGGGCGCTGCTCGCTGCGCTGCCGGTCGCCTTCCTCGCCAAGGCCGCCACGCCGATCGTCTGGCTGCTCGCCAAGTGCACCGACGTCTTCGCCTCGATGCTGGGCGGTGGCGGCGTCGACGAGGAGGACCTGCTGACCGACCAGGAGGTGCTCGACGTGATCGCCACCGAGACCGCGATCACCAAGGATCGCCAGGCGATGGTCGAAGGGGTGCTCGAGCTGGAGACGCGGATGCTGCGCGAGGTGCTCGTGCCGCGACGCGACGTGCTCGCGCTCGACGCCGACATGCCGGCCTCCGAGGCCGCGCTCAAGCTCGCCCATGCAGGACGCTCGCGCGCGCCGGTGGCCGAAGGCAGTGACCTCGATCACGTCGTCGGCACGGTTGCCCTGCCGCGGCTCGTCGCGGCGATCGAGCCCTCGACACCAGTGCGCGACCTCGCCCGCCCGGCGGTCGTGATGCCCGACAACGCACACGTGCAGGATGCGCTCAAGGTGCTGCAGTCCCAGCGCGTGCAGCTGGCGATCGTCGCCGACGAGCACGGGCGCACGATCGGCATCGTGACGGTCGAGGACCTACTCGAGGAGATCGTCGGCGAGCTCTACGACGAGTACGACCGCGACCTCTCCCCCTCCGACCCGCGCGGCTACCAGCGCCAGCCCGACGGCTCCTTCATCGTGCCCGGCACCTTCCCGGTGCACGACCTCGAGGACATCGGCTTCGAGCCACCCGAGGAGACCGACGCTGCCACCGTCGGCGGCCTGCTGATGGACGCGCTCGGCGCTGTACCCGCGCCGGGCGAGCTCGCCCAGTTCGAGGGATTCACCGTCACGGCCGTCAAGGTCACGGGTAACGTCATCGGCACGGTGCAGCTCACCCGGACCTGAGCCACTCCGAGCATCAGCTTGGTGTTTTCGTGTTATAAACACCAACCGATGCGCTACGCTGTGGCCATGACCACCGACGAACAGTACGAGCTGCTCGAGTCGATCGTCGCCCTTCGGGTCGAAGCGGACAGCTGCCCGGAGCGGGTGCGTCGTTCACTGGCAGCAGTTGAGAAGCGTCTCCTGTCCACCCTCCCGCACGTCACCCGCAAACGCATCGCCGCTCGCGTCCTGGGAGTGAGCGTGCAGTCGCTCGATCGATGGGCAAGGTCGGGCGACCTGCCACTGCGGCCCATCTCCAGCGGCATCACGCACATGGGAATCCCGACCGCATTCCTGGTCGACCTCGGCGCCGAGCTGCGCCGCGATGCATCGGACGCTTCAGGCCGCCTGCGAGACGGCTTGACCCAGGTCCACGAGCAGCGCGCACGCAACCGCTCAGTGCAGGACGCCCACAACCTCATCACCGCTGTCCATGCGCTCGCTCGCGGCGTGCGCACCGCACGAGAAGAGGACGACGATGTCGCCTGATGAAGATGACGTGCAGCCACTCCTGCCGCTCGACCTGCTCGGTGCGCTGAATCGACACGACGTGGAGTTCGTGGTGATCGGCGGCTTCGCGCTCAGCGCACATGATGCGATCCGCGCGACGAAGGACATCGACATCGTGCCGGACCCGAGTCCTGCGAACCTCGACCGACTCTGGGCAGCCCTCGTCGATCTCGACGCGGCACCGTTCACCATCGCCGACTTCGACCCGATCGAGCACCCCTTGGAATGGGAGCGAGCGAGTTTCGGCTTCGGGGGGAACTGGCTCCTGGCGACACGGCTCGGCCGACTCGACATCCTGCAATACGTATCCGGTGTCGACGGCTTCGATCAGCTTCGCCAGAACGCCGTGCCGACGCTGACCGACATCTCCGGCCGAATCTGGATGGCCGGGCGCGACGACCTCATCGCGATGAAGCGAGCCGCGGGCCGGCCGCAGGACCTCGTCGACATCGAACGCCTCGAACGGCGCGCGAGCCGCGACGAGTAGCTACGCGACTTCCTGCGTCGTATCCGTGTCGTTGGCGTCGGTCGAGTCGGTCGAATCCGTGGTCGCGGCGTCGCCCTGCGTGATCGGCGCGGCACCGAAGCGGAACTTGGCGCCTGACGACTTCGCGTCGCGACGATCCAGGTCACCGATCGCCCAGCCCGCGTCTTCCGTGCTGGAACCCTCGTGGCCGATACCGGGGCGGGTGAACGCTGCCAGGTGCGCGAGGCGGACCGGGGTGGTCTGCTGCGTGGCATGCGCCGTGCCGTCGGCTTCGATGATCAGCTCGGGCAGCTCGCCACCGCGCATGAGCAGCTCGAACTCGTCGCGCTCCAGCGTCTCGCGCTCGATCAGCACGGTGGTCAGGCGCTCGAGTGCCTCACGGTGCTCGAGCAGCACTTCCTGCGCCATCAGCTTCGCCTCGCCGACGATCGCGTCGATCTCCACGTCGATGCGGCCCTTGAGCTCATCGGAGTGCGCCATCAGCTGGTCCTGGCTGACGAGTGCACGCAGCGAGAAGTTGTCGCTCATGCCCCACTGCAGGACCATGCGCTGTGCGATCGCGTTGACCTTCTCGAGGTCGTTCTCGGCGCCGGTCCAGATCTCGCCGAAGACGAGCTCCTCTGCGACGCGTCCACCGAGGCAGACAGCCATCTGCTGCATCAGCTCGGTGCGCGAGCGGGTGACGCGGTCGTCCTCGCTCAGGCTGACCATCAGGCCAAGCGCGCGGCCGCGGCTGACGATCGTGACCTTGTGGACGGGGTCCACTTCCGGCATCTGGTTGGCGACGATCGCGTGACCGATCTCGTGGGCGGCGATCATCTTCTTCTCGCTGTCCTTGAGCAGGCGCGTCTTCTGCGGTCCGGCAAGGACCCGCATGATCGCCTCGTCGAGGTCGCCGTTGGTGACTTCGTCGCGCTCACCGCGTGCGGTCAGCAGCGCAGCCTCGTTGACGAGGTTGGCGAGGTCGGCGCCCGAGAAGCCTGCGGTCTGGCGCGCGATGATCTCCAGGTCGACGTCGGCGGCGAAGGGCTTGCCCTTGCCGTGCACCTTGAGGATCTCGAAGCGGCCCTTACGGTCGGGCGTGTCGACGACGACGGAGCGGTCGAAGCGGCCGGGACGCGTCAGCGCCGGGTCGAGGATGTCGGAGCGGTTGGAGGCGCCCATCACGATGACGGCGTCGCTCGGCGAGAAGCCGTCCATCTCCACGAGCAGCTGGTTGAGCGTGTTCTCGCGCTCCTCCTGTCCACCCTGCGCGTTGTTGGAGCGCTTGCGGCCGACGGCGTCGATCTCGTCGATGAAGATCACGCACGGGGCGTTCGCCTTGGCGGCCTCGAACAGCTTGCGGACGCGGCTCGCGCCAACGCCGACGTACATCTCGACGAAGTCCGAGCCGGAGATCGAGAAGAACGGCACGCCAGCCTCACCGGCGACGGCACGGGCGAGCAGGGTCTTGCCGGTTCCGGGCGGGCCGTAGAGCATGACGCCCTTCGGGATGCTCGCGCCCAGCTTGCGGAACTTCTCGGGATTCTCGAGGAAGCCACGGATCTCGTCGAGCTCGGCGACGACCTCGTCGCAGCCGGCGACATCCTTGAAGGTGACGGTGACCTCACCGACCTCCATCATCTTGCCCGGGGCGCCGGCAGCCTGCTTGGCGGCCTGGTTGCGATTGCGATTGAGGACGATGACCAGCACGACGACACCGACGAGGCCGAGCAGGATGAGCCAGGAGGCGCCGCTCGACTTGCTGCCGTTGTTGACGTCGAAGGGCACGTCGGCCGCCTCGAGCTTCTCGGTCACCTTGAAGTCGGGCGAGTAGGTCGTGGTGACCTCCTTGCCGTCCGAGGTGCGAGCGATCACGCGGTTCTGCTGCGGCAGCACGCGGGCGTTCTCGATCTTGCCCGACTCCACCTGCTTGGTGAACTCGCTCAGACGCACTTCCTTCGGCGCGGAGCCGTTGCTGGAAGACGCCATCGCCGCCGCCATGCTGAATGCAGCGATGCAGACGAGCGCGATGATGATGAAGTTACGGTTGGTGCGCGGCTGCTCCGGCTTGTTGGGCTGCGGCTGCTGGTGATTCTTGTTCGACATCGAATGGTCCCCTGAAGACGTACTCGCTCTCTGCACCACCATCGGCGCCCATCCGGGGTACTTGATCCGGTCGCAGCACGCTGGACGTATCGCAAAGGTTCGGGTTTCGGCCGAGACATAACGACGCTGCGACGGGATACAACAGGTGAGAGGCACAACGCCACACGAGCACGTTCCGAGGCACCATGAACGACCCATATCAGGACGACTTGGACCCACGACGCACGCAGCGTCACCCCCGGTTCCGGCGAGATTGGGCCTCGATGAGCGCCGTCGTTGCCGTGCCACGCATGCGCGAGCTGCTCGCCATCTTCCTCGTGCGAGCGGGATTCATCCGCTGATGCGGGCGACCTGACCCGCTACGGCAGGAACTTCTGGCGGTAGCGGGCCATGCGCTCGAGCGCTGGACGCGTGAACGGAGCCGGCCGCGTCTCGCCGCGGCGCCAGATGGAGACCTGGTCCGCGTAGTGCGGGCTCGCCGGGTGGCCCGACTGGCCGCCGCAGAGCACCGCGACAGAGCGGTCGACGTCGGCGAGGTCCACCACGTTGCGGTGGCTCGGCCCGACCATGGCGTGGTCGTTGAGCGGATTGTTGTACTGCGACGTCTGCCACACCGTGTCGGGGTCGCCCGGCATCGGGTACGGCCCGCGGTTGGCGATCCGGCCGATGCCCGCCACCGTGCCGAGCGGATGCTGCAGGCGCAGGCGGTGATAGCGCCGCCGCGGTGCGAGCCGCTCATCGATCCGCTCGTTGAGGTTGCCGGCCGCCTTCGTCACGACATTGTTCGCCGTGCGCGGCAGCGAGCGTGACGTGCTGCGCTCGCCCTCCTCCTGGGCACCCGACCACCACGCGCCGGCACGGTCGAGCGCCTCCGCCACGAGCGCGGTCCACGAGCCGTGCGGCGTCCACCCCTCGAGCGGGGCGGGCACGCCCTCCTCGCCTGCGGCGTGTCGCGCACGGACGGTCTCGCCAACATCGAGCAGCGCCTGGTCATCGTCGGCGATCGCCGCGAGGATGCGGGGCGTCGAGCGACCGAACATCGCCCAGAATCCATTCACGCCAGTGCGGCTGTAGCCGAGGAACCGCGGCATCAGCTCGCCGAGGAAGCCGAACACCTCGTCCTGCAGCGCGCGCTGTGTCAGTCGCCATGCAGCGCTGGAGTCATTGGAGACACGCAGCTCGCCATCCCACGCACGCAGCGCGTCGAGCACTTCCTGACCGGCCGCTGTCTTCGGCTCCGGACCCAGCTGCTCGAGCAGCTCCTGGAAGCGCGTGCCGGGAATCGAGTAGATGTCAGTCTGGATGCGCACCTGGTCGCCGACGGTGTGCCCCTCGATCGTGTCGATGAGGCTGCGGATCCGCTCGCCGCGGTAGCCGTTCATCCACTCGCGGCTCATGAAGTACGGGTAGTCGTCGCCGACCAACCGGTCGTTCGCAGTCACGATGCGCGCCGATGACGGGTTGAAGGCGCTCGGCAGCTCGTCGAACGGGATCGTGCCGATCCACTCGCCAGCCGGGTCGTCGCCGCGCCGCGGCACGCTGCCGTCGTTACCCTCGGCGCGCACGGGCACCTCGCCCATGTGCTGGTAGCCGATGTTGCCCTCGGTGTCGGCATAGACCACGTTCTGCGCCGGCGCGAGCCAGCCGTGCAGCGAGGCGCGGAAGGAGTCCCAGTCGTGCGACCGGTTGAGGTCGTGCACCGTCTTCGCGGTCTGCGCGGGGCGCAGCGAATCCCAGCGCAGCGAGACCGGGTCGCCCAGGTGCGTGCTCGTCGCGGCGTCGGTGATGATCGGGCCGCGGCGCGTCGAGCGCACGACCAGCTCGACATCGGCGCCACCCTTGACGCGAATCTTCTCGGTGCGATGCTCGATCGGCACCCAGTCGCCGCCGACGTCGCGGTAGTTGGCGTTCGTCGCGTCGAACTCCTCGAGGTAACAGTCCTGCACGTCGATCGACGAGTTGGTGAAGCCCCACGCCACGCGCCCGTTGTGGCCGAGCACGACGCCGGGCACGCCCGGGAAGGTGAAGCCGCGCACGTCGAGGTCGCCGCCGGAGAGTCGCTGCTCGTACCAGACGCTCGGCAGCGCGAGGTCGAGGTGCGGGTCGTTGGCGAGGATGGCGCCGCCGTCGCGCGTGCGACGCGGGCCGATCACCCAATTGTTGGAGCCGATGCCGCCAGGGCCACCGAAGGCCGACGTCGCATCGCGCGTGGCGGCCATCAGCTCGCCGAGCACGTCGGCGTGGATCTGCGCCGGCCAGGCGCGCTCATGCTCGCCCGCCTCGAGCACGTCGAGCACCTCGGTGCCGACGCTCGCTGCGAGCTCACCGCGTGCGAGCTCGCTCTCCCAGTTGCCGCAGAGGCCGAGGGCCATCACGCGGCTCAGGGCGAGGCAGTCCTGCGGGCGCCACGGCCGCGGCTTGACGCCGAGCAGTCGGAACTCCACAGGCAGGCGCCTGCGGGCCCGCGTGAAGGCAGCGTTGACACCCTCGGTGAAGGCTTCGAGTCCGGCACGCACGTCGGCGTCGAGCAGCTCCCAGTCACCCTCCACCTGCCGGTGGAAGCCGAGCGTGCGGATCAGCCGATCGGTGCGCACGCCGGGCTCGCCGACGAGCTCGGCCAGGCGCCCGGTGCCGACGTGGCGCAGCATGTCGAGCTGGAAGGTGCGGTCGGTGCCGTGCAGCCACCCCTGGACGCGATAGGCGTCAGCGCTCGTCGTCGCGAAGACCGACGGCACGCCCCACTCGTCGCGCAGCACCGAGACCGGTGCATCCAGGATCGGCAGCGAGACGGTGCCGGACCAGCTCGGAACGGCGCGTCGGCCGCTCATGTAGGCGGCGACTCCCACGCTCGCCAGCGCCGAGAGGCCGATTCCTACGGTAGTTCGCGTTCGTGACATGTGGGGAGCATACCCACCTGCCCATCCCACTCATTCGAGCAGGTTGAGGATGCTCGACTTCATCGAGTTTGCCTGGGCGAGCATCGCCGTTCCGCTCTGCTGCAGGATCTGCAGACGGGTCATGTTGGTGATCTCGTTCGCCATGTCCACGTCGCGGATCCGGCTCTCTGCCGACATCAGGTTCTCCTGATAGGCACCGAGCGAGTTGACCGTGTACTCCAGCCGGTTCTGCACCGCGCCCAGCGTGCCACGCGCCGTGGAGATCGCATTGATCGCCGCGTCGATGTCCGCAAGGGTCGGGTTGCCGCCCGAGAAGGCGCTGAGCGCCGTGCCGATCGCCGTCGTGGCATTTGGCGTGGTCACGGTCATCTGGTCCGAGGCGTTGCTGTTCGGCCCGATCTGCAGCGTCACGGTACCGGTCGCCAGCAGCGACACGCCGTTGAACTCCGCGCCCGCGATCATGCGAGTGACCTCGGCCTCGAGCTGCGTCACCTCGGCGGTGATCGCCGCACGCGACTCTGCGCCGTAGACACCGTTCTCGTACTGCACCGCCAGCTCGCGCACGCGCTGGAGGATCGAGGAGATCTCCTGCAGCGAGCCTTCCGCCGTCTGCACCAGGCTGATGCCATCCTGCGCGTTGCGCGAGGCCTGCTCGATGCCACGGATCTGTCCACGCAACCGCTCGGAGATACCGAGCCCGGCGGCGTCGTCAGCCGCACGATTGATGCGCAGTCCCGACGAGAGCTTTTCCATCGACTTGGAGAGTCGGAGGCTGTTCAACGTCAGCGATCGATGCGCGTTGAATGCCTCGAGGTTGTTGTTGATGCTGAGTCCCATGATGACCGTCTTCCGTGCGGCCGGCCCGAGCGGGTCTGGTGGCGTCAATCGCGACGCATGACACTGCTCGAGGTTCGGCTGTTTCCGTGCCGCGTTCCTCTCACCCTGGAGGAACACCATTTGTGCTGTTCGCGGACGCCACCCGTGGGTCCGCATCACTAGTATCGGCAACGTACTGCAATATCATTAGTGTAAAAGAGAAGCTTTGCAGGCACTTGATCCCGGCATGACAAAGGGACCCAGCGGGGGTGTCGAGCCACCACGCTGCGTCCCTTGTGTCGATGTCAGTCGGCTGTGGCCGCGGGGTGTCGAGCCGCCCCGGCCATCGCCTCCCGCTGCACTCCGGACGTCACGTGACCGGAGCGCGTATACGGGGCTACTTCACCTGCTGCCGTATCAGCGCAGCAGGCTCAGAACGTTGGACTGGCCGGCATTCGCCTGAGCGAGCATCGCCGTTCCACTCTGCTGCAGGATCTGCAGCTTGGTCATCTTGGTGATCTCCGATGCCATGTCGACGTCGCGGATCCGGCTCTCGGCTGACATCAGGTTCTCCTGATAGGCGCCGAGCGCATTGACCGTGTACTCGAGCCGGTTCTGCACCGCACCGAGCGTGCCACGAGCGGTCGAGATGGCGTTGATCGCCGTGTCGATGTCCGCAAGCGTCGGGTTGCCGCCGGAGAAGGCGCTGATCGCCGTTCCGATGGCCGTCGTCGCGTTGGGCGTCGTCACGGTCATCTGGTCCGAGGCGTTGCTGTTCGGCCCGATCTGCAGCGTCACGGTACCGGTCGCCAGCAGCGACACGCCGTTGAACTCCGCACCGGCGATCATGCGAGTGACCTCGGCCTCGAGCTGCGTCACCTCGGCGGTGATCGCCGCACGGGATTCTGCGCCGTAGACGCCGTTCTCGAACTGGACGGCGAGCTCGCGGACACGCTGGAGGATCGAGGAGATCTCCTGGAGCGAACCTTCCGCCGTCTGCACCAGGCTGATGCCGTCCTGTGCATTGCGCGAGGCCTGCTCGATGCCGCGGATCTGTCCACGCAGACGCTCGGAGATACCGAGGCCGGCTGCGTCGTCGGCAGCGCGATTGATGCGCAGTCCGGACGAGAGCTTTTCCATCGACTTGGAGAGCAGGTTGCTCGACGCCGAGAGGCTGCGATGCGCATTGAACGCCTCGACATTTGAGTTGATTCGAAGACCCATGTGGGCTATTCCTCCATGATTTACGCCCGGAGGTGCCTCTACCTGAGGACCGGGACTCGTGTGATTCCATTCACAGACGCTCCACCCTGAGCGCCGCTCCCCGGAGGCCACCCTTGGCTCCGGACCACTAGCATCGGTCCATCGATGCAAAAACCTTAGGGTGAATTGCAAAGAATGCAGCCTCCACCCGAGCGTCCGGGCGTGCCATCGAGCGACAACCCGCATCAGCACTGGCAAAACGGGCGATTCCTGCAGATGTCACAACTTGGTCTTGCCAACCTGTGAACTCCGTCGTACGGTCAATGGGGAGCCGCCGCCGAGGGGTCCCCACCATCCGGCGCATCACGATTTC
>JAOPYV010000142.1 GCA_025964435.1 Thermoleophilia bacterium | reverse complement strand
ATCGGCCTCGGCTTCGGTGGCTCGCTGATCTCGATCTTCGCTCGACTGGGCGGCGGCATCTTCACCAAGGGTGCAGACGTCGGTGCGGACCTGTCCGGCAAGATCGACGCCGGCATCCCCGAGGATGACCCGCGCAACCCCGCCGTGATCGCCGACAACGTCGGTGACAACGTCGGCGACTGTGCCGGCATGGCAGCGGACCTGTTCGAGACCTACGCAGTGACCGCGGTCGCCGTGATGGTGCTCG
The DNA here is from genome assembly GCA_025964435.1 of Thermoleophilia bacterium. GTDB lineage: Bacteria > Actinomycetota > Thermoleophilia > Gaiellales > SKUG01 > JAGQUL01. Next base: position 21,536 of record JAOPYV010000142.1, on the reverse strand, counting down.
CAACGCTGCGCATCGAAGGTGAAGCAGACATCGCGAAGGCAGTGCTGCTGCCGCTCGTGCTCGGTGGCATCGCCATCATCGCCAGCATCATCGGTACGTTCTTCGTCCGTGGCAAGAAGGTCATGCGGGCCCTCTACCAGGGCGTGCTCGGCGCCGGCGTGCTGTCGGCAATCGGTACCTGGTTCGCGATCGACGGACTCGTCGGCAACGGCTACAAGTCCGGTGGCGAGCTGTACACGAGTGGCGAGCTGTACTGGGCAGCCCTCATCGGCCTTGCCGTGACCGGCCTGCTCATGTTCATCACCGAGTACTACACCGGCACTGAGTGGAAGCCCGTCAAGGACATCGCCAAGGCGTCCGAGACCGGCCACGCCACGAACATCATCTCGGGCCTGAGCAAGGGCTTCGAGGCAACGGCACTGCCCGTCCTGGTCATCATCGGCGGCGTGCTCGGCGCGTACGCGTTCGCTGACCTGTTCGGTGTTGCCGTCGCCGTGATGAGCATGCTCGGCCTCGCCGGCATCGTCGTTGCGCTCGATGCGTTCGGACCGATCACCGACAACGCTGGTGGTATCGCCGAGATGGCGGGCATGGACCAGAAGATCCGCGACGAGGTGACCGATCCGCTCGACGCGGTCGGCAACACCACGAAGGCAGTCACGAAGGGCTACGCGATCGGTTCCGCCGGTCTCGCCGCACTCGTGCTGTTCGCGGCCTACACCGACGACCTCGAGCACAAGCTCGGCATCGAGAACATCAAGGCGACCTTCAGCATCAGCGATCCGCTCGTGCTGACCGGCCTGCTCATCGGTGGCCTCATGCCGTTCCTGTTCGCCGCACTCGCCATGAGCGCGGTCGGCAAGGCCGGCGGCGCAGTGGTCGACGAGGTTCGTCGTCAGTTCAAGGAGCACCCCGGCATCCTGGAGGGCACCGAGAAGCCTGACTACGCCAAGTGCGTCGACCTCGTCACCAAGAGCGCGATTCGGCAGATGATGGTTCCGGCCCTCATCCCGATCGTCATCCCGGTCGCGGTCGGCATCCTGTCCTACGTGATGCTCGGCGGCCTGCTCGTCGGCACCATCGTGACGGGTATCTTCCTCGCCATCTCCATGACCGCCGGTGGCGGCGCGTGGGACAACGCGAAGAAGCTGATCGAGGACGGCGCCCACGGCGGCAAGGGCAGCGAAGCCCATGCAGCATCGATCACGGGCGACACGGTCGGCGATCCGTACAAGGACACCGCTGGCCCTGCCATCAACCCGCTCATCAAGATCGCCAACCTCGTGGCCCTGCTGCTCATCCCGGTGTACATCGCCGTCGGTGACAAGCTCGAGCCCGGCACGTTCGGCAACTACCTGCACTTCTAGGACTGCAGGGAGCGTGATTGAAGACGCGCGAGGCCCCGGTCAATCGACCGGGGCCTCGCGTGCGTTACGGCGGCGTCGTCAGTAGCTGATCTTGAGCGTCTGGACGAGGAAGTCGGCGAAGCGGTCGCCCAGGCCCGTGTGCTCGGCGGGGTCGACCTTCGTGGCCCGCGCCAGGTCGCCGCCGATGATCTTCGCGACGGCATCGACGAACAGCGGGTCCTTGGACCGGACACCGATCTCGTGGTCCTTGAGCCGCGACCGTCCGGTCAGGTTGTAGGACGAGAGCACGGCCTCGTCGTCGACGACGAGCACCTTGCGGTGGATCGTCTCGGGAATCTCGTAGCCCGCACCGCCGAGCGTGGTCAGCTCCTTGATGTGTGAGCGACCCACCCAGTTGAGCAGCTGTACGCCCATGAGCGGCTCGGCGCCCGTGACGACGCGCACGTCGACGCCGCGCTTGGCGGCTTCGTTGAGCTCACCGATCATGAGCTGGTCGGAGAGGCCGGGCGTCGTGACGTAGATGCGCTGCTTCGCCTCGCGGATCATCTGCAGGTAGCTGTCGGAGATCTCGAAGCGATCCTGCTCCGGTGCGTTGACGACGATGTCGATTGGATGCTTGGCCTTGGGGATCTGCTTCGCGCCGGCCACGGCCTCATCGACGGAGTTCGAGTGTGCGCGGGTGATGGTGCCACCGACGCGCTGCCAGCGATCGATCTGGTCCGCCGCGAGCTCAGCCGCGGGCGCACCGGTCATGCGCATCATGCTGTCGTGGAACTTGTCGGTGATGGTGGAGAAGTTCATGCCGCCGACGAAGCCGGTGTGTGAATCGACCGTCACGACCTTGCGATGGTCGACGTGGCGCAGCCCGGGAAGTCGATACATGTCCTTCGACGCGGGGTTGCGCGCGACGATCACTTCACCGCCCGCGTCCTCGATGCGGCTGCGCATGCGCTGGAAGGAGCCGAGCGGGAGGGTGCCGGTCGCCGTGACGTCTGCCACGACATTGACCTCGACGCCGCGCTGGGCGGCGGCGACCAGCGCGTCGGTCACCTGCGAGCCCTTGCCTGCATCGGCGATGACGAAGAACTCGGCGTTGACGACCTGCTTCGCGCCGGCGATCGCATCGACGATGGCGGCGGTGACGGTGTCCTGGTCGTGCATCGTCCAGCCGGGACCCATCGGCGTGACATCGCTCGTCGTGGTCGGAAGGGCGAGCGGCGTGATCGGACGCGGCATCGTTGCCGTGGCTGTGCTGGTCGTGCGCATGCCACAGCTTGGATGATCGGAATCCGCGGTGGCCGCTCGGCGGCCGAGGCGTGACCGGTTCGCCAGCCACGATGGCCGCGCCGGGCCGAAGATCGAGGTGGGGGAGGGGCGCCGGTGACAGAATCCCCCCGGCATGGCGACACCGACCACATCCGGGCTTCCGAGCCATGGCGCAGCCGAGGGCGGCGGCGACCAGGTCGGCCTCCAGCGGGTGCTCGGCGTGCCGGCCCTGTTCAGTGCCGCCTACGGCAACGTCGGGTCCTCGATCTACTACGCGCTCGGGCTCGTCGCCGGCTTCGCGCTCGGCCTGACGCCGGTCGCGTTCGTCGTCTCGGGCATCGTCTTCGTCATGACCGCATTGACCTACGCGGAGGGCACGACGGCCTTCCCTGAGGCAGGCGGTGCGTCGTCCTTCGCGCGGCACGCCTTCAACGAGTTCGTGTCCTTCTGCACGGCCTGGGCGCAGCTGCTCAACTTCGTCATCACGATGGCGATCAGTGCCTTCTTCGTGCCCCACTACCTCGGCGTGTTCTGGGAGCCGTTGACGCATTCGCCGGGCGACGTGTACGGCGCGATCATCGTCATCGTCGCGCTCGCTGCGCTCAACATCTACGGCATCCAGGAGACCGCATCGCTGACCGTCTTCCTCGCGCTCGCGGACTTCGGCACGCAGGTGCTGCTCGCCCTGCTCGGCATGCTCGTGCTGTTCGACCCGCGGATCCTCGCGTCGAACGTGCAGTGGGGCATCGCGCCGACGTGGGGCGACTTCCTGCTCGGCATCACGCTCTCGATGATCGCCTACACCGGCATCGAGACGATCTCGAACATGGCGGAGGAGACGCGCGACCCGATCCGTTCCGTGCCGCGTGCGATCGGCTGGGTCGTGGCTGCGGTGCTCTCGCTCTACGTCATCCTGCCGCTCGTCGCGCTCAGCGCGATGCCGGTGCAGCAGACTGCCGACGGCGAGTACTACACAGAACTCGGCACCGAGTTCGCCGGCGATCCGTTCATCGGCCTCGTCCGCGCCTTCGAGCTGCCGGAACCTTGGATGTTGCACGCGCTCGAGGGCTACGTCGGCGTGCTCGCCGCGGTCATCCTCTTCATCGCGACCAATGCCGGCATCATCGGCGTGAGCCGGGTCTCCTACTCGATGGCGCAGTACCGGCAGATGCCCAACGCGCTGCGCAAGCTGCACCCGACGCGGATGACGCCCTACGTCTCGATCACGATCTTCAGCGCGATCGGCTGCCTGCTGCTGACGCCGCCGCTCGTGCACCAGCTCACCGATGGCGCGTTCGGGATCCCCGGCGCGCGCGAGAACGAGGTGCTCGGCAGCCTGTACGCCTTCGGCGCGATGCTCTCCTTCTCGATCGCCCACGTCAGCGTCTTCTGGATGCGCCTGCGCGGCGACGAGCGGCCCTGGACCGCACCCTTCGGGATCGTCATCCGCGGCAGGTCGATCGCACTGTTCGCGCTGCTCGGATTCCTCGGGACTGCAACGGCGTGGGTGGTCCAGGTGTGGACGCATCCGCTCGAGCGCACGATCGGCATGGCGTGGATGCTGCTCGGCCCGGCCGTGTACGTCTTCTACCGACGCTCGCAGGGGCTGTCGCTGACCGTGACCTCGCGGGCGCCGGTCGTGGTGCAGCTCCCGAGCGCGGAGATCGCCTACCACGGCATCATGGTGCCGGTCCTGGGCGGCACGCTCGACCACGGTGCGATGGTCATCGCCTGCAAGGTGGCCGCGGACCGCGGCGCGCAGCTCGTCGTCACCGGCGCGCTCGAAGTGCCGCAGAGCCTGCCGCTCGACGCCGAGATCGGGGAGCAGGAGGTGCGCCTCAACGAGCAGCTCGACTATGCACGTGCGATCGCCGCGGAGTTCGGCGTCGACGTCGTGACCCGCGTGCTGCGCACGCGCCGCGCCGACCTCGCCATCCTCGAGGAGGCCGAGCGTCGCGAGACGCAGCTGATCGTGCTCGGCGTCCGGCCGCGTCGACACCTCGGCCTCAGCCTGGTCGGCCGCAGCAATGAGCGGATCCTCACGCGCAGCCCGGTACGTGTGCTGATCGTGCGCGAGCAGGATGACTTCATCCTGCCGGGCGCCGAGATCCCCCGAGGAGGCGCGAAGTGAAGGTCATGAGCAACATGGGACGCGTGCTGGCCGGACTGCTGATCGGCATCGGCGTCGCGATCACCGCCAAGACGGTGTCGGTCGCCGGTGGCGAGTTCGCGGTCGGCTACGTCTACGGGCCCGGGCTGATCGCCGCAGGCATCGTGCGACTGCGCCTGCAGCGCATGCTGGATGGCCACGATGACCGGCCGGCCGGAGGTGACGATGGCGACCAGGCGTGAAGCAGGACTGCGCCGCGGCGTCGGCGTCGGGCTCGTTGCGAGCGTGCTCGTGGTCAACCTCGCGGCGGCGGTCTTCGTCTCGCTCGGCGTCGTCGCCGACCAGGCGCTCGGACTGACCCCACTCGTGTTCGTGGCGGCAGGCGGCGTCTTCCTGCTGACGCTGTTCGGCTACGCGGAAGCGATCGCGATGCTGCCGGAGGCGGGCGGCGCTGCCGGCTATGCGCGGCGCGGCTTCGGCGAGCTGCCGAGCTTCCTCGTCGGCTGGGCGCTGATGCTCGACTACCTCATCCTCGTCGTGCTGGCCGCCTACTTCGCCGTGCATTACCTCGGCTCGTTGCCGGGGCTCGGCTTCCTGTTGGATTCCCCTGCTGATGCGATCGGTGCGGGTGTGCTCATCGTCATGGTCGCGGCGCTCGCGCTGCGCGGCGTGCGCGCCGGGGCGCGGGTCAGCATCGGCGTGTCACTGGTAGCGGTCCTCGCGCAGTTCCTGCTCGCTGCGGTCGGCCTCATCGTGCTGTTCGAGCCGGCCAAGCTCATCGACGCGATCGACCTCGGGACGACGCCCTCGTGGGCGGGCCTGCTCTTCGCGCTGCCGATCGCGATGATCGGCTTCACCGGACTGGAGAGCGTCGCCAACCATGGGGAGGAGCTCGAGCGCCCCGGCCGGGATGTTCCGCGCCCACTGATCTGGTCAGCCATCGTCGGCATGTTCATGTTCGTGGCGATGAGCATCGTTGCGCTCGACGCGCAGCCGGTCGTGGGCAGCGGCGCCGAGGCGCGGACGGCGCTGGGGGAATCCACCGGCTGGGTCGATCGCCCCGTGATCGGCATCATCGAGGCGTTCGAACTGGGCGACGTCGCCGCGGGGAGCCTGCGTGTCGTGTTCGGCCTGCTGGCTGCCGGAGTGCTGCTGCTCGTCGCGCGCTCCGCCATCGGTGGCGTGGGGCGTGTCGCATACACGATGTCGCGACATCGGCAGGCACCATCGATGCTCTTCAGCGTGGGACGCAGGACGGGCGTCCCACAGCGTGCCGTGGTCATGATGACGATCGTGGCGCTCGCGCTGCTGGCGGTCACTGTCTCGGTCAGCGACAGCGCCGTGGTGCTGGCACAGGTGTACGCGTTTGGCGCCACCCTGACGGCGACGATCACGCTGGCCGCCGTCGTCCGGCTGCGCCGCACCGAGCCGGAGCTGGAGCGCCCCTACCGTGCGCCCGGCAACGTCACCGTGCGCGGCCGTTCGGTCCCGCTCACTGCCGTTGCGGGCGTCGTCGCGAGCGCGGCGATGTGGTGCATCGTCGTCCTCACCCATGACGCGGCGCGCGTCGTCGGCCTGTCCTGGATGGTCGCCGGGTTCGTCGCCTACGCCACCTATCGAATGACCCATGGCCTGCCGCTCGTGGCGCGCGCCGAGCCGCGCGAGGTGCGCCCGCTCCACATCGATGCGGAGACCTACCGTCGCGTGCTCGTCGCGGTGCGCCCCGAGCCGGGGCTGCTCTACGGAGCGGGGGATGCGGAGATCATCGGGCTCGCCAACAAGCTGCTCGAGCGCGATGGGCGCGCGCTGCCCGAGGTTGATGTCGTGCTGGTGCACGAGCTGCCACTTACCAAGCCGATCGACGCACCACTCGGTGACGCCGAGACGCAGTCGGCGCGGCGCCTGGGGCTCATCGCCGACGTCGCCGCGAAGCTCGACGTGCGCATCGTCAGCACCGTGCTGCGCGCGCGCGCCGCCGGTCGGGCGATCTGCCAGCAGGCGGAGCTGGCCGGAAGCGACGCCGTGCTGCTGGCGACCCGAAGCAAGCAGCGCCATCGCGGCGAGGCGTTCGGGCGGACCGTCGCATACGTCCTGCGCCATGCGCCCTGCGACGTGGTCGTGCTGCAGCTTCCGGAACAGACGCTGCTGCGAGCGGCTGCGACTGACCGGGCCGAGGAGTAGGCTGCCGTCCTCATGAAGGTCATCATCCTCGGTTCAGGTCGCGTCGGTTCGGCCATTGCACTCTCGCTGCTCGGTGGCGGGCACGATGTCGCCGTGATCGACAACGATCCCGACTCCCTCATCCGCCTCGGTGGCGATGACTTCGAAGGTGATTTCCACGTTGGCGAGGCGCTCGATCCGGGTGTGCTCGAGCGTGCTGGCATCGAGGTCGCGGATTCCTTCATCGCCTCGACCGACGACGACAACACGAACCTCGTCGTGGCACAGCTGGCGCAGCGGCGCTACGGGGTCGCGAAGGTCGTCGTGCGCATCTTCGATCCGGACAAGGCGGCGATCTATGCCGAGCGCGGGCTCACCGTCGTCTGTCCGACCATGCGGGCCATCGGCGAGATGGTCCAAGCCGTGGATCCCGAGCAGAACCCACTCCCGGTCGACAGGGAAGGCTGACCCATGTACGCGATCATCGTCGGCGGCGGAGTGGTGGGCTACAACGTGCTGCGCGCGCTCAACGCGCTCGGCTACGAGGCCGTGCTCATCGAGCAGGACAAGGTCCGCTTCGCGCAGCTGGAATCCGAGTACGAGCACCTCGTGCTCCACGGCGACGGCAGCGAGGTCGCCATCCTCGAGGCAGCGGGCATCCGCCGCGCCAACCTCGTCATCGCGGTGACGGGGCACGACGACGACAACCTCGTCATCGCGCAGCTCGCGAAGGAGCACTTCGCCACGGGCAAGTGCATCGCGCGGGTCAACGATCCCCGCAACCAGGAACATTTCGATGCGCTCGGCATCCGCTACACCGTCAGCGCCGCGCAGTCGATCCTCTCGCTGATCGAGCACGAGGTACCCGACCACCGCGTGGTCAACATGCTCAACCTGCGCCACGAGAACCTCGAGATCATCGAGCTCAACGTCACGGCTGCATCACCGATCGTCGGCCAGCCGGTCGCGCAGATCCGGATGCCGCCGAACACGCGGCTCATCTCCGTGACGCGCGACAACCAGTCGACGATCGCCGTCGGTGACACCGTCGTGCAGCCGGGTGACCGCGTCATGGCGATCCTCGAGCCCGCCCGCGAGGACGAGCTCGTCACGCTGCTCCTGGGCGACTGACACCTCAGGGTCGAATCGACCGGAGTCGCATGAATCAGGCGGCGTGGGCCTCGTGCGGTGCGCCCTCGACGGCCTTGGGTGCATCGGCTGGAGCCTTGGTAGCGTCGGCTGCGGGCTTGGCGGCGTCGGCAGCGGGCTTCGCGTCGGCAGCGGGCTTCGCCTCGGCAGCAGGCTTGGCGCCGTCGGCAGGCTTGTCGGCGCCGGCGGGCGGCTTCGAGCCGTCGAGTGCGCCGGCCTCGGCACCCTCGGCGGATGGCGTTGCCGCGGCACCGGTCTTGGCGTCAGCAGCTGCGCCCTCGGGCTTGGTCTCGTCGACCTTCGTGCCGTCGGCGGCATTCTTCGCGCCGTCCTTCGCATCGGTCGGGCCGGCCTTGGCTTCCTTCTCCACGCTGGCGGCGATCGCCTTGAGCTCCGCGGTGTCGACCACGCCATCCTTGATGCCGGCCTCGACCGCATCGAGCGCTTCCTTGCCGACGCGACCCTCGAGGCCCTTGCGCTCCTCGGCCGTGAGCTTGCCGTCGTCGAGCGCGGAGTCGAGGTCCTTCTCCAGCGATGCGGAAACGGCGCCGTCGATCTTCTCGTTGATCGTGGCCAGCTCCTTCTCGTCGGCGGTGCCGTCCTTGATGGCGCCAGCCAGCTCCTCGAGCCCGAGCTCGCCGAGCTTCGCCGACAGCGACGCGCGCTCGGCGTCGGAGAGGTTGCCGTCCTTGAGCGCCGTGCTGATCTCGGCCTTGAGTGACGTGACCGCGGCAGGATCCTTCGCCGCGACGTCCTTGAGGATCTGCACGCCCTTCTTGACGCCGTCGAGGAACGCGCCGCGCTCCTCCTCGTCGCCGAGCACGGAGTTGTTGTTGATGTCGTAGAGCATCTCGATGATGGCGGTCATCATCTGCTTGCGCAGCTCCTTGTCCATCTTGCCGGTGGTCGTGTCGATCACCTGGTAGGAGCCGGCGCTGCCGAGGTTGGCGATCGTCGTCGTCGTGCTGCCGCTGGTCAGCGGCATGCCGCCACCGATCGGCGCGAGGATGGACGCCGCGGTCGGCTCGACGGGTGCTGCACCGCCGCCGGTCGCATCGATCGTTCCCTGGCCGAGGCCGGTGGGCTCGGTCGCGAGGGTCTCGGCCTGCGTGTTGTCGGTGCCGCCGCCGCCGCCGCCGTTGTTCTGCTCCTTGGCCTTGAACTGCACGTTGGCGAGCAGGCCACTGGCAGCAAGCGCACGACCGGCGGGCGTCTCGTTGCCTGCCTTCACGAACTTGTTGAACTCGCCCTGGTCGACCTCGACGCCGGGCTGCAGCGCCCACTGGCGGATCCGACCGGCGACCATGTCGACCTCTGCCTTGGTGGTGGGGCGGTAGCCCTCGGGCAGGCCGATGAACTTGTTGATCTTCGGATCGGTCAGCTTGTCCTCGGGCAGGTGCGTTGCCGCGTGGCCGCCGAGCACGCTCTCGAGGGCGGCCTTGCCGGTCGCCTGCTCGGTCAGCACGAGGTACTTGAGGCCGGCCAGCTCATCGGCCGCGAAGCCGGTCTTGTCGCCGTCCTGGTTGTTGGAGCCGAGCACGCGGCCGGACCAGGAGATCATCGAGTCGCCGGTCAGCAGCGCGGCATCGCTCCACGCGAATCCGTTCTCGACGAGCGGCTTCATCGCCGTCCACGAGGAGCCCGGGTGGTGCGCGCGGTTCCACTCGCGGCCCTTGAAGTCTTCCGTGTTGAGCACCTGCTGGCGCAGCGAGCCGAGGTCGCCGAGGTTGGCGGAGCGGATCGCGCCCTGCTCGGCGGGGTCGATGCCGGTCAGCGAGGCACCGTTCGCGCCGTCCGTCTGGGTGATGCCGAAGATGGCGAGCGCGCCGCCGAGGACGGTGCCCTTGCCCGCGTCCTGGTTCTTGACGAGCTTGGCGTACGTCTCGGGGTAGAGCTCCTGGATCGCGCCGGCTGCGTTGTAGGACTGGATCGTCTGCGCGTAGCTCATGGGCTTGCCGCTGTCCGGATCAGCGATGACGCCGAGATTGCGCATGAAGTTCGCGTCGGTCACGCCGTAGTTGTTCTGCTTCTTGTCGTTGTTGTTCTGGTTCTTCTCGACCTTCTGTCCACCGTAGGCGGGGCCGTCCTGCTGCTTGATCGTCTTCGACTGGCCGAACTCGCCGGTCGAGCCATCGATGAAGCGCGGATCGCCGACCTTGGGCGCCTTCGCCTCTGCGTGCGCGCCGTGGGCTGGCGTGGTGGCGCCTGCCGTCGTCGCTGCTGCCGTCGTTGTCGTGGCCGCTGCTGCATGCGAGTGCGTTGCGTTCGTAACCGAAGCCATGATGTCCCTCGTCCCGTCGTCCGTGCGGCGGTCGGTGTCCCTACCGACTCCGCGCACGTCGACGGTACGACGAGATCCCCAGGCTGTCGAGGGGGACTTCGTTCAGCCAGCGAACGAGTTGAGCGAGGCGCGCTCGGCCCCGTCCGGGAGCGGATCCACGAGCTGGTCGTCGCCCGCGACGACCGTCGTGGCGCCAGATGCGGCGATGACGGCGTGCAGCGCCGTCGTTGAACGGACGGGTGCGTGCAGCTCCGCGACCGAGCGCCATGCGCCCGCATGTCGCGCGATCGCCTCGGCGACGCGTGGGGGCAGGGCGGAGCAGCCGTGGACCGGGCGCTCGGCGGCGATGGCGCGCACCGCCCGCGTGACGGCGGGGTTCGGGCGCAGGTGCATCGAGAGGTGCTCGTCGAACCAACGGCCGAGCTCGCGGTCGAGGTCGGCGCCGGATCCTTCCGCCCATGCGGCGAGCGCATCGAGCTGGTCGGTGAGCGTCGGCGCGGCGAGGACGGCTGCAGCGTCGAGTGGATGCGCACGCGCGAAGCGATCGGCCACGTGCTGCACGGCGAGCGTCCACTCCTCACCGGGCTGCCACAGGACATGCTCGACGAAGACGATGGCGGGCGGCTGCTGGTCGGTCATGGCTGGGGATCCTCGGTGGTGGTCGACTGCGTGTCGATGTCGATGTTCTTCGTGCGCGCGTGTCGCCATGCTACGGCGAGCGCGGCGCTGGCGCCCACCAGGTCGATCAGGACATCGCGCGGATGTCCGACGCGACCGGCGACGAAGGTCTGGTGCCACTCGTCGCTCGCGGCGAAGGCGAGCGCGAAGGTCCATGCCGCGAGGGCGGCCGGCGTCGGCTCCAGGCCGCCCCGCCGTGCGACGCGCCAGGCCAGCCACGCGAGGACTGCGTACTCGCCGACGTGGGCGACCTTGCGCAGCACGAAGTCGAGCAGGTCGTCGTCGGTGACGCGCAATCCGGGCTGGTCGCTGACCACGTAGATGACCAGGCACCATGCGCCGAGAAGGGCCACCGGCGGGGCGATGCGCAACAGGAGGTGCCGGGAATGCGACGAGTCAGGCATGGGGACGGAGTGTATCCGTGCGATAGCGCGCGCCTCGTACGCGCTGGTGCTGCTGGCTGGGACATTGCTGCTGGCCGGCTGCGACGCGTCCTCGTTCCGCGACGACCCCACCGACAACAGCACGCGGATCCTCGGCCGACGGGCGTCGGTGATCGTCACCGCTGACGGTGGCCGGACGCTCGTGACCCGCCGCAGCGTACGCCTCGAGCGCGGCGACAGCGCCGCAGACGTGCTCGGCGGCGTCGCCGACGTGCGGCTCGCACCCGACGGAACGATCGCCCAGGTCAACGGCTATGGCGGTGGCGGCCTGCGCGCGCTCGGACCCGACCAGTCCGCATGGTTCTACCGAGTCGACGGGATCGAGACGACCGGCATTCGCCCCGACCGCTTTCAGGTGAAGCCGGGCCAGACGATCTGGTGGGACCTGCGCCGCTACGACATCTACGACCGCCTGCCCGTTGCCGTCGGCAACTTCCCGGAACCGCTTTTCTCGGGTTGGCGCGACAGCGCGCGACCGCTGCGCATCGCCCACGGCACCGAGTTCCTCGAGGATGCCGAGTACTTCCGCGACAGCGTCTTCGAGAAGCTCGACCCGGATATCGTCTCGCTCAAGGGCGACAACGGCTTCGGCGGCATCGGTGGCGAGGATGATCGCGGTGCCGACGACCTCGACACGACGCTCGCCGTGCGCCGCGGCCATGCGAACTTCATCATCGCGCGCTGGGAACAGGTCCGGCTCGATCCCTTCGTCGCTGACATCAACATGGACAGCCGCGGGTTCGGGCTGACGACCTGGATCGAGGGCACCACGGTGCGTCGGCAGGATCCGGACATGGAGTTCAGCGAGGTGCTCGGCCGTGCCGAGGGCCTGGTGTGGGCGAGCACCACCGACGGCGAATCCGATGGAACGATCGTCTTCCTCGTCACGGGCATCACCGACGAAGGCGTGCGAGCGGCGGCGCGCGCCCTGCGCTCCGGGGCCTGCCAGTTCTACGTAGCCTGCGCCGTCGACCGTGAAGGAACAGTGATCCGCTGACGTGACTGCACTCGGCAACATCGGAGTGGCCAGTGGCGTGCTGCGTGACGCGCGGATCACGGTCGGCTCGAGCGAGGCGCTCGACGCGATGGCACGCGTGGTCGACGGCGCGACCACGTCCGTCTCCGCCGAGCTCTTCCAGCTGCGGGACGCGCCGGTCGTCGCCGCCTTCCGGAGCGCAGCAGACCGCATGCCGGTGCGCCTGCTCGTCGATTCGGAGGTCTTCGAGGATGGCGGTTACAAGCTGCCGAAGACGGGCCTGCTCGAGCTGTCGGAGCACGGCGCCGACCCGCACAAGCTCCATACGAAAGCGATCGTCGCGGACGGCTCCGTCGGCTACGTCGGCACGGCCGCGCCCGTCGGCGGCCTCCGCGGCCCCGGCAAGCTCGACTACGCCGCAGAGCTGGGTCCGACCGAAGCGCGCGTGCTCGAGCGCGCGATCGAGGCCGTTGCCAATGGCGACACGACGCAAGTGCGTGCCACGGCGGAAGCAGCCGCGCGCGTGGGCCTCTATTACAACGACCCGAAGCACGGCGTCACGCTCCTTCGTGACCGCATCGAGTCCCTCATCACCGGCGCCGAGCATTCGATCGTGGCCTCCTCGAAGATCCTCGGCGACACGCGGAGCGTCGAGCTGCTCGCGGCCGCGAAGGCTCGAGGGGTCGACGTGCTGCTCATCACGACGCCCAAGTCCACGAAGCAGAGCGTCAAGCAGGCACGCAAGGCCGGCATCGAGACGGTCGTGCATGAGGAGAAGGCCGGCTACGCGCATGGCAACTTCCTGCTTGCCGACGCCAACCAGGCATACATGGGAACCGCCATGCTCAGCAGGCGTGGCATGGCACGGCCCGAAGCTGCCCGAGCCGCCCGCGAGCTCGGCTGGGTCACCGAAGACCGCGGCGCGATCTCGACTGCCGCCGATCGTCTCTCAGCCCTGGCGGGCGTCGACCTGCACGAGCGCTTCCAGATCCCGCGCGGCTGACGAGCGCACAGCTGACGAGCGGGCGACTGACACCCGCCCTGCCGCGTCAGCGGCGCGCCACGAGCACGACCGCGTTGGAGACCGCCGGCGCCCAGCTGCCATGGGCGAGCATCCGCACGCGCACCGCGATCGTGCCCTTCGTGTTCGCCACGACCGTCGAGACGAAGCGGCCGTTGGCGGCGATCGGGGCGGAACGGCGAATCGGATACCAGACTCCACCGACCCGGGCCTCGACGGCGACGCGCTTGCCACGCATGCCGGGCGCGACGCGGCCGGCGATGCGAACGCGTTGCCCGACCTTCGGCCGGCGCGTCGCGGTCACGAGCGAGATGCGCGGGGCGACCCGCACACTGATCGGCGCAGGCTCGAAGGCGAGCCCCGCCACGCTCGCCGTGTACGCACCGGGAGCGCCCACCGCGAAGGCGGCGCGCGCCACGCCCTGGGCGTCCGTCGTCACCTTCGCAAGCACCTCGCTGGCGCGTCGCACCTCGACGGTCTGGCCCGTGAGCGGCCGGCCGTTGCGTGCGACGTAGACGGTCGCATTCGCAGTCGCGCCGTAGGTGACGGCGCTGCTGTGCTGGTCGACGACGAAGACGCCGGAACGTGTCCCGATGTTCGGGGTGGAGGGGACATCCGAGGTGACCACGTCGTAGGCATGGGCCAGCGTGGCGACGTTGCCCGAGCGGTCAGCGACACGGATGTCGATCCGATGCATGCCAGGAGCGAGCGGGCCGATCGTCGCGGTCGCATGCGCGGCGTCGGCGTGGATCGTCACCGGCTCGCCATTCGCGGAGATGAGCCAGGTCGTGGGATCCACCCCGGCGAGATCGTCGCTCGCGCGGACGCTGACCCAGGCACGCTGGTCACCACGCGCGCTCGGTGAATCCAACGTCAGTGTCGGTGCTGCCACGTCGCGCACCTCGAAGCTGCGCGCGACCTCGCCGCCGTTGCCTGCTCCGTCGACGAGGGTGACAGTCACGCGGTGTGCGCCGAGCTTGAGCTGGCCGGTGTCGAGGATGACGCGCCGCCCATCCAGGCGAGCGCCGATCGGAGCGCCATCGAGCGTGGCGCCGACGTGTGCGATTCCGGCGCCCGAATCCTCGCCGGTGAACTCGATCGTCGCGTCTGCCATCGTCAGTCGCACGCCCTCGGCGGGGCCGCCACCGATCACCGGTGCAGCATGGTCGGCGCGCACGGTGAAGCGATGCTCGCTCACGCGACCGCCGACGTCGCGCACCGCGGCCACGAACTGCGTGTCCCCGTGCGCGCGCTGCGCAGCCGTGATGCACGTGCCGAACTGGTGCCACGTATGGCCGGGCCGCGGCGACTCGAACTGCTCGCTCGTCCAGCTCGCCACGACGGCGCCGGTATCGGCGCGCGTGATCGTGGCACCCGCCATGCCGCCGCCCTGGTCCTGGAGCAGGTACGCGACGGGGGCGCACGTGCCGGCGCCGTGCCAGGTGCTGGGTGCGGGCAGCGAGGTGGGCGCGATCGTCGGCGGCACCGAATCGTGGAGGAGGAGGTTCATCGAGGTCATCGTCACCGAGTTCTCCATCACCTTCTTCGTCGTCACCGCCGTGGTCGAGCGCAGGTCGAACTGGATCCAGTCATGGACGCCGGTGATCGTTCGATTCACCGTGCCATCGCCGTCACCGTCGTAGAGCACGGTCGGGGTGGCAGTGCCCGACCCCATGATGATCCGGCCGCTCATCCCGGCGTAGGGCGTCGCGATTTGCATCGAGACCGTGCCGCCGACGATCTTCGCGCCGTCGCCCGGGACCGTCGCGCGCCACGCCTTGTAGTCCGCGTTCGCGAAGATGCCGATCCCCGAGTAGACCTTCATCGGCGTCGTGATGAAGGGCCCACGCCCAGTGCTGGCCCAGTGCACCCCGCTGGTGTTGGTCAGCCGCACGGAGTAGTCCCCGGTGACGGCCCCCGCCGACGGGGCGAGCACCAACGGCGCGCCGAGCAGGAGGGTGAGGAGGGAGGCCAGGATGGCGGGGCAGGTTCGCACGGGAGGGTCCTTTGGGTCGAATCGTTCGCTCACCTGAATCGTCCTCCTCGTAGGCACACGAATGTCGCGCGGTTCGTGCCGCTTGTGGAACGTCTCTGCAACGTTCCTGTCACACTCGTGAGTGACCGTCCAGCGCGCTAGAATCCGGGGATGCCCACCATGGAATCGCCCTCTGCTCCAGATGCTCCGCAGTCCCCGTGGCTGCTGGGATTGAATGCCCCCCAGCTCGCTGCGGTGCAGCATGTCTACGGGCCGCTCCTGGTCGTCGCGGGCGCCGGCTCCGGCAAGACCCGCGTGCTGACGCGTCGCATCGCCCACCTGCTCAACGACACCGGCCCGGGTGGGCATCCGCACGCGCGCCCGCAGGAGATCCTCGCGATCACCTTCACCAACAAGGCCGCGGCCGAGATGCGTGAACGCGTCCGCGAGCTCGTCGGCGACCGCGCCCAGAACATGTGGGTCATGACCTTCCACGCCGCCTGCGCGCGCCTGCTGCGCAGCGAGGCGGAGACGCTCGGCTTCAAGAGCTCCTTCACGATCTACGACCAGGGCGACCAGGTCCGCCTCGTCAAGCAGTGCCTCGAGTACCTCGACAAGGATCCGAAGCGCTTCACGCCGGCGTCGGTGCACCACCAGATCTCCAACGCGAAGAACACGCTGCTCGGCCCGGCCGAGTACCGCAAGCAGGTCTCCAACTTCATGGAGGAGACCGTCGCCGAGGTGTTCGAGCTGTACGACCGCCGCCTGCGCGAGAACAACGCGATGGACTTCGACGACATGCTGCTGCATGCCGTGCACCTGCTCGAGGACCACGAGGAAGTGCGCAAGCGTTGGCAGCAGCGCTTCCGCTTCGTGATGGTCGACGAGTACCAGGACACCAACCACGCGCAGTACCGCATGCTCAAGGCGCTGGCCGGCGAACACCAGAACATCATGTGCGTCGGTGACGCCGACCAGTCGATCTATTCGTGGCGCGGCGCCGACATCCGCAACATCACGAGCTTCGAGGAAGACTTCACCGACCCGAAGATGGTCGTGCTCGACATCAACTACCGCTCGACGTCGCACATCCTCGATGCCGCGAACGCGGTCGTGCGCAACAACGAGCAGCGCCTGGAGAAGGACCTCAAGGCCGTGCTCGGCGAGGGTGAGCTGGTCAGGGTCGTCACCGTCGAGGATGAGCACGCCGAAGCGCGCTACGTCGTCTCCCAGATCGAGCAGGCGATGGAGGAAGGGCGCTCGCACGGCGACGTCGCCGTCTTCTACCGCACCAACTCCCAGAGCCGCGTGCTCGAGGACGCGCTCACCCGCACCGGTCGCCCCTACCAGGTGATCGGCGGACCCAAGTTCTACGAGCGCGCCGAGATCAAGGATGCGCTCGGGTACCTGCAGGTGCTCGTCAACCCGATGGATTCCCTGTCGCTGGCGCGCATCGTCAACGTCCCCAAGCGCGGCATCGGCGATGCGACGATCGCCAAGCTGCGCACCTACGCCGACACCTACGGCGAGACCCTCGCCGAGTCGCTGCACCAGGCGCACATGCAGGGCACGCTCAATGCCGGCACGCTCAAGAAGCTCGAGGACTTCGTCGCGCTGCTGGATCGCCTGCGCGCCTTCTCGACCACGTCGGCGAGCGTTGCCGACACGATCGAGCAGGTCTACGAGCAGACCGGCATCCTCAGCGCGCTGCAGGCGGAGGACACGATCGAGTCGCAGGGTCGGATGGAGAACCTCGGCGAGCTCGTCAACGTCGCACGTGAGTACGACCAGCACGAGTCGGGCGGCAAGCTCGACGAGTTCCTGCAGGCGCTGTCGCTGCAGTCGCAGGCCGACGGCATCGAGGACAGCGGTGGCCAGATCACGCTGATGACGATCCATAACGCCAAGGGCCTCGAGTACCCGGTCGTCTTCATCACCGGCATGGAGGAAGGGCTCTTCCCGCATTCGCGCTCGATCCAGGATGGCGACGTGGAGGAGGAGCGACGGCTCGCCTACGTCGGCATCACGCGCGCACGCGAGCGGCTGATCCTGCTCAACTCCCAGGCGCGCAGCGTCTTTGGCAAGCGTCAGTACAACATGCCCAGCCGCTTCCTCTCGGAGCTGCCGGAAGAGCACATCACGCGCGATGACCGCGCCGGGGACGCCGGCAGCTGGGGCAGTGGCGGCGGCGCCTCGGCCTGGGGTCGCGGCGGATCCGGCTCCGGCGGCGCGAGCGGCTGGGGTCGATCCGACGACGGCGGCAGTGCCTTCGGCGCAAGCGGCTGGAAGCAGTCGCAGGGTGGCAAGCGCACGGGCTCGAGCGATGAGTTCGGCTCCACCTTCGGCGGCAAGGCAGGCGGCGGTTCCAAGACCTGGGGCTCCGGCGACGGCAAGAGCGCATCCGGCGCGAGCGGCCTGCTCTTCGGCTCCGGCCCCGGTGCGAGCCCGAAGCCCAAGTCCGGCGCCGAGGTGCCGCAGATCGTCACCGGTGACACCGTGCGCCACGCCACCTTCGGCGAGGGCATGGTGCTCATGGTCGAGCGTGGCGAGCTGGCGGTGATCCGCTTCCAGGACGGTGAAGAGCGTCGCCTGATGCTCGCCTATGCGCCGCTCGTGCGCGTCGACGTCTAGCCAGGCCTACGCGCTCACGCAAGGCTCGCACTCGCTTCACCGTGCCTTCACGGCCGCTGGATATATGTAGGTCATGACCGCTCACGCACCTGTCGCACATGGCCTCGCGCCGCGAGCCCGACACCACGCAGCGTCCCAGCCCCGTCGACGGTTCCCGTTCCTGGGAATCGCCATGACGTGCCTCGTCCTCGGCGCACTCGTGCTGGGTGCCGAACACGCACCGGCGGCTGCCCATGCAGCCTGCACCTGGGGCACGCCGCCGGGAACGAGCTGCGTCGATGCGCTCGTGCTCGCCGGCTATCCCTGATCACCCCGACTACTCGCTGATGTAGGCCCCGATGCCGGCATCGAGCGCGGCCTGGTTCGGCTGGTCGGCCAGCAGCAGCCGCGCCGCCATGTAGGCGCGATCGCTGTGACGGAACATCGTCGCGTGGCTCGGCGCACCGAGTCGATCACGCCCGTCATGGCGCACAGGAATGTTGTAGGCGCCGGGAAGCCACGCCGAATGCGGCGTTACGATCGGGTCCGGTACCCGCGCATAGATCGACGCGTAGCGCGGCGCGCCCGGCCCGCCCTGCAGGCGCAGCACCGCGTCGGCGGCGTTGATCGCATCGTGGATCGTATGGCTGTCCATCAGCTGGTACAGCGCCGGTGGCACGAGCGTGCCGAGCAGCGGGATCGCGCGCACCGGATCGACCAGCCAGCTGAGCGGGATCCCATGATGCGGCGTGGAGACGGAGATCAGTCGATCGACCGACCCGGCTCCACCGAGCTGGGCGACGTACATCCGCGCCAGCAGGCCGCCCTCGGAGAAGCCGACGAGGTCGATGCGGCGGCGCCCGGTGCGGCGCTTGACCTCCTCGATGAAGTCGCGCAGCAGCCGCGCGGATTCGTGCATGTCGCCGAGCCCGCCCGACGGGGAGTCATAGACGTAGACCCGGAAGCCGTCGGCGCGCAGCGACCGCACCCATGGGTCCCATCCCTCCGCGGTATTGGCAAAGCCGCTGACGAGGATGATCGGATCAGCGCCCACGCCGGGCCGCATCGACGTCGGAATGGGCGGGCCAAGGCGCGCAGGAGCCGTGTAGACGAGCTCGAAGAGCTTCGTCACCTCGACCACCGCGTCTGCCACGCGTTGCGCCAGTCCCATCCCCATCCTCCGCATACTGAATGATCCGTCGGCGCCACCGTGGGCGACGGGGGCGCCCGACGCGCCGATCGCCCCAGCCGAGTAGAATTCCAACTTCGCCCGCGCTATGTCCGACCCGGCTCCAACACCCAACGTTCCCTCCGCTCGACGCCTGCATCCTGCTTCGGCGTGGGCGGGCGTCCGGCGCATCGCACGGACCTATCCCTACGTGTTCACGGTTGCGGGCCTTGCGATCGCCTTCGTCGGCATCGCCTACGCCATCTCCGCCCACATCGGCGTGCCCGTGCGCGACCCGGAAGGTGCGCTGCTGGGCCGACGAATGATCAGCCCGGTGCTACTCATGGTCGCCTTCGCCTTCCTCGACTCGATCCGGCGCGCCTACCGGCTCAAGCGCGGCGGCACCTCGGGGCGGCTGTTCGTGCTGGCCGTCGTTGAGTTCCGCGAGCGCTGGTGGTGGAAGCGGCTGCTGCTCGCGGTGATCGGCTTCATGAGTTTTGCCTTCACGTACCTCGCCTACCGCAACCTCAAGAGCTTCGTCGCGCTCATCAACTATCGCTCCTACGACCAGGAGCTCGCCGCAATCGATCGCTGGCTCGCCTTCGGTCACGAGCCTGCCACGCTCATGCACGATGCCCTCGGCACGACTGT
Source organism: Thermoleophilia bacterium (assembly GCA_025964435.1). Taxonomy (GTDB): domain Bacteria; phylum Actinomycetota; class Thermoleophilia; order Gaiellales; family SKUG01; genus JAGQUL01. The sequence continues at coordinate 1,681 of JAOPYV010000142.1, read as the reverse complement.
CGCGGCCAACGTGCTCAGCTGGATCTACCTGATCTACATCCCGCTGGTGGCGATGACCGTCTCGATGGCGCTCGCGTTCGTCGAGCGCATGCGTGAGGCCTACGTCTTCGTCGCGACCTACATGTGGTGCTGGATCCTCGGCACCGTCAGCTACTACGCCATCCCGACGCTCGGCCCGTTCGCGACCAACAGCCGGCTCTTCGACGAGCTCGATTCGACGAACGTCACGCGACTGCAGACGTCACTGGAGACGCATCGCTTCACCGTGATCTCCGACCAGCTCGGCGAGGACAAGGTGGCGGGAATCGCCGGCTTCGCGAGCCTGCACGTCGGCGTCGTGGTCGCCGCGTGGCTGCTGATGCGCTACTACCGCCAGCGCACGCTCGCCATCGTCGGCTTCGCCTTCCTCGTACCGACGGTGATCTCGACGATCTACTTCGGCTGGCACTTCCTGCTCGACGATCTCGCCGGCTTCCTGCTCGGCTGGTTCGCCCTGCTGCTCGGCCGCGCGACCGTCTACCCGCGGTTGCTGCTCATCTGGCGGAAGAAGGCAGCGCACGTCGCGCACCTCGACCATCCCGACCACGCCGTGCACCCGCGCTGAGCCGGCCGACCGGTCGCTCGGCGTCAGGTGAAGCCGATGATGACTGCGCCGATCCAGAGCACGAGGATCACGAGGAGGGAGACGATCCCCCAGAAGATCCAACGACGCGTGCGCTGCGCATCGGTGCGCTCCGCATCGCTCATCTGCTCCTCGATCGCGTCCTGCCAGGTGCTGTTGTGGTTCGAGTTGCCAGCCATGGCTCGACGCTAGCATGTCGGGACGCGCTCCGGCTCGCCCTTCCGCGTCGTTTCGAGGCGCCGGTGGCGGGCACGAACGGTCCATGACTGTTACCACTGATTCGATCACCGTCACGGCGCCGTTCGACGGCCGCGAGCTGGGTGAGGTTCCCGCCCACGATGCCGAGCACGTAGCGCGCCAGATCGGGATCGCCCACGACGCGCTCGCGATCGAATTTCCCGAGCACGAGCGGGCCGAGGTGCTCGAGCGCGCCGTCGTCCTGCTGGGCGAGCGAGCGCAGGAGTTCGCCGAATCGATCCGCGACGAGGCCGGCAAGCCGATCACGCTGGCGCACGCCGAGGTCGAGCGCGCCAAGGACACGCTGCGCTACAGCGCGATCGAGGCGCGCACGCTCGCCGGACAGGTCGTGCCAATGGCCGGCAGCGCCGCGGGAGCCGCTGCGCTCGGACTGACACTTCGCGTGCCGGTCGGCGTCGTCGCCGCGATCTCGCCCTTCAACTTCCCGCTCAACCTCGTTGCGCACAAGCTCGGCCCGGCGATCGCCGCCGGATGCCCGATCGTGCACAAGCCGGCCAGCTCGACGCCGCTGACGTCGGTGCTGCTGCACCGCCTGCTCCACGACGCCGGGCTGCCGCAGGATCACCTGCGCCTCGTCACCGGCAGCGGCTCGGAGGCCGGCGATGCGCTCGCCGTCGACCCGCGTATCCGCCACCTGAGCTTCACCGGATCGAGCGACGTGGGCTGGCAGCTGCCCAAGCGCGTGCACCGCGCCCGCGTCTCCCTCGAGCTCGGCAACTCCACGCCGCTGCTCGTCTTCGACGACGCCGATCTCGATGCCGCAACCGACGCCGTCGCGCAGCACGGCTACGCGTACGCGGG
>JAOPYV010000097.1 GCA_025964435.1 Thermoleophilia bacterium | reverse complement strand
CGAAGGCCTCATCGCCGTCTGCTACGCGCTCAGCCCGGTCATGCCCGGCACGACCGAGAAGATCGCGGCGACGTTCGGCATGTCGGCCGGTGAGCTGGCGGGTTGGTCGTGGGGCATCGCCGCGGGCAATCCCGTGACGAAGCCGCAGCCGCTGTTCCCACGCCTCGAGGTCAGCCCGGCCTGACCCGACGTGCGCTCGTCAGTCGATGTCGACGCGGTGGTCGCCGCTGCGGCACTCGGAGCTGAACACGTCATCGTCCCGGCCGAGCGTGACGCAGAGGTCCTCGCCGTAGAGCTCGATCCGCGAGCTGCCATCCTCGAGTGAGGAGAGCTGACGCGATGCCGAAGCAGGGATGGCGAACGTGCCGAGGACGGCCAGCACCGTCAGCACGCTGCCGACCGTGCCGAGCGTGATGTCGCGCGCACGGCGCGAGGTTCGCTGCAGGTCACCGGAGGCAGCACCGAAGATCTTGGTGCAGGCCAGGGCGGTCGCGGCGAACAGCCAGGCGATGCATGTCACCCACAAGGCGATCAGCCACGTGCTCGTGCCGGGGTCGAAGGCGCTCTCGATGCCGCCGCCGTTGATGAACAGCCACGTCAGCTGCAGCGCCCAGATCGTGGCGACGACCCAGAAGATCGACATCGCGATCCAATGCAGTCCGCGGGCGATCAGCTTCCAGGCGTTCCGAATCAGCGAGCCGAGCGACTGGAACGCCGGGCCCGCACCTTCCCGCGCGCGGCGCATCATCTCCTGTGCCGTCTCGCCGTAGCCGCGGACCGCGGCCCGCTTGTCGGGGGAATCCGCCTCGGGGACGACGATGGCCATGATGACGTAGCCGATGAGCAGCGCGCCGCTCGTGACGAACGTCAGCACGACGGCCGCCACCCGGACCACGGTGACATCGACGCGCAGGTAGGCGGCGAGGCCGGAGCAGACGCCCGCGAGCATCGCCTCGTCACCCGTCAGGCGGTAGAGCCTGCGGTCGCGCAATGGGGTGTCGGCTTCGCTGGCCGCCGGCCGCGGGAAGCCGTCCGCGACGTCGCTCGACGCCAGGTCGCTTGCGGGCTCGACGGTGCCGAGCGCCTCGAGGATACCGGTCACCTGCTCGCCGGTGACGACGTCGCGATCACCGGGTGCGAATGTCGCGCAGCGTTCGGCGATCGCGCGCTCGAAGTCGTGGAGGATCTCCTCGCGGTCGGGATCCTGGGCGAGGCGCAGGCGCGCGTCGGCAAGCCACGCGTCGACGGCCGCGACGCCATCGTCCTCGAGGTTGAAGGCCGTGCCGGCCAGGTTGACGATCGTGACGCGCTTCATCGTGGTGCTCCCAGTGTCTCGAGGGTCGTGGCGAGTTCCTGCCAGTAGCGACCGAGCTCTTCGCGGCGCTGCGTGCCGTGGTCGGTGAGGCCGTGGTACTTGCGCGGAGGTCCGCTCTCGGATTCCTCCCAGACGTGGTCGAGCAGCCCATCGCGGCGCAGCTTGCCGAGCAGGGGATACAGGGTTCCCTCCTGCGTGGCGAAGGGCGTGCCGTCGAGGCGCTCGCGGATCTCGGCGGCGTACAACCGACCGCGCGACAGGGTGGTCAGCACGGCGAGCTCGAGGAGCCCGCGTCGCACTGACTTGAAGGGATCGATGTCTGTGGTGGTTTCGTTCATCAGGGTACCTTGTTAACCCAAGGTAGCAGGCGAAGCGCATCTGCGCAAGCGGATCGCTGGACAGAACGCGATACGATGGGTCGGTGATTGATTCGCACACACATCTCGATTCGGCGGCACCCGGCGACGATTGGGTCGGCCGCGCCGTCACGAGCGGCGTGCAGGGCATGGTGTCGATCGGCTGTGGGGCGGAGTCGATCCGTGCGACGCTCGAGATCGCCCGTGCCAACCCCGACCACGTGCGCGTCGCTGCGGGCGTCCACCCGCTCAGCGCGGCCAAGTTCGATGTCGCGGACTTTCCCGAGATCGCCGAGCTGGCACGGGATCCGCTCGTCGTCGCGATCGGGGAGACCGGCTTCGACCAGTACCACGACGCCGGCACGCTCGAGCAGCAGATGCCCGCCTTCGAACTCCAGTGCGCACTCGCGCGCGAGCTTGACCTGCCGCTCGTGATCCACAGCAGGGCAGCGGAGGAGCACACGATCCGCGCGCTCGACGAGTTCGCTGCGGACCTCACGGTCATCCTGCACTGCTTCGCTCTGGCGCAGCCCGAACACGTCGACACCGTGCTCGACCATGCGAACTGGATCTGCTCCTTCGCCGGCAACCTCACCTATCCGAGCGCGCAGTCGCTGCGCGACGCGGCAGCACGGATCCCGCTCGACCGATTGATGGTCGAGACCGACGCGCCGTACCTCTCGCCCAAGCCCTATCGCGGCAAGCCCAATGAGCCGGCCTACGTGCAGCACACGCTGCAGGTGCTCGCCGACACGCTGGGACTGACCTTCGAGCAGGCGCGCACGGGCACCGTCGCCACCGCGCGCCGCGTCTTCGACTGGACGCCTACCGGCGTCACTTCCGCGGTCGTGGCCTGACCGATGGCACAGCTCACGCTCGACCAGCTGCGTCGCTTCGGCCTGACGCCTGACACGAACCTCGGCCAGCACTTCCTGGTCGACAACAACGTGCTCGACGTGATCGGCCGGCTCGCGGAGCTGGCGCCCGAGGACGTCTGCTACGAGCCCGGGGTCGGCGTCGGCGTGCTGACCGACTACCTCGCGCGGCGATCGCGACACGTGCATGGGGTCGAGCTCGACCACCGGCTCGAGCCGGCGATCGATGCGATGCGGTCCGACCTCGACAACGTGACGATCCACTGGGAGGACGCGACCAAGCTCGACACGTCGACGCTGGATCCCGAGCCCAACAAGATGGTCTCGAACCTGCCGTACCACGTGGCTGCGCCGATCGTCGCCGAGGCGCT
>JAOPYV010000070.1 GCA_025964435.1 Thermoleophilia bacterium | reverse complement strand
GAGGGTGGCTACTACGGCATGCAGTCCTTCGACCAGTCGCTGCTGCAGCTCGTGATGGACAAGGCGATCAACATCGACGAGGCGATGTACCACGCCTCCTCGAAGCAGAACTTCGCGCTCCTGCTCGAGGCCAACGACATTCGCATCGACAAGGCCGTGCGCCGCGTCGCTGCTGGCTCGCAGCAGGCGCAGCCGGACGAGGCGGCGGTCGCCGCGCAGCGCAATGCCGGCATGCCGACCGCAGTGCCGCCACCGCTGCCGATCGCACCGACCATGGGCGGCTTCGTGCCCTCGGCGGCCTACCCGCAGCACGGCGCCGTGGGCGACTTCCTGCCGCAGATCGGTGGGCCGGGCACGCCGATGCAGCACGTCACCTTCCCGGGAGTCGCACCGGCTGTCGCCGCGCCGATGGCACCGGCGGTGGCGTTCGACAACCCGCAGCAGCCGCGTCCGCAGCCCGGCATCCAGCCCGATCTCGGGCAGGGACATACCGCGGCCTAGCGAGGGGCATGGTCGGTGGCGCGCCGGCTGCGTTCAGCCGCAGGGCGTGTCGGTGGCGCGCCGGCTGCGTTCAGCCGCAGGGCGTGTCGGCGGCGATCTCGGCTGCCGTCACGACGTCGAGCGGCGACGCCAGGAGCGCCTCGCCGACGGTGCGCATCGTCTCGATCACCGGCACGAGCTCGAAGCCGCGCTCGGTGAGCTCGTAGATCGAGCGGGGCGGCAGTGCCTTGATGCGCGTGTGCGAGACGAGGCCGTGCATGCCGAGTACCTTGAGGCGATCGCAGAGCGTGCGTGGGCTGATGCCTGCGAGCGACCGCTCGAGGTCGCTGTAGAACTTCGGCCCCGTCGCCAGGTCGCGCAGCAGCAGGAGGGTCCACTTGCCGCTGACGATGTCAGCGCATGCCGCGACGGCGCACTGTGCGGGTGCGAGCTTGGGCTCTGCCGCGTTGGCAGGCTGCTCGTCTTCACCCAGCGGGGCGGCGTTGTCGGTCATGGTGGCCATCTCGCCTCAGTGTAGCCCGGCATCCACGATCTGTCGTGTGCGTGAGTCCGTAAGAACGACGACTCCCTGCTCGCTACCTGAACTGTTCGGCGCCGTGCACCCATTGGCCCGCAACCATCGTCGCGACAACCGATACCTGGTCGAGCGAGGTGGTGAGGGGATCTCGGTCGAGGACGACGAGGTCGGCGCGGCGCCCGGGGGTGAGTCGACCCAGCTCCGCGCCGAGGCCGGCGGAGTCGGCGGGCCAGGCGGTGGTGGCAAGGAGCGCCGACATCGGGTCGATCGACTGCTCGGGATGCCACGGACCACGGGCGGCGGCGAGGCCATGAGCTCCGCCGTCGCGCGTCGTTGCCGCGTGCATCGCCGCGAGCGGCGCGATGTCCTCGATCGGTGCATCGGAGCCGAACAGCAGCCGGCACCCGGCATCGAGCTGGAGGCGGTAGGCGTAGGCGCGCTGCGTGCGCTCACCCCAGCGCGCTTCGGCCTCGTCGCGATCGGAGACGAGCATCGACGGCTGCACGGCGAGGTCGATGCCGAGCTCGGCGCAGCGTGCGACGTCGTCGAAGCGCACGAGTTGGGCGTGCTCGATGCGCGGTCGCATGCTCAGGCCGCCCCACGCGTCTCGGGTCGCGTCGAGCGCGTCGACGACCTCGCTGAAGGCGCGATCGCCGATCGCATGCACGAGCAGCGGCATCCCGAGCTCCGCGGCGCCGCGGGCGAGGCGGCGCAGCTCGTCGCCGTCGAGCATGCGCACACCGGTGCGTGGCACTGCGCCGTCGCGCGGCAGCTCCGGGACGTGGAGCAGCGCGGTGCCGGAGCCGAGCGTGCCATCGACGAACAGCTTGAGGCCGCCGACGCGCAGCCGGTTCGAGCCGAAGTTGGCGCCGATACCGAGTGCAGCTGCGTGCTCCAGGTCGCGTTCGAGCAGGTGCACCGTGACGCGTGCGTCGATCCCGCTGGACTGCTCGAGGCTGCGCCAGGCGCTGAGCGCTGCGCCGCCGTCCATGTCGTGGATCGAGGTGACGCCGCGGCGGTTGGCCTCGCGTACGCCGGCTGCGAGCACGCCATCATCGAGGTCGTCCTCCGGCAAGAGGCGGCGCACGATCCAGGCGCTCTCCTCGCGCAGCACGCCAGTGAACAGGCCATGTGCGTCACGCTCGACGAGGCCACCGGTCACCTCGAGCTCGGCGAGTGACAGGCCGAGCTGCTCGAGCGTCGCCTCGGTTGTCAGGAGCGCATGGCTGTCGCGCGACATGAGCGCGACGAAGCGCCCGTCGGCAGCGTCGACGAGTGCGTCGACCAGGCGCGTGCCGTCAGCGACGAGCTCGTTGTTCCAGCCGGCGCCGAGCACCCAGTCGCCCGAGCCGTGGCGCACCGCATCGAAGAGCTCCGTGAGTGATCCAGCGGCGTGGAGGTCGACGCGGTGTCGCGCGACGGCCCATCCGCGAAAGTGCGTGTGCGTATCGACGAACCCCGGCACGATCGTGAGGCCGGCAAGGTCGATGCGCTCGGGGCTCATCACGTCGTGCGGCTCGATCAGCCAGCCATCGCGGATGGCGAGCGCATCGGCGTGGGGTCGCGCGGCATCGAGCGTCAGCACGTTGGCGTTGGCGAGCAGCATGCGTTGATACTACGCGGATCGGCGGAATCTGTGACAACGTTCCTGCATGAGCATCTCGCCCGAGCAGCAGGTTGATGCGGAGCAGTTCGCTTCGCGCCATTGGTTCGTCCCGCACGGGGAGTTACGTGCCCGCGCTGCGGCGCTGCAGGCGTGCCTGGTCGCGGCTGACATCGATGCCGCAGTGCTGCATGGCAACGCTGACATCCTGTACATGACGGGCGGGTTGGTCGATGGCGTCGTGGTCGTTCCTGCGACGGGCGAGCCGCGCGTGTTGGCACGTCGCGCCGCCGAGCGCGTCGCAGTCGAGACGTGCTGGGACGTGCGACGGGCGGTGTCGACCCGCGAGCTCGCCGCAGAGCTCGAGCAGGTCGGCGCGTCGCGCGGCCGCATCGCCGTCGCGCTCGATGTCCTGCCAGCAGCGCAGTTCCTGAAGCTGGCAGCCGCGGTGCCGAGCGCCGAGCTCGTCGCGCTGACGCCGCACATCCGCAGCGTACGCGCGATCAAGAGCGCGTGGGAGCTCGACAACATGCGCGTCGCGGCCGAGCAGGTGCGCGATGCGATGGTGACCGTGGCGCGCCAGGTCGTTCCCGGCCACACCGAGCTCGACGGGCTGCGGCTCGCCGAGGGCTGCATGCGCGCCGACGGGCACCAGGGAATCGTGCGCATGCGTCGCTTCGGTGGCGAGGGCGGCTTCGGCACGGTCGTCGCCGGGGCGAATGCCGCGCTGCCCGGACCGCTCGACGCGCCGCTCGGCGGCAGCGGCCTCTATCCATCCGTCGGTCGCGGCGCCTCCACCCGCGAGCTCGTCGCCGGTGACCTGCTCGTGCTCGACCTGATGGGTGCCGCCAACGGCTACCTGTCCGACTGCACGCGTGTCGTCGCCGTCGGTGGCATCGGCGCGATCGACGAGGACCTGCTCGCTGCGCAGGAGTGGTGCGTCGGCGTGTTGGAGCAGGTTGCCGCCCACGCCAAGCCAGGCGTCGCCCCGAGTGCGCTCTACCAGCTCGCCCTCGACCTCGCCGCCGACGCAGGCCACGCCGACCGCTTCATGGGTGTGGCGCCCGACCAGGCGCGCTTCGTCGGGCACGGCATCGGCATGGAAGTGGATGAGTATCCCTTCCTCACCCATGGCTTCGACACGCCGCTGGAGGCAGGCATGGTCTTCGCGCTCGAGCCCAAGCTCGTCTATCCCGGTCGGGCCGCAGTGGGGATCGAGGACAGCTTCGTCGTCGTCGAAAACGGCGTCATGGCGCTGCCCGCGCTGCCGCGCGACGTCATCGACATGAGCTGGTAGGTCCGTCGCCTGCCGCGTGACCGTACCCCGGAGCGGTAGCATTCCCCGGTGCCGACCATGACCATGGATCCAGACGTCTCCTCTGCAGAACTCGTGACGCGCCACGTCGTGGGCCAAGTGATCAACTCGATCGCAGCCCGTGACTGGACGAGCCTCAACGCCTGCGTTTCGCCCGATATCGTCTACTGGCGACCGGGAACGAACGATCGCGTCGATGGCGCGCAGGGCTACGTCGCCGAATGGCAGCGCTTCGTGGAGAGCACCTCGCGGCTCGACTACCGCCCGCACACCGTGATCGTCCAGGGCGACACCGCCATGGTCGAAGCGACTGCCGAAGGCGTCTACGCCACTGGTGAGCCGCTCCACTTCTCGATGGTCACGATCATGCGCATCGAGGGTGGCCGGCTGGCCGAAGAGCGCGAGTACATCGTCCCGCGCAGCTGACGAAGCCGTCCGGGCTGCGTGACAGGCTTTCCGCTTCCGCGCCTTGGAGGCCTGCGCCATGAAGCTCAATCCCGTCAAGATCACCGTCCAGCCGACCTTCGGATCGGCAGCGGTGCCGCCGGTCGCGAACGCGAAGGTGAACACCTACCGCGTGACCTCCGAGACCAAGGACGGATACGACGTCGAGCTCGTCCGCAGCGGCGATGCGCCGGCCACCGGTGACCTCGTGGTCGATGGCGCCCACGAGAAGGTCGGCATCGCGGTCGATTTCCTGCGTGAGGTGCTCGGCCGGAACTCGATCGACGGCAAGGGCGGCGTGGTCGACGCACTCGTGGGGGTCACGCACACGTGGGCGGCCTTCGGTGGTGGCCAGATGCTGCTCGGCGCCCCCGAGCCGGGCTTCAAGTCCGCGACGGAATCACTCGACGTGATCGGCCATGAGCTGATGCACGGCGTCGACGAAGCCACGGTCTCGCTCACGTACGAGAACGAGTCGGGTGCGCTGTCGGAGAGCTACGGCGACGTGTTCGGTGAGGCGATCGAGCAGTGGCACGAGGATCGCGCCGGCTTCGGCACGGTCGAGGGTGCGCGGCGCGCGGACTGGGTCGGCGGCGAGGATGCCACGACCACCGCACCGTTCATCAACTCGCTGCGCAATCCCGCGGACGCAGCGGGCGCGGCCGGCGCACAGCCGGCCCACATGCGCGACTACGTCACGATGGTGGAGGACAACGGCGGGGTCCACGTCAACGTCGGCATCCCGAACAAGGCGGCCTTCGAGGCGGCGCAGGTGCTCGGCACCGAGCAGGTCGCGAAGATCTGGTACGACGCACTCGAGCATCGGCTCACGTCGACGTCCGGATTCTCGGACGCGGCGCGCGCGACGATCGCATCCGCAGCGGCGCTCTATCCGGGCGAGCAGACGTCCGCTGCGGTGCGCGACGCGTGGGCATCGGTCGGCATCCAGCCCTGAACCGCGGCGGAACTCCCTCGTCGGGCGAGCTGCGCCGTATGATGCGCTGAGCCGCGTCCACGAGCAGAGAGTAGCCGCCCGATGACCACCGCCGAAGCCACCACCAATGCGTTCGGACTCACCGAGACGCACCTCGAGATTCGCGAGCATGCTCGTGGCGTCGCGCGCAAGTTCGTCGCGCCGCGCGCACACGACATCGACGAGGCGGGCGAGTTCCCCGACGACATCCGGCGGATCTTCATGGAGCAGGGCCTGTTCGGCCTGCCCTACGACGAGGAGCACGGCGGCACCGGCACCGGCACGCTCGCGTTGATCATCGCGATCGAGGAGATCGCCAAGGTCTGCGCGACGAGCGCGCTGCTGCTCGCGGTCCAGGAGCTCGGCTCGCTGCCGATCAAGTTCGCCGCGACCGACGAGCAGAAGTCGCACTGGCTGCCGCGCCTCGCGAGCGGCGAATCGCTCGCGGCCTACGGCCTGACCGAGCCCGAATCCGGCAGCGACAGCGCCGGCATGCGCACCACGGCCGTCCTCAAGGATGGCGAGTGGGTGCTCAACGGCGGCAAGCGTTTCATCACGAACGCCGGCGTCGCCGACGTCTACACGATCTTCGCCAAGACCGACCTCGAGGCCGGACACGCCGGCATCTCCGCCTTCATCGTCCCGGCCGATGCGCCCGGCTTCTCGATCGGCAAGTTCGAGAAGAAGATGGGCATCAAGGGCTCGACGACGGGTGAGCTGTTCTTCGACGACTGCCGGATCCCCGCCGAGAACATCCTCGGCGAGCCCGGCACCGGCTTCACGCTCGCGATGAAGGTGCTCGACCACTCGCGACCGGGCGTTGCCGCGCAGGGCCTCGGCATCGCGGGCGGCGCGATCGAGTACTCCGGCAAGTACCTGCTCGAGCGCGAGCAGTTCGGCAAGCCGATCGCCTACCAGCAGGGCCTGCAGTGGATGCTCGCCGACATGGAGACCCGCACCGTCGCCGCGCGTGAGCTGCTCTACCGTGCCGCGTGGATGATCGACGCCGGTGGCGTCTCGCGCGAGACGCTGACCAAGTACTCGGCGATGGCCAAGCTCGCATGCACCGATGCCGCCATGGCGATCACGACCGACGCGGTGCAGCTGCTCGGCGGCTACGGCTACATCCAGGAGTATCCGGTCGAGCGCATGATGCGCGACGCGTAGATCTCCCAGATCTACGAGGGCACCAACCAGGTGCAGCGCCTCGTCATCGCGCGCAACCTGCTCGAGGAGCTGCGCCACACGGAGCCGATCCCGTTCTGACGCGCTGACGGCTCGCGCCGACTGCCGCAAGGCCTTCCGCGCCATTGGTACAGTCTTCCAACGACGGACAGGGAGGTCTGGTCATGGGTGGGATGCAGCTGGTGGCAACGGGATTCGCGGGCGCGAGCGAGGGCGTCCGCACCTACGTCGGAAGCTTCACGAACTCGGCGCCGACGTCCGCCGTCGCGATTGAATCGCTGCCGGCCGGTGCGGCGCGCAAGGCCGCTGCCTACGCCGCCTCCGCATCCGTCACCGGTTCAGCGATGGCGGATGCCGCGCCGCAGCTCGAGGCGCTGCGCGAGCGCGGTCTGATCACCGGCTATCGCACCTATGCAGCGACAGGCATGATCGCGATCGACGTGCCCGAATCGCAGGCAGCAGCAGGGTGGGACGCGATCAACCAGGTCGCGCATACCGGTAAGTTCGTGCGCAGCCGCGAGTTCACGCTCGCTGGCGCAGTCGATGCCGTTGCCGGAGCCGCCCTTGCCGCGCCGACATCAGCTTTCGCCCCACCTGCGGTCGTACCGCGCGTGGCGACCAGGAGCGTCGGCGCCGTCCGTGCCGAGGACGTCTGGCGCACGAACCACACCGGCGCCGGTGTGGTCGTGGGCATCCTCGACACCGGCGTCGACGGCACCCACTCCTTCCTCGCCAGCTCCTACCGCGGCGCGCGCGCCGGCGGAAGCCCGGTCCAGGACTACAACTGGTACGACGCGTTCGGCCTTGCGGCACGCCCCGTCGACGACCACTCGCACGGCACCCATGTCACGGGCATCGTCGTCGGTCGCGGCACCATGCTCGACCAGGGCGCGAGCGTCCCGTTGACGACGGGCGTCGCGCCCGGCGCGAAGTGGATCGCCGCACGCATGATGTCCTCGAAGATGAGTGCCACCACGGAGCAGACGCTCGCGGCGGTCAACTGGATGCTCGCGCCGACCGATGCCCAGGGCCGCAACGCGGATCCGACCAAGGCGCCGGACATCGTCAACAGCTCATGGAGCTTCACCGACGAGGATCCGCGTCCGTACCAGCTCGCGTTCGACGCGATGCGCCGCGCCGGCATCGTCTCGATCGTGGCTGCGGGAAATGCAGGGCCGGGCGCCCGGACGATCGGCGACCTCGGCTCCTTCCCCTCGAACATCACGGTCGCCGCGACCGATGGTGCGGGCAGCGCGGCAGACTTCTCCTCGCGTGGGCCCGGTCGGCAGGATCTCCCGGGGCTCGGCATCAGCAAGCCGGACATCGCAGCTCCGGGCGTCGCCGTCTTCTCCTCGACCCCCGGCAATGCCCTGGGCACGAAGAGCGGCACGAGCATGGCGGCGCCAGTGGCCGCCGGCATCGCGGCGCTCGTGCTCGGCAAGTACCCGACGCTGACACCGGCGCAGGTGCGCCTCGTGCTCGAGCGCTCGGGAGCCGACCTCGGCCCGGCCGGACGCGATTCGACCTACGGCGCCGGGCGGATCGACGCGGTGCGCGCGATGGCTGCGGCCGACGCCTTGGTCGGGGCGCGCTCACGGTCCGTCGCCAGCGTCGCCTGATTCGATACCTGCCCGCGTCGCTCGGCGTGCTCGCGCTGGTGCGTGGAGACCGTGGTCAGCCAGAGCGGGTCCTGCAGCACGTAGGCAACCGTGACGTAGGTGGTGAATGCGGACACGAATGCGAACACCAGCAGCGCTGGCAGCATGTCGAATATGCGATTGCGGATGGTCATCGATACAGGAGACACCAGACATGCGTCGAACCACGCAAGCGTGGATACCCAACTGCAGCTTCCCATCCGCAATGCGGGCCTGTACTCGGCGCTGAGGCGCTTCGTCATCGAGGCGTTCGCGCTGCTCGCGACCGATCGTGAAGCCGGCGCCGACATCTCCTTCAGCGTCGCCGAGCACCGCAAGCTGCGGGACGAGCGACCCTTCTACGAGTACCGCCCGATGACCGAGCGCTTCGTCAGCGAGCGCATCGACCGCATCTGGGAGCTCGAGGCGGCCGACGACGCCGTCTGGACCGTCACGAGTGATCCCGCGTGCAGCACGTTCCTGCGCGCTGGGCGCGCCGACCAGGTCGCCGACCTGCAGATCGCCGCGAAGGCCGAGCTGCTCGTGCCGATGCTCGTCAGCATGTCGGAGGTCTCGCCGGACTTCGAGCTCGACGAGGCGGCGCTGCTCGAGCACTACCTGCGCTTCGAGAAGGTCCTGTACTCGGACGCGCGTCGCTACGTGGCGATGACGCCGATGTGGGGCCTGCGCCTCATGTACGGCGACCTTGAGCTCGCGCCCGGCGTCACGCTGCGTGCGGTCGATCCCGAGGGCTTCCGGATGGAGTGGCCCGAGGCCGCCCAGCTGGACTGGGGCGATGGCAGCAAGGACGGGCTGCCCACCGCGATGCTGCAGTTCGAGCGACAGGTCGGCCCGGACGACGACGAGACCGCGATCGATCCGCTGCGCGCGATCGTCGACGTGACCAGTGCGATTCGCGCCCTCGCGGGCGGCTCCGTCGCCGCGGGACCGCTCGTGCTCGAGCGCTTCGACTGGCGCACCCTCGCGCCGCGCCCCGTGCCTGCCGTCGCCGCCCGTCGCTGTGGTCACCTGCCGAGCAAGGTCGACGGCACCGTCGCCAAGCACCTGCCGACCGCGCTGCGACGCCTCTCCAGCGATCCCGATGGCACGCTGGCGCGAGCCGTCGAGCGCTACCAGTTCGCTGCCACGGCACACGGCATGGCGGCGCTGCGTGCGCTGTTCGACATGCTCATCGAGATCTACGCCCGCGAGCGTGAGGTCGGCAGTGCCGCGCTGCGCATCGCGGTCGTGCTCGGCACCGATTTGCCGGACCGGCGCGCCTACGTCGACGCGATGCACCTCGCAGCCAAGCTGATCCAGGCCGGCGATCCGCCCGGCCCCGAATCGGTGCAGGTCACGCGCACGCTTGCCGCCGCGCTTCGTGCCACCATCGCTGCCGGCCTGATCGGTGAGCTGCCGGTCACGAGCCTTGCGGCGTACGCGGACGCGATCGTGATCGGCGAGCGCGAGCGTCGTCAGCTCGGCATCGCGACCATGGGCGCCGAGCCCAGCGCCTGATCCGGGTCAGAGGTCCTCGCGCGTCGTGGTGGCGATCCACGAGCCGGCGCGTCGGTCGAGCAGCGTGGCGCCCGCGGCGACCGCGACGATCGAGGTGAGCTGGGGGACGTAGACCGTCAGCTGGTCCACGTCATTCGCCTCGAGCCGCGTGAATGTCGCTCGGTGGCTGCCGACCTGCCAGAGCTGGTCGGCGCCGGCCAGGACATCGACGACGGCGACGCGCCAGAAGTTGTGGATCGGCAAGCCCGGCACGCTGGGCTCGTGGATCAGGTCATGGACGACAGCGACTGGCTGGCCGAGCAGCTTGGTTGCCGACTTCGCGGCGCGGATGGCAGCGTCGACGGAATCGTAGCGCCGGGCCTTGCTCCCATCGAGGCGGGCACGCAGCTCGACGACACCGGTGAGGCGGGGAACGATCGTGTCCTGCCATGTGATGCGCGCGCTGACGCCGCTGAGCGGGCGTGCATCGGGCTGGGCGGACGTGGCGGGCGATGGTGCGGTGACCTGCATCGGGGGAGCTCCTCGGGGTGATGGTACGAGCACGATACGGACCGTGACGCATAACGTCCAAGGCTCATTGCGACAGGACCACATTACCTGCGGTTATCATTGGAGGATGAACACCACCCGACTCCGCTACTTCCTCGCCATCTGCAGCTCCGGTGGGTTCGGTCGTGCCGCGCGCGTGCTGCACGTGTCGCAGCCGGCACTCTCGAAGGCGATGCGCCAGCTGGAAGTCGAGGTCGGCGTGCCGCTGTTCGCGCGCACCGGACGGACCATGGCGGTCACGGCGGCGGGGCGCGAGCTTGCGCGCCGGGTCGCACCGCTCGTTGCGGAGCTGAGCGAGATTCCCCATGACCTGGCCACGGGCCGCACCGGGACGTCGACGCTCCGTTTCGCCTCCCACGAGACCTTCGGCACGGCATTCGCGGCGCGCCTCTCGGCGCAGCATGGTGGGGTCGCATTCGAGCATCGCTACCTCGGCCCCGAGCAGACGATCGACGCGGTGCTCGCCGGGAGCGTCGACCTCGGCATCACCTACGTGCCGGTCGTCGACCCGGCGCTCGACGTGATGGAGGTCGGCGCGGTGGCCCTGTCGACGTGGGGCACGGATCGATTCGCAGGCGTGCCCTTCGAGGAGTGGCCCTACGCGGCTCCGGCGCGGGCGATCGTCTCGGCGTCGCCGCGTCCGCAGGGGGTCGACGGCTGGCCGGACGAGTCGATCGTGCGCCGGGTTCGCTACCGCGTGACGCACACGCACACGGCGCTCGAGCTGTGTCGCGAGGGGCTGGCCGTGGCCTACCTCGCCGACTTCTTCGTGCAGCTCGCCGATCGTCACGTCGAGGAGTCGTACCGGCTGCGCCGGCTCGATGGCCCTTCCGGCACGACGGCGCATCGCCAGCCGGTCTACGTGGTGACGCGACGCGGCGAGGTGCCCGAGGGCGTGCAGCTCGTGCGCGATACGCTGGCCGCGCTCGTCGTCGCGTGAACCCGGGGTCGGCGGCTCAGCCGTGGAGGTAGGGCGCGAGCGCCCGGAGGCCGTCGAGGTCGTTGACCATGCGGGCGAGCCGCGGGATCGAGATCGTCAGCGCATCGCCGGTCTCGCGCGCGAGCTCATCGAGTCGTGACCGATCGCGGCTGGCAAGTGCGGAGTGGTCGACCTGCGCCGCCGCGATGCGGGCGGCCAGCGACTCGTCGATGCCCTCGAGCGCATCGAGCTCGGCATCGCTCGCGTAGGTGCCGGGGGCCGGCGGCTCGACGCGATTGACGACGGTACCGACGAAGCAGTAGCGGCGCTCCTCGAGCAGCTCCCAGAAGGCGACGGCCTGGTCGACGCTCTCGCGCTCCGGGCTCGTCACCGCGAGGAACCCCGTGTTGGGGCTGCCGAACATGCGGTCGACGACGCGGATGCGATCGCTGACCGAGCCGTAGATGCCCTCCATCGATTCGAGGAACTCGGTCGTGTCGCGCAGCATCTCGGCGCCGGTGATCTTCTGGAGCAGGCCGACGACGGGTCCGTTGGAGCCGCCGAGCGCCTTGAGCCCGAGCTTGCCTGCCTTCGCGCCCGGCTTGAGGAACCAGCGCAGCGACTTGCCCTCGAGGAAGCGCAGCATGCGATGCGGGCTCTCGAGCATGTCCTTGGCGTGTGCGGCGGGCGGCGTATCGACGACGATCAGGTCGTACTTGCCGCCACGGTCCAGCTCGTACAGGCGCTCGAGCGCCATGTACTCCTGCGTGCCGGAGCTGGAGCCCGAGACCTGCTGGTAGACGCGGTTGCCGAGGATCCGGTCGCGCTCCTCATCTGTCGACGCGGTTTCGGTGACCATGCGGTCGAAGGCCGTCTTGGGATCCAGCATGAGCGCGTGGAGCGAGCCGCCTGCGGTGCCGCCCTGGGGCAGCTTCACCTTGCGCTCGCGGTCCTCGAGCCTCGTGAGGCCCATCGCCTGCGCGAGCCGCTTGGCGGGATCGATCGTGATCACGCAGACGCGGCGACCGCGCATCGCCTCATCGAGCGCGATCGCTGCCGCCACGCTCGTCTTGCCGACGCCACCCGAGCCGCAGACGAGCAGCACGCCGAGGCGGTCGAGTCGGCCGCTCAGCTCGGTGGGGGAGGCGTGGTGCGCAGTCACGAGGTCTCTCCTGCGGCGGCATGGACGGCAGCTGCAGCGGAGGGCCCGTCGCTCGCGCCCGCGAGCTGGCGCATGAGCACCTCTTGCCCGGCGGGCGACAGCCACTGTGACAGTGCGGTGAGGTGGTCGCGCTCGAGCTGCGGCGCGAACATGTAGGGCAGCACGCACGCCGGCTCATCGAGGCCTGCGTCGAGCCGCACACGCTCGGCGGCCTGGTCGACGCAGCGGCCGTGCTCCCAGCTGACGGTCTCCAGCGCATGCCGGACTGCCGGCGACGCATCCGCCGGCAGCTGCGCCTCGAGCGCGCTCGCCTGGGCAGCTTCAGCATCGGTGAAGCGGTCGACGAGCAGCCCGTTCAGCACGGTCGCGGCGACGGTGACGCCCTGCTCGATCAGCTGGTCGCGCAGCTCGAGCGTCTCGGTGACGGGCAGCTCCTCCGGCAGCGACACGAGCACGACGCCCGTTCGCTTGGGGTCGCGCGTGAAGGCATCGACGCGCTTCGCCTCCGTGGCGATCGGGCCGACCGGGAACATCTTGGCGACGACGCCCGCCATGTTGAGCAGGCCGACGCCGTGGCCGGTCGCCGGCGAATCGACGACGATCGCGTCCCACACGTGGCGCCCGCGATTGTCGGTCGCGGCGGAGAGGGACCAGAGCTTGCCGAGGATGAGCAGGTCGCGGAATCCCGGGGCCGCCTGCGTGAACTGGTCGATCACGGGATTCGAGACGAGCCGGTCGGCGAGCGCCTTCACCTTGAGCCGCAGCCGCGCGTACTCCTTGAGCGCGTCGAGCATCGTGATGCGCATCGCGGCGAGGTGCTCGCCCAGCGGGGTCGGCTCGTAGCCGATCGTGCGCGGCGAGAGCAGCGACGCCGCGCTGGCCTGGCCATCGAGCTCGACGAGCAGCGTCCGCGCCCCCGCATCGCGCCACGAGAGCGCCAGGGCAGCTGCGACCGTCGACTTGCCGACGCCACCCTTGCCGGTCACGAAGATCGTGCGCGGCTGGAGGCCGAGGGGGAGCTGCTCTGGGTCGAAGTGGGGCCGGGTTGCCATGGTAGACGCAGCCTATCCCACGTTGCCGGAGTGCCCCGGGGCACGGTGGCCGCTTGGCGCCGGACGATTCCGCGACGACGCGTGCTTCGCCCGCGTGGGCGGCCAGCCGAGCCATTCCGGCGGCCACGCTGGCCTGGAGCGTGAAACTGCCTGCAACCGATCGTCTCGTGGAGCCGATGGAATGGTGAAGCGGTAGTTCGGACCGGTGCGCACGGTGTCTGGGCTACGGCAATGCGACGGCCGCGAGAGCGGTGGGGCAAGGGGAACACGAGACCATGAACACCAGTCCACACACACATGCGTTCATTCCGCAGCAGCAGGACCCATTCGGTCCACGCTTCGTGACGAACCGACCCGAGCGCGAGCCTGAGTGCCGCGTGATCTGCCTGTCGAACCAGAAGGGCGGCGTCGCCAAGACGACGACGACCATGAACCTGGGCGCGGCATTGACGGAGCTCGGCAATCGCGTGCTGGTGGTGGACCTCGATCCACAGTCGAACCTCACGATGAGCTTCGGCATCGACGTCGAGAACCTGCCCAAGTCCATCTTCGACGTACTCGTGCATCGTCTTGCGATCGAGCACAACATCCATAAGACTCCCGAGTGCGACATCGCGGTGGCGAGCATCGACCTTGCCGGCGCCGAGCTCGCGCTCAGCAGCATGATCGGCCGCGAGCGCATGCTCGAGAAGGCACTGGCACCAGTCAAGAAGGATTACGACTACATCCTGATCGACACGCCGCCCAGCCTCGGACTGCTCACCGTCAACGCCTTCACGGCGTCCGACGAGGTCATCGTTCCGGTCCAGGCCGAGTACCTCTCGCTCCGTGGTCTCGTGCAGCTCGACAACACGCTGCAGGTCATCCGCGAGCACCTGAACCCGAAGGTTCGCATCGGCGGAGTGCTCATCACCATGTATGACGGACGCACCATCCACAGCCGTGAGGCGACGGAGTTGCTCCTGCAGAACTATGGTGACCGAGTGATGAAGGTGCGGATCAAGAAGACCATCCGTCTCGCGGAGGCGCCCGTCCAGGGTTCCTCGGTGCTGACGTACGAAAGCAACGGAACGGCAGCTGCGCAGTATCGCGAGCTCGCCCAGGAGGTCGTGGCACGTGTCGAACAAGCGGTCTAGCCTCAACGATAGTCCCCTCGCGCAGCTCTTCGCTGCGACAGACAATCGCGGCAGCGCGGCGACGGAGAAGCCCCAGGCGGGGCCGATCATCACGCCGCCGCCCGCCGAGCCCGCGACCGATGCAGCAGCATCGCCGTCCGCAGCGGCCAGCGCTCCGCCGGCAGAACCGGTCGAGAAGGCACCGCCGCAGAACGTCGGCAGCGCCGCCAGCGGCAGCGCCGTGACGCAGATGGTCGCCGACGCCTCCACCTACCTCGCGGTGATCCGTGTGGTCGGTGTGGGTGGTGCCGGCATCAACGCGCTCGAGCGGATGATGGACAGCGACGTGCGCGGCGTGGAGTTCGTCGCGATCAACACCGACCTGCAGCAGCTCGAGATCTCGAATGCGCCCGTGCGCCTGCACATCGGCAACGAGCTGACCGGTGGCCTCGGCTCCGGTGCCGAGCCGGAGGTCGGCAAGGCCGCAGCAGAGGCGAGCTACGACCACCTGCGGCACGTGCTCAAGGGCTCGGACATGGTCTTCGTCACCTGCGGCGAGGGTGGTGGTACCGGTACCGGTGCGGCGCCCGTCGTCTGCCGTGCGGCCCGCGAGCTGGGAGCGCTGACGGTTGCGATCGTCACCACGCCGTTCTCGTTCGAGGGCTCCGGTCGTCAGCGCAGCGCGAGCTCCGGCCTGGAGGAGCTGCGCAAGTACGCCGACACCGTCATCGTCATTCCGAACAACCGCCTGCTCGAGGTGCTGCACCGCGATGTCAGCATGCTCGAAGCGTTCCGCGTTGCAGATGACGTGCTGCGCCAGGGCGTGCAGGGCATCACGGACCTCATCACGATGCCGGGCCTGATCAACGTCGACTTCGCCGACGTGCGGACGATCATGGCGAACTCGGGCAATGCGCTCATGGGCATCGGCTTCGGCTCGGGCGAGACCCGCGCCAAGGATGCCGCGCTGTCGGCGATCGGCTCACCGCTCATCGAGCAGTCACCTGCCGGTGCCGGTGGCATCCTGCTGTCGATCTCCGGCGGCGACGACCTGACACTGCATGAGGTGACGGAAGCTGCGCGCATCATCCAGGAGAACGCGGCGCCCGACGCCAACATCATCTTCGGTGCAACGATCGACAGTCGCCTGACCGGCCAGGTCTGGGTGACGGTGGTGGCCACCGGCTTCGGTGGAGCTGGCAAGCAGCAGGCCTCGGCGCCTGCGCAGACCAGCCGCTTCGGCGGGATGGTTCGCAAGCCGAGCGAGGAGCCTGCCGCGAGCGGCGGCGACGACCTCGACCTGCCTGACTTCCTGCGCTGATGCATGCAGTGGTCATGCACGACGGCGTGACGGTGCTGGAGCTCGCGCTCCTGGGCATCGGCGGGTACATCGGCTATCGCTTCTGGCGTGCCTACGACCAGCGTCGTGAGCGCGAGCGCGCCGAGGCCGAGGTGCTCGACGTGAACCGGCACTCAAGTTGGTACGACGACGGCACTCCCTCGTGAGCGGGTAGAAACGTTGCATGCTCGCCTTCGCTGCCATCTTCGCTGCGCTCGTCCTCGTCGCCGTCCTGCTGAATGGCGCGAAGCGGCGCATGCCGTCGCCCCGCGAGCGGCGCAAGCGTGAGAACGCGGCGAACTCCGATGCCGGCGCCACCCCAGGCACCAGCGACTCCGGCCCGATCGGCACGAACTGGCACGGTCGCGACGAGCGCAACCAGCCGGACCTCGTCGACGAGTCGAGTGACTGGTCGGCCACCGATTCGACCGGTGCCAGCCCGGATTCCGGTGGCGATTCCGGGGGCGATTCCGGCGGAGGCGATTCGGGTGGCGGCGATGGTGGCGGCGGCGGCGACTGAGCAGCGGACCTCGCGGGCGCGCGTGCTGCGGTAGATTCCCTCCATGGAACAGGTGGGAGCAGTCGCGACGGGTCATGAGGCCAGTGCGCGTGCGGGGGCAGAGATCCTCGCGGAGGGTGGCAACGCGGTCGACGCTGCGGTTGCTGCTGCGTTCGCGGCCTGTACCTGTGAGCCGACGCTCACGGGACTCGGCGGCGCTGGATTCGCCACCGTGCACATCCCCGGTGGCGGCGACCACAGCTTCGACTTCTTCGCCTCGGTGCCCGGCATCGACGGAACCGCCGAGATGGCGGGCGGCCCAGTACCGGTCGACGTGCTGTTCGGCGCGACCACGCAGACCTTCCACGTCGGTCCCAAGTCGGTGTCCGTCCCCGGGTTCGTGAAGGGTGTGCTGCACATCCACGGCCGGTTCGGTTCGCTGCCGCTCGAGCGGGTGCTGGAGCCGGGCATTCGGCTCGCACGCGAAGGGCTGACGATGCCGCCGCGGCAGGCCTACTGCCACCACCTGCTGACACCGATCCTGACCCGCACGGCTGCGGGCCGCCAGGTCTTCGCACCAGCCGGCCCGATGCTCGTCGCCGGTGACCACTTCGCACAGCCGGATCTCGCCAACAGCCTCGAGCTGATTGCCGCCGAAGGCGACGCCGTGTTCTATCGCGGTGAGCTCGCACGCGAGATGGTTGCCTGGAGCGATGCCCAGGGCGGCTACCTGACGATGGCCGACCTCGAGCACTACCAGGTCGCCGAGTACGCGCCGGTGCGCGGCTCGTGGCGCGGCTTCGACTTCCTGACGCCACCACCACCGTCCTCCGGTGGCGCGCTCATCGCCTTCGCGCTGCGCGTGCTCGAGCGCTCGAACGGCGGTATCGACGGCCCCGCCATCAACGTCGACACGCCGGAGGATGCAGCTCGACTGGTCGCCGCGATGCTCGCCTCCAACGGGATTCGCGGCAAGGAGTTCGACAGCTTCCTCTACAGCGGCAAGCTCATCGAGTGGCTCCTGTCGGACGCGACCTACGCGCGCGGCGACGAGCTCTTCGGCGCGGCGCTCGACGTTGCGCAGGGCCGGTCCTCCAAGCTCGGCTCCACGACCCACCTCAGCGTGATCGACAAGGACGGCGCCGCAGTCGCCATGACGACCACCACGGGCTGCGGCTCGGGCGAGTTCGCCGGGCGCACCGGTATCCACCTCAACAACATGATGGGCGAGGAGGACCTGCTCCCCGTCGAGCACGTCCTGCGACCCGGTGAGCGACTGACGAGCATGATGGCGCCGAGCCTCCTGCTGGCTGACGGGCGCCCCGTGATGTCGATCGGCAGCGCCGGCTCCAACCGCCTGCGCGGCGCGATCCTCCAGCCGTTGCTGCGCGTCCTGGAATCCGGCCGTGCGGGCACCGGTGGCAGCCTCCAGCAGCGGCTCGACGCTGCCGTGCAAGCACCGCGCCTGCACGCCGAGGGTGGCCTCGTCCAGGTCGAGCCCGGCTACGACGAAGCCGCGCTTGCCGAGCTCGAGCGCCGCGGCCACCAGCTCAATCGCTGGCCCGGCACGAACATGTTCTTCGGCGGCTCCAACCTGGTGGCCGTCGACCCCCAAGGCGGATTCGCCGCGGCCGGCGACCATCGTCGCGGCGGCGGTGCGTACCTGGCCTTTGCCGACGGAAGCGTGCGCCCAGCATGACCAGTGACACCGAACGATTCGCACCCAAGCCTGAGCTGCGCGACCTGCGCCCCTATGAGCCGGGCCTCTCGGTCGAGGCGCTGCGCCGCGTGATCGGCGAGGACACGCGCATCGTCAAGCTTGGCTCCAACGAGGGCCCGTGGGGTCCGTTGCCGGCTGCCGCCGATGCGATCCGACATGCGGTCGACGGGCTCAACCGCTACCCGGATGGCGCCTTCCACGAGCTGCGTGCGCGCATCGCCGAGCTGACCGGCGCGAGCGTCGACCAAGTCGTGCTGGGCAACGGCGCCGACTCCATCCTCATCAACCTCTCGCTGTCGCTGCTCGAGCACGGCGACGAGGTCATCTTCGGCTGGCCGAGCTTCATCACGTACCCGATCAGCGTGCGCAAGGTCGGCGCCGTGCCGATCGCAGTCCCCCTCGATGCCGACTACCGCTACGACCTCGACGCCATGCTCGAGGCCGTGACCGAGCGCACGAAGTTCGTCTACGTCTGCAACCCGAACAACCCGACGGGCACCTACGTCGACCGCCAGCGACTGCTCGCGTTCGCCGAGGCGCTCCCCGACCACGTGCTGCTCGTCGTCGACGAGGCCTACCACGAGTACGTCACCGCCGACGACTACGCCGATTCGATCGCTGAGCTGATCCTCGGCGCCGGCCGTGACAACGTGCTCGTGCTCCGCACGATGTCGAAGATCTACGGTCTCGCCGGCCTGCGCATCGGTTGGGGCGTCGGCCCGGCCGCGGTCGTGCGCGCGGTCGACGTCGTGCGCGGACCATTCGAGATGAACGCCCTCGCCAACGAGGCGGCGCTGGCGAGCCTGACGCAGCGCGAGCTGCTCGAGGAGCGCGTGACGGCCAACGAGGCCGGTCGCACCGAGCTCGAGGCAGCGCTGCGCGACGTCGGCCTGACGCCGATCCCCGGCGCTGCGAACTTCGTCTGCGTGCCGCTCGATGGTGGCCTGACGGGCCGCGCTGTTGCGGATGCGCTGCAGCAGGTCGGCGTGATCGTGCGTCCGCTCGATGGCTTCGGCAT
This sequence comes from Thermoleophilia bacterium, assembly GCA_025964435.1. Lineage (GTDB taxonomy): Bacteria > Actinomycetota > Thermoleophilia > Gaiellales > SKUG01 > JAGQUL01. Next base: position 27,841 of record JAOPYV010000070.1, on the reverse strand, counting down.
GCCGAACGCCTTCCGCATCTCGGTCGGAACGCCTGACGAGACGCGCATCGCCATCACGGCGATCCGCACGGTCCTGCCGACGCTGGTCGACTGACGAGCTGGAACGTCAGCTGGGTGTGACAGCCGCTGCGCCCCGAGCGACGGCTGCACGCTCTGCGACGAACGCAGCGATCACTTCGGCTGATGCCTTGCTGCCGTCGAAGGCGTCGAACTGCTGGGTCAGGAGCGTGCGCTCCGCAGCGCCGAGCTGGTGACGCGCGGCGATGCGCGTCGCGAGCTCGGCAGGCACGTCCGTCAGCGCTCGGCCCTGGAGCAGCTCGCGCATGCTCGAGCCCGGCGTCGTCAATGACGCGAGGTGGGCAACGGCCAGGACGCTGTCGGAGTACGCGATCCCGGTCGGCTTCATCGCCGGCAGGCCCAGCTCGCGCAGGCTCGTGGCCAGGCGCGTGTGCGCCAGCAGCTCGCTGCCGCCCTCCTCGAGCCAGCGAAGGTTGGTGACCGACGCGAGCGTCGGGTCGGGACTGATCGTGTGCTCGAGCTCATGGGTGAAGACGCGCGCCGCATTCGCAGCCGCAGGCGAGGCCGTGCCCGTGGCAAACGTCGTCAGCAGTGACTGCACGACGTGCGGGGCCAGCACGACGTCGCCCGACTTGGAGGTGACGCCCTCAGCCTCCAAGGCGATCGCCTCGGCCTGGCGGGTGACATCCGCAGCCTCGGCTGGAAGCAGCGGGCGTCCCGCACGCTTCGTCGTGTCCTCGATGGACGCGTCGATCAGGGCATCCCGCCAGCCCTGGTCAGTCGTGGGCAGCTCGAGCGAGGCCAACGTCGACGGTGTTCCCTCTGTGGCGAATCCGCGCAACAGGCTGGCGACGCCCGTGACGAATGCCTGCCCCGCCGGTTCCTTCGTCAGGACGGCGGCGCGGAGATTCGCCGGCACGAGCTGCTGGGCGCCGGGAGCACCGGTCACGGTGAAGCGCGGATGGAGCATGCGGCCCAGGCTGACGGACGGGGGAATCGTGGCGGTCGAGGTCATGTCGCAACGGTACGGTCGCGCGCGGCGTGCGGGAATCCTGCGGCGACGAGTTGGCTCAGGTCGGCAGCACGGTGGCCTCGACCGACCGGAGTGGCTAGGCGGCCTGTGGCGGCTGCTGCTGGGCGGCCTGCTGGTCGATCTGCTGCTGGGCCCACGCAGCGGCCTGCTGCTGCTCGGCCGACAGGATCGCGGGCGCCGTCGGCTGCTCGGCGACCTGCTCCGGAACGGCCTCCATCACCGGTTCGATCACGCGGCCGTACTGCTGCATGACCTGGATGAAGACGCCTGCCTCGACGAGGTCGACCATCGTCTGCACGACCTGCGGATCGAACTGGGATCCGGCGCCGGTGCGCAGCTCGTGGACGGCATGCGTCACACCGAGCGCACGTCGATAGACGCGGTCGCTGGTCATCGCCTCGAAGGCATCGGCAACGAGGATGATCCGGCTTCCGAGCGGGATGTCCTGGCCGCCCAGCTGCATCGGGTAGCCGGTACCGTCGAAGTGCTCGTGGTGATGCCGCGTCCATGTGGCGACGGGCTCGAGCTCGGCCGCCTGCAGGATGCGGTAGCTGAAGTCTGGGTGCATGCGCAGCTGGATCCACTCGTCGTGGGTCAGCTGGTCGCCCTTGACCAGGATCTCGTCGGAGATGCCGATCTTGCCCACGTCGTGGAGCAGGCCGGCGCGATAGACGAGCTTTACCGTCGCCTCGTCGAGGCGCATGGCGCGGGCGATCGTCGCGGCGTAGATGGCAACCATCTCGGAGTGGTTGCGCGTGTAGGGATCCTTGGCGTCGACCGACGCGACGAGCGTCGTCGCCGTGGTCAGCATCGCATCACGGGAGCGCTGCTTCGTGCGGTCCTCGGAATCCATGGAGGAGACCTTGGCCGGGTCGTAGATCATCGTCGCTGCCTTGCCGGCCATCTTGGCGGCGTAGGACGCCTCGTCCGCACGGTGGAAGAGGTCGGCCTGCGTCTGCGCGTGCAGCGGCCAGGTCGTGATGCCGCCGGAGAAGGAGAGGCGCTCGCCGTTGGGGCCGAAAGGCAGGATGTGTTCCGCGATGCGGTCCATCACTTCCTTGGCTTCCTCGGCCGTCGCCTCGGGGAAGATCACGCCGAACTCCTCGCCGCCGAGCCGGCAGGCGAGGTCGTAGGGGCGCAGGTTGTCGGTGATGCCCTTGGTCGCGCGACGCAGCACCGCGTCGCCTTCGGAGTGGCCGAAGCGGTCGTTGACCTGCTTGAAGTTGTCGAGGTCGAGCATGGCGATGGTGACGTGGCCACCGGAGCGCCGGCAGCGCTCGATCTCCGCACGCAGGCTGTCCTGGAAGTAGCGATGGTTGCGGAGGCCGGTGAGCGGGTCGCGCGTCGAGCGTTCCTGCTCCTGCTGGAGGCTGATGTGCAGCTGCTCCTGGACGGTGCGCAGCTCGCCGTTCTGCTGCTGCAGCGCCATGGCCATGAGGTTGAAGTCGGAGATCAGGTCACCGATCTCATCGTTGCGCGTCGCGAACTTCTCGTCGGCACGAGCCGTCATGTCGCCGCGCGCCAGCGAGTGGGCGACCTGGCGCAGGTGCTCGAGGCGCGCCATCAGGCGACGGGGGATGAAGGTGGCAAGCAGTGCGGCAAGCAGGATCGCGCCGCCGAGCGCTGCGATCAGCAGCACCATGGCACGATAGATCGCGGCCTTGATCTCCGACTGCGCCGAGATGCCGCGGGCGACGACCAGCTCGGTCAACGCCTGGGCGGGCTTGTCGACGGATTCGGCGAGGCTGGTGTCGAACGCTGCGACGGCGACCCGCGGATGCCCGGGCGACTGCAGGGCGGTCTCGAAGGTCTCGCGAGCTTGGGCGGCATCGGCGGCGATGCGCTCCCATTGGACGATCTCCTCCTGGGGCAGGCGCTCGCCGGCGCGGAAGGGCGCTTCGCACTTGGCCGGCTCGGAGATGCAGCGCGCCGCCTCGAGCGCCACCTGGAGGGTGCTCGTGGTCTTGCTGCTGAGTGCCGTGTTCTGCCGATCGGCGAGGTCGCGGGCCGTGGCGCGCACGTCACCGACCGAGCGCTGGAAGCGGGCGATCGTCTGGAGCGTGGTCGAGGAGTCGCGGGCCTGGTCGGAGGCGCTGGAGATCTGTCGGAAGGCGTACACCGACACGGGCAGCGACATGGCCACGACGAGGATGACGGCGCCGAAGGCGAACGTCAGCTTCCGGCTGAGGCCCGGCTGGCGGAATGCGTGGGTGAATTTGAACTTGGGCACGTGTGGTCAGGGCGCATCCGGGGGTGGGATCCGACGCGCCGTAGGGGCGCATCGGCAGGCAGGTGCCAACGCTTGAGCGACGCCCACGACCGGCGTGATACCGTCCCGGCCATGAGCGACGCCGCAACCGAGCTGGTCACCGCCGAGGGCATTCGAGCCGCCCGCGAGCGCATCCGCGATTCGATCCGCCTGACGCCGCTCCTGCGCAAGCAGACGCTCGAGCCGCTCGTCGGCCATCCCGTCTACCTGAAGTGTGAGCACCTGCAGCGCACGGGCTCCTTCAAGCTGCGCGGTGCGCTCAACCTGATCGCCCAGCTCACGCAGGAGGAGCGCGCTCGCGGAGTCGTCGCCGCCAGCGCTGGCAACCACGCGCAGGGAGTTGCCGTAGCGGCCGCCGAATACGGCGTCGACGCGACGATCTTCATGCCCTCCGATGCCTCGCTCGCCAAGGTCGAGGCAACCCGCAACTACGGCGCCACGGTCGTGCTCGAGGGCGCGCACCTGTCGGGCGCGCTCGAAGCTGCGCGCGCCTTCTGCACCGAGCGCGGCGCCGTGTTCGTGCATCCCTTCGACGACCCACGCATCGTCGAGGGACAGGGAACGCTCGGGCTCGAGCTGATCGACCAGCTGCCCGCGATGCGGACAGTGGTCATCCCGATCGGCGGTGGCGGGCTCGCGGCCGGCGTCGCCGCAGCGTTGCGCGACCACGACCGCGACGTGCGGATCATCGGCGTCCAGGCTGCGGCCTGCCCGTCGCTGCAGGCCGCGCTCGCAGCCCACGCGCCGGTGCTCGTCGATGCGGGTCCCTCGATGGCCGACGGCATCGCGGTCAAGCAGGTCGGCGAGCTGCCGCTGGCGATGCTGGAAGGCGTGCTCGATGACCTCGTGCTCGTCACGGAAGCGGAGATCTCCACTGCGATCCTCTGGAGCATGGAGCGCGCCAAGCAGGTGCTCGAGGGCGCCGGCGCCGCCGGACTTGCCGCGCTGCTCGCCGGCAAGGTCCAGTCGGACGGACCCGTGATCGTCGTCGGCGGCGGCGGCAACGTCGACCCAGCCGCGCTGATGAGCGTCATCCGCCACGGCCTGACCGCCGCCGGGCGCTACCACTACGTCGGAACTGCACTCCCGGACCGCCCCGGTGAACTCTCGCGGCTGATGGCGCTCCTTGCCGAGCACCGCGTCAACGTGTTGAGCGTCGAGCACCACCGCGAGGGCGTGCACGTGAACTTCGGTGAGACGCGCGTCGACCTGACGCTGCAGACCCGCAACCAGGCGCACGTCCACGAGGTCGAGGCGGCACTGGAGTCGGCCGGCTACACCATCCTCACCAGCGGCCGCTGACCGGCCGCAGTGGTGGCCGGACCCGCCCAGCGGGCGGCGTGAGCGGTTTCCGTCGGCGTCCTCGCATGATTCGATCCCCGACGAACCCTTCATCGCCGGAGATCCCATGCACATCAGCGCACCGACAACGACGCCGACCGACCTGACCAGCAAGGTGGCACAGACGATCCGCGAGCTCGGTGCCGGCTTCCGCAACGGCGCGCGGCTCGAGGGTGTCCAGGCCGACAAGGCCGCGATCCACCCCTTCGAGACGGTGGCGACGCTGACGAGCCTGCTCAAGAACTCCACGTCGAACATCAAGTTCGTCAACAAGGCGACGTCGCTGGTGCACACGATCGGCGGCTTCGCGCTGCTGATCGCCGGTGCGCAGGCGAGCGGTGCGCTCAAGGCGCCCGGCGATACGCTCGGAACGATGTTCGGTCAGCTCGCCGACGTGATCGACGGCACGAACCAGTCGCAGGGTGCCATCCCGCCGTGGTTCGCCACGGTGCTCGACGACGCCGGTGAGGCGACGATCGCCCCGAGCGGCATGATGGCGCAGATGGCAGCAGCAGCCGCCAACTCGAACAACTAGTTCGGCAGCGTTCCGGCGGCGCGCTGGTCCGCGACCGTCGGGCAGTCGGCGTCCCGGCCGGACAGGATCGGGTCCGTGATGCCCCAATCCATGGCGACCTCCGGATCGTCCCAGCTGACGCCGAACTCGTCGGCTCCGTCGTAGTAGTTGTCGACGAGGTACGTCAGCGTCGAATCCTCGAGCGCCCCGAAGCCATGGGCCACGCCCGGCGGGATGTAGATGCCGGCGTTGGTCGAGTCATCGAGCACGACGCCCTGGGTCAGGCCGAAGGTCGGGCTCGACTGGCGGGCATCGAAGAGGCAGACGAGCAGGGTGCCCTTGAGGCAGAGCCAGTAGTCGGCCTGCTTGCGGTGGAAGTGCAGTCCGCGGATCGTGCCTGCGGCCGAATCCGACCGGTTGCCCTGGACCATGCCCGGGCCGTCGAACCACTCGGTGCGGTAGGTCTCGGTGAAGCCGCCGCGATCATCGCCATGGCGGGTCAGCGGGCGGATCACGACACCACCGATGCGGCTCTCGCACGGCGCGTGGTCGTGCCGCTCGCGAACGGTCGGATCGACGATGGGGGCGTTGGAAGTCGTCATCTCAGGCTCCTAGTGCAGCTTCACGCCGAGGCCACGGGCGATGACCATGCGCTGGATCTCGTTCGTGCCTTCGCCGACTTCGAGGATCTTCGCGTCACGGTAGAAGCGGGAGATCGGGAACTCGTCCATGAAGCCGTAGCCACCGTGGATCTGGGAGGAGAGGTTCGCCACCTCGCGCGCGAGGATGCCGGTCTTGAGCTTCGCCATCGCCGCGGTCTGCGTGAAGTCGATGCCCTGGTCCTTCTGCCATGCAGCCTTGTAGGTCAGCAGGCGTGCGCTCTCGATGTCCGTCGCCATGTCGGCGAGCATGAAGGCAATCGACTGGAAGCCGGCGATCGGCTTGCCGAACTGGTTGCGCTCCTGCGCGTACTTGAGCGCCTGCTCGTAGGCACCCTGGGCGAGGCCGAGACCGAGCGAGGCGACGCCGATGCGTCCGCCGTCGAGGATCTTGAGGAACTGGGTGAAGCCCTTGCCCTCGGGACCGACGAGGTTCTCGAGCGGCACGCGCACGTCGTTGAACGAAAGTGCGCGGGTGTCGGAGGCGTGCCAGCCCATCTTCTTGAGCGGATCGGAGATCTCGTAGCCGGGCGTGCCGTTCGGGATCATGATCGTGGAGATCTGCGGGCGGCCGCGGTCATCCTCGCCGGTGATCGCCGTGACGGTCACGCCGAAGGTGATGTCGGTGCCGGCGTTCGTGATGAACATCTTGGAGCCGTTGATGACCCACTCGTCGCCATCGCGGCGAGCGGTCGTGCGGGCGGCACCGGCGTCGGAGCCAGCTCCGGGCTCGGTCAGGCCGAAGGCGTGCAGCTTCTCGCCGCTCGCGAGTGCAGGCAGCCAGTCCTGCTTCTGCTGCTCGGAGCCGAAGTAGTAGATCGGCAGCGTGCCGAGCGAGTGGTGTGCGCACATCGTGATCGAGACGGAGCTGTCGATGCGAGCGAGCTCCTCGACGGCGATCGCGTAGCAGAGCGTGTCGGACCCGCCGCCACCGTACTCCTCGGGAATCGTGATGCCCATGATGCCGAGGTCGGCCATGCCCTTCACGATGTCGTACGGGAAGCGGCTCTCGCGATCGAGCTCCTCGGCCTGCGGCGCGACGACCTGCTCGGCGAAGTCACGGACGGTCGAGCGCAGCAGCTCATGCTCGTCGGAGAGCTGGAACGACAGGGGGGAGGAGGTGGCGGTTGCCATGGTGGATCGCTCCTGGAAGGACGGGGGTGGGAACTACGACGAGCCTACCGCAGGTGCGGCTCAGGGACGCCAGCTGGCGGCGAGGTCGGCGAGGAGACGCACGCCCCAGCCCGACGCGCCCTTGGTGCCGTAGAAGGCGCGCGGCTTCGGCAGCATCGCCGCACCCGCGACGTCGAGGTGCACGAAGGGCGTGTCCTTGGCGAAGTGCTGCAGGAAGGCGCCGGCTGCGAGGCCGCCACCGTCACGGCCGCCCGAGTTCTTGAGGTCGGCGCAGTCGGTCTTGAGCCCGGCCTTGTACTCGTCGTGGATCGGAAGCGGCCAAGCGAGGTCGCCCGTGCGCGTGCCGGCGGCGACGACGGCGTCCTGGAGCTTGCCGGGGCGGGCGACGGCGCCTGCGTAGCGGTGGCCGAGCGCGACGACCATTGCGCCGGTCAACGTCGAGGCCTCGACGATCGCGCCACAGCCCTGGCCCTTCACGTACGTGATGAGGTCGCCGAGCACGAGGCGGCCCTCGGCGTCGGTCGAGATGATCTCGACGGTCGTGCCGTCCATCGCAGTGACGACGTCACCGGGGCGGTAGGCGTTGCCGTCAGGCATGTTCGTGGTGGCACCGACGACGGCGATGACGCGGCGCTCGACGCCGAGCTCGGCGATCGCACGCATCGCGCCGAGGATGGCGCAGCCACCGGACTTGTCGAGCTTCATGCCCTCCATGCCGCCGCTCGGCTTGATCGAGATGCCACCCGTGTCGAAGACGACGGCCTTGCCGACCAGCGCGAGGCGCTCATCGTTGGGCTCGGTCGCCGTCGGCGGGTTCCACTCGAGCACGATCAGGCGCGGCTCATCGGCCGAGCCCTGGGCGACAGCAGCGAACATGCCGGCTCCGATCGCCTCGATGCCGTCGCGGTGCAGCTCGCGGAAGGAGAGGTGGTCGTGGGCGTCGGCGAGTGCTTTCGCCTCGGCCGCCAGGTCGACCGGCATCAGGTGGTTGGCCGGCGCGTTCGAGAGGTCGCGCGCCCAGTTCTGTGCGGCCGCGCCGATCTGTGCGCGGCGGACCGCATCCTCCAGCGAGTCGCCCTCGCCGATGACGGTCAGCGTCGTCGGGCCCTCGTAGCGCGGCGTGGCGTCGTCGTCGCTCGCCTCGTCCGACGCGACGGTCGACGTGCGGTAGTGGTGCGTGCGGAAGCCGCCGATCACGATGCCCTCGACTAGGGCAGCTGCGTCCTCGTCACTGCCGGGTGCGACCACGGCGATCGACGCGGATTCAGATGCACGGGCCACACCCGCGATGCGCGAGCCTGCGACGCGAATGGCGTCGCTGCGGCCGTCCGCCTCGGGGCCGAAGCCGACGAGCGCGATGCGGCGCGGACCCGCTGCGCCACCCGTGACGGACACGATCGACGGTGCATTGGGCTTGACCAGTCCGCCGGCGAGCTCGCGTGTCAGCGCGCCGCCGAGGTGGCCATCGAGGTCGGCGAGGCTGTCGGGCAGCGTGGCGCCATCCTCGATCAGGACGGCGAGCACGTCGGCGTCGAGCTGCGGGAGGGAGGTGGTGGCGAAGGTGAGATCCATGGGGTGGATCCTACGCTGCAATCGCACTTCAGCGCGGGTATTTGCGAATCTTTCAATTTGTTCTCAAGAACTTGCATGGAGGATCCGATACATGGGTCAGGGTCACCGATAAAGGCAAACCAGTCGTGAGGCTGGGACGCAAAGCCAAGGGTCTCGATCGATCAGTCGAGATAGCCGGGTTTCCGAAGTGGTTCAGACAACCTGGAAAAAAAACAGGGAGCTGACCAATGAGGCGCGTTGACTCGCCAACAGAGCGAACCGAGGGCGGCCATAGCTGCACTGGGGAAGTTCTGTCGGATGCCACGCCCTAGGACAGCAACATTCTCGTTCTAGCTCGCAGTTCGCGTTCAGCGGATAGCGAGATGCGCCGGCGCCCGACAGCCCTCCCCCCACAGTGCCAGCGCTGACCGGCTGCCCATACCGGTTCTACATATAGGGCGGGGGACTAGTGGGCGGTCCCCCGCCCACTTATGTAATTCCGGCCCACGTCGGTAGGGTCGTCGAATGACCAGCTTCACGACCGACCTTCCCTTTCCCGAGAGCCTGACCGCATGGAAGGCCTGCCCCGTCTGCTGCGGCGACGTCGAGCAGGTCGTGGCCGAGGATGGCGCGCAGCCCCACCTGGAGTGCCGCGGGCGCTGCGGCCGTGAGTGGTACGCCAATCCCAAGCCGACGGTCAACCTGTTCGTCGAGCACCCGGTCGACGGCCGGCTGCTGCTCGTGCGCCGCGGCAAGGATCCCTTCGAGGGCTACTGGGACGTGCCCGGCGGCTTCATGGAGGAGGGTGAGGACGCCGTGGAGGGTGCGCGTCGTGAGATTCGCGAGGAGACCGGCGTCGAGGTGACGGTCGGCGAGTTCGTCGGCGCCTTCAGCGACGTGTACGGCACCGACCGCGCAACCCACACGGTGAACCTCTTCTGGCGCGCGATCGCCGTCGATCCGGACGCGGCGGCGCCCTCGAGTGACGCCTCCGAGATCGGCTGGTTCACGCGCGAGGAGCTACCGCCGATGGAGGAGATCGCCTTCGACTGCGTCCCGCGCGCGATCGCAGCATGGGCTGCGGGCCTCGGCCACTGACTGCACGCGCTGGCCGAATAGTCAGATCGGTCGTACCGTAGGGGCATGACCCCTGATCCCTCCGCCGCTCCGCCGAGCGATGATCGTCCCCGCATTCCGTGCTTCGCCTGCGCCGAGCTCGTGCTGGCCGACGCGAAGAAGTGCCGCTGGTGCGGCGAGTGGTACGCCGCCTTGCCGGAGCCGTACGCTCGGCTGGTCGGCCCTGGTGGCACGGCGGCTGACATCGCTGACGCGAAGTACGCAACGGACGATGAGCCGGAGCCGCCGGGCGTGGCATCCGAAGGGGCCGATGAGATCTCGCAGGCGATGCTCCGGATTGATGCGATCGCGCTGGAGGTCGGATCGGATTTGGCGCAGCTCGCGGACACCTCTGGGGATGGCGAACTGCTGGATCGGCTCAAGCACGTGCGACGCGGCATCGCGATGGAGTTCGGCGTCATCGCGCCCGGAGTACGCGTGCGGCCGCATCCTGAGCTGGCTCCGACTGCGTATGTGATCCGCATCAAGGGTGACCTCGTTGACAAGGGTGAGGTCGCGGTCGGTGCTGACGCGCTGGACGTTGTCTCCACGCACGTGAACGAGGTCGTGCAGCAACACCTTGCCGATCTCCTCACGCGCGAGGAGGTGGCTGAGTTGCTCAACTTGGCGCGCCAGGATACGCCGATGGTCGTGCAGGAGCTCGTGCCGAACATGCTCGCGCTCGGCCAGTTGCGTCAGGTGTTGCAGAACCTGGTCAGGGAGCAGGTGCCGATCAAGGATCTGTCGACGATCCTCAATGCGCTCGCGGACAACGCGGTGTACACCAAGGATCCGCATGCGCTGACGGAGCATGCGCGTCAGGCGCTCGGCCGCAAGATCTGCGCTCGCTACCAGAGCCCCGACGGCCTGCTGCGCGCCTTCATGCTCAGCCCTGATGCCGAACGTGCGATCCAGAACGCGATCCAGCTGAATGAGACCGGGCAGGTCCTCATGCTCGATCCGGCCACGAGCCAGGCGATCCGGAACAACATCGCTGAGGCGCTCCTGCAGAATCGCGACCTGATGGATGATCCGGTACTCTCGTGCCGCCGAAGATCCGGCGTCACGTGAAGGCTCTTGTCGAGCGCAGCTTCGCGAAGGTCGTCGTGCTCAGCTATGCGGAGGTCGTGCCCGGAGTTCAGGTCGAGAACATCGCCACGATCGAGGCGCATGCTGCAGTTGGTCGACCGGGGATGGCAACCGACTCGGCCATCCTTCAACAGGTCACTTGGAGCGAACAGAAAACTGACGTGACGACGAGCGCCACGGACACGGGGTGGCTCGTTGAACCAGACGATCCCGAGGATCCGCAGGCGGAAAATGGCGCCATGGACTGGAACCAGTGACGACCTGTCCAGCCTGCCGCGCTGAGATTCGGGCAGCTGCGCGCAAGTGTCGGCACTGCGCCGCCTGGATCGAACCGATCCATGCGCGCGACGGCTCCTGGCTCGCGTGGCTTGAGCGCGAGATTGGTGCGCCTCCTCGGGCGGGCTCACGTCGACCGCGCGTCGACGGCCCATCAGGCCAACGCTGGGTCCGCCTCGATCGCCCGAACGATCGGCGGCACCCCCGTGAGGGGGTGGAGTTCCATCGGCCGCAATCGGATGTCGTCGTGATCAACTGATCCCGGCATTCGGCCTGCAACCTGGCTCCTCCGTTTCCCGAAGTACGGGGGAACGAGTCGGGGGACGCGCGCGATGCTCTTGTCGGGGCCCACAACACAGCTGGTCGAGACTGGGCGCAGCCTGGTCCAGGGATTCCCTGAGCTGTCGCGTGCGCTCGATGTCCGTGCGGTTGCCCTGGAGCGCGGGATCGATCGAGCCGTGCGCCCTGTCGATGTCGCAGCCCTGGCCGCGCGACCGGGGGCGCAGGGAATCGCGGGACTGACGAAGTCAGAGTCTTCGCGCCTCGAGCGACTCGTCGGACTGGCGATCGCGGATGCCGACCTGCGTGTGCAGTCGACGGTCGACACGGCCGAGGCCGTGCACCTGCTCCGCGAGGGCGGGCGCATGCGCAACGTCTACGACGCGGTCGGGGCCGGCGTCGATCACCTCTTCCAGGACCTGCTGCCCGGCGCGAACGGCCGCGCTGCGCGCGAGCTGCAGCTCGACATGCTGGGCAGCGGCACGACCGTCTACGGCAACGTGCGGCTCGGCGATGTCGCGCACACGCCGATGGTCGACCCGGGCGCGGCCCGTCGCATCGTGCGTCGCGATCCCCAGCTGTCGACCGGCAGCCCGATGTACGGCGACACGTCGCTGGTGTTGCACGACCGGGTTCTGGACCGGGCGTCGTTCGCGCCGCGCGATTCGGGGCGGGTCACCTCGCAGGACCAGCTCGGCGCGCGCGAGCAGCTGCCGCGCGTGTTGGCGACGACGATGGCTGAACACTTCCAGGTCCTCCATGCACGCACGGCGGGATCGATGGGTACGACCGACCATCCGTTCGGCCCGGGTGGAAATGGCGACTTCCGGCAGCTGAGCGACATGTCAGCGGCGCTGCATCGCATTCTCGATGCGCCGGACGAGGTCGCCGTGCCGGCCGTGCGCCAGCACCTGCAGAGCGCCGCGATGGACACGTACTACGCGGAGGCTGCCGTTCGTGTTGCGGACGTCAGCGACGTGCGCGCGATCCACGTGCGCCGGCGCATCCTGCCGGAAGGCAACGTTCCCGACCCCGCAGTCGTCAAGTGGAACGCGGAACGCCGCGAGCTCGAGCGGGAGCTGCACGCGCTCGGTGTCGAGCGAGGCATCCCCGTCCGCTTCACCGGCGACCCGCTGCCGTAGGAGTCAGGCGTCGTCGCCCGAGTCCCACGGCCAGAGCCGGGACTTCGCGATGTGGCCGCTGATCGGCCGATCGATCGTGGAGGAGATCCACTGCGCGGTCTCGACGAGGACCTCGAGGTCGATGCCCGTCTCGATACCGTGCCGATGGGCGAACCAGACGAGGTCCTCCGTGGCGAGGTTGCCGGTAGCGCCGGGGGCGAAGGGGCAGCCGCCGAGGCCGGCGACCGAGGTGTCGAACGTCGTGACGCCCAGGAGCAGTCCCTCGAGCGCGTTGGCGATGCCCATGCCACGTGTGTCATGCAGGTGCAGGGCGATGCGCACGTCGGAGTCGAAGTCGAGCAGCGGTGCGATGACCGGCTCGATCTCCCCGGGCACGGCGACGCCGATCGTGTCACCGATCGACATGTCGACGATGCCGAGGTCAGCGAGCCGAGCGACGACGTCAGCCACGGCCTCGGGCGCGATCTCGCCCTCGAAGGGGCAGCCCCACGCGGTCGACACGTAGCCACGCACGTGCACGCCATCGTCGGCGGCGCGCTCGACGAGCGGGCGGAAGCGCTCGATCGACTCGGCGATCGAGGCGTTGATGTTGCGCTGCGAGAAGGTCTCGCTGGCGGCGGCGAAGACGGCGACGGAGTCGGCCCCGGCCGCACGGGCTGCCTCGTAGCCGCGCAGGTTCGGTGTCAGCACTGGATACCGCACGCCGTCGCGACGCGTGAGGGCTTCCATGACCTCGGCGGCGTCAGCGAGCTGCGGTACGGCCTTGGGGCTCACGAAGCTCGTCGCTTCGACGGTGGAGAGCCCAGCGGCTGCAAGGCGCTCGATCAGCTCGACCTTCACGGCGGTGGGAACGGAGACCTGCTCGTTCTGCAGGCCATCGCGCGGGCCCACCTCGATGATCTCGATGCGCTCGGGCAGTGAGCCGTTGCCCTCGCTCATCGCACGACCTCGGCCAGCACTGTGCCCTTGGCGACCAGGTCGCCGACGGCGCAGCCGACGAGCTCCACGCGCCCGTCGAACGGCGCGATGATCGAGTTCTCCATCTTCATGGCTTCGAGCACGACGACGGGATCGCCGGCCGAGACGAGCGCTCCGGCGGTCATCGTCTTGATGACGGTGCCCGGCATCGGTGCCTTGAGCGCCGCGTGGTCAGCGTCTGCCGCAGCGGCGCCAAGCGCGCTGCTCGTGATCGACGAGCGCGGTACGTCGTAGGTGATGCCGCGTGCGGAGAACCAGATGTTGTCGCCGCGCTCGACGGCCACGATCTTCGGCAGGTCGAGCGGTGCCGGCTGCGAGGCCGTCTCGCGCAGGCCGGCCTGGCGCCAGCCGCCGATTGCCCGGAACGGGTCAGCCGCTCCAATGATCGGATCCGCGCCGACGGCATGTGTCACGGCTGCACGGGCTGCGTCGACCCACGCCTGCTCGGGCACGAGCGCGGCGTCGGTGAGCAGGTTCGACTCGAGGGTCGCGGTGTCGTGCGTCGCTGCGACGAAGTCCGGGAGCTCCAGTGCGTGCTGGAGCAGCGCGGCGTTCGTCACGGCACCGAGCAGCACGAGCTCGTGGAGCGCGCCAAGCAGCCGCTGGCGCGCATCCTCGCGCGTCGCGCCGGTCGCGATGACCTTGGCGAGCAGCGGGTCATAGGCGAGCGAGATGCGCGCGCCCTCGGCGAGTGCGTGGTCGATGCGTATGCCATCACGCTCGGGCCAGCGCAGCTTCGCGATCTCGCCGCCGGTCGGCAGGAAGGTGACCGGGTCCTCGGCGTAGAGGCGCACCTCGATCGAGTGGGCGCGCGAGACGAGCTCGTCCTGGCGCACCGTCAGGCGCTCGCCGCGCGCGATGCGCAGCTGCCACTGGGCGAGGTCGATGCCGAAGGCTTCCTCCGTCACCGGATGTTCGACCTGCAGTCGCGCGTTGAGCTCGAGGAAGTAGAAGTGTCCGTCGCGATCGACGAGGAACTCGGCGGTGCCGGCGTTCTCGTAGCCCGCCTCGCGCGCGAGACGCACCACGCACTCGCCCATCGCGCCGCGCAGCGTGTTGGGCAGCGCGGGTGCGGGAGCCTCCTCGACGACCTTCTGGTGGCGGCGCTGCAGCGAGCAGTCGCGGTCACCGACGAACAGGATCGTGTCGTGTGAATCGGCGAGCAGCTGCACCTCGACGTGGCGCGCGCCGATGACGAGCTTCTCCACGAGCAGCGTGTCGTCGCCGAAGCCGGCCGCAGCCTCGCGGGCTGCGCTCTCGAGTGCGCCGGCGAGGTCCTCGGGGCGATCGACGCGACGCATGCCGCGCCCGCCGCCGCCCGCTGCTGCCTTGACCAGCACGGGGTAGGCGTCGTCGGGCACCTCGTTCGCGTCCCACTCGGGGACGGTCGGAACGTCGGCCTTCGCGGCCAGCTCCTTGGCGCGAGCCTTGTCGCCCAGCGCGCGCATCGCGGCAGCGCTCGGGCCGATGAAGGTGAGGCCAGCGGCCTCGCAGCGCTCGACGAAGGCGGCGTTCTCGCTGAGGAATCCGTAGCCCGGGTGGACAGCGTCGGCGCCGCTCGTACGCGCCGCATCGATCACGCGGTCGATGTCGAGGTAGCTCTGGCGTGCATCCTCGGGACCGAGTCGCACGGCCCGGTCGGCCAGGCGCACGTGCGGCGCATCAACGTCGGCGTCGGAGTAGACGGCGACGGTCTCGATGCCGAGGCCGCGGCAGGCGCGCAGGATCCGCACCGCGATCTCGCCGCGGTTGGCGACGAGCACGCGGGTCACCGACGGCGCCGACGTCATCGCTTCGCTCCGGCGAGCCATGCCGGCTCGTGGGCGTCATCCATCCACTCTGGCTTGCGCTTCTCGATGAAGGCGCCGAGGCCCTCCTGCCCTTCTGGGTCGGTGCGCTTGGAGGCGATCGTCTCGGCGGTGAGCATCAGCACCTCGCGCGGATCGCGGTAGGCGACCTCGTTGGCGAGCTGCTTGGCGACGGCGATCGCGCCGGGTGCTGCCGTCAGCAGCTCCTCGAGGACGCGGTTCACCGCGGCATCCATCTCGTCCGCCTCGGCGACCACGTGGACCAGGCCGATGCGCTCGGCGCGGCACGAGTCGAAGCGCTCGCCGGTGATGAACAGGGCGCGCGCATGGCCGAGGCCGATGCGGCGCAGCACGAAGGGCGAGATCACGGCCGGCACGATGCCGAGCTTGACCTCGCTGAAGGCGAAGGCGGTGCCCTTCTCGGCGATCACGTAGTCGCTGACGGCGATCAGGCCGAGCGCCCCGCCGATCGCGTGGCCGTGCACGCGGCAGACGACGGGCTTGTCGCAGCGCTTGATCGCCTCGAGCATGAGCGCCAGGCGCGTGGCATCCTCGACGTTCTCCTGACGCGTCCACGTGACCGTCTCGCGCATCCAGTTGATGTCGGCGCCGGCGCTGAAGCTGGGGCCGTCACCGGCGAGCACGATGACGTGCGTGTCCGGGTCGTCGCTCAGCTCGGTGAAGACGGAGCCGAGCTCCTCGATGAGGCGCGGTCCGAAGGCGTTGCGCACCTCCGGGCGGGCGAGCGTCACGTGCGTGACGCCGCCCTCGGTGTCGACACGGAGTTGCTGGAGGTGCTCGAAGGTCGCAGGCATGCTGCGATTCTACGGATCCGGGGCCTCGCGGCGTCGATCAGCCCGGGTAGCGGGCGATCGAGTCGTCGATCTCCTTCCACGCGACCTCGGAGCCTTCCCAGCCCTGGGTCGACGTGCGCTTGCCGGGTTCGAGGTCCTTGTAGACGTCGAAGAAGTGCTGGATCTCGGCGAGCAGCGACTTGGGCAGGTCATCGATGTCGTTGATATCGCCGTACACGGGGTCGCTCGCGGCGACGCAGATCACCTTGGCGTCGGGCCCCTGCTCGTCCTCCATCCAGAGCACGCCGAGCGCGCGCACCTCGATGTAGCAGCCGGGCACGGTCGGCTCCTCGAGCAGCACCAGCGCGTCGAGCGGGTCGCCGTCTTCTGCAAGCGTATTGGGGAAGAAGCCATAGTCGGCCGGGTACGTCGTGGCGGAGAAGAGCCGTCGGTCGAGTCGCACGATGTGCTGCTCGTGGTCGATCTCGTACTTGTTGCGGGATCCCTTCGGGATCTCCACGACCATGTCGATGGTGCGTGTCATGTCGGCGGCCTCCACGGCGTCTGGGGAAGCGCATACGGTGCCACGTTTGCGCACGCGGCGCATGCCAACAGGCGAATTACATGCGGAAGACACCAAACGAGGTCGGCTCGATCGGCGCATTGGCGCAGGCGGCGAGCGACAGGCCGAGCACGTCGCGCGTGTCTGCGGGCTCGATGATGCCGTCGTCCCAGAGCCGTGCGGTGGAGTAGTAGGCGCTGGATTCGACCTCGTACTTGGCGCGGGTCGGATCCATGAAGGCCTCGCGCTCCTCGGCCGTCATCGTCGGCTTGCCCTTCGCCTCGTTGCCCATGTCGCGCACCGTGGCGAGGACGTTCGCCGCCTGCTCGCCGCCCATCACGCTGATGCGCGCGTTCGGCCACATGTAGAGGAAGCGCGGGGAGAAGGCGCGGCCGCACATGCCGTAGTTGCCGGCGCCGTAGGAGCCGCCGATCACGACGGTCAGCTTCGGGACGTTCGCGCACGCCACCGCGGTGACGAGCTTGGCGCCGTCCTTGGCGATGCCGCCCTGCTCGTACTCCTTGCCGACCATGAAGCCGGTGATGTTCTGCAGGAACAGCAGTGGGATGTTGCGCTTGGCGCAGAGCTCGACGAAGTGCGTGCCCTTGAGCGCGCTCTCGGAGAAGAGGATGCCGTTGTTGGCGACGATGCCGACGGGGTAGCCCCAGATGTGCGCGAAGCCGGTGACGAGGGTGGAGCCGTAGTCGGCCTTGAACTCATGGAAGCGGCTTCCGTCGACCATGCGTGCGATCACGTCGTGCACGTCGAAGGGCACGCGCGCGTTGGCGCTGACGATGCCATCGAGCTCCGCGGTGGCGTAGAGCGGCTGCTCGGGGATGGCGCGCTCCCACGGCGTCTGCTGCTTCGGCAGGGCGAGGTGCTCGACGATGTCGCGCACGATCGAGAGCGCATGGTTGTCGTCACGTGCGAAGTGGTCGGCGACGCCCGAGACCTGGGTATGCACGGTCGCGCCGCCCAGCTCCTCGGCCGTGACGTCCTCGCCGGTCGCAGCCTTCACGAGCGGCGGACCGCCGAGGAAGATCGTGCCGGTGCCGTCGACGATGACCGTCTCGTCGCTCATAGCCGGCACGTAGGCGCCGCCCGCGGTGCACGAGCCCATGACGCTGGCGATCTGCGGGATGCCCGCCGCGCTCATCTGCGCCTGGTTGTAGAAGATGCGGCCGAAGTGGTCGCGGTCGGGGAAGACCTCGTCCTGCATCGGCAGGAAGGCACCGCCCGAGTCGACGAGGTAGATGCACGGCAGGTGGTTCTGCTGGGCGATCTCCTGCGCGCGCAGGTGCTTCTTCACGGTCATCGGATAGTAGGTGCCACCCTTCACGGTCGCGTCGTTCGCGACGAGCATCACGTGGCGTCCATGGACCTGGCCGATGCCGGTGACGATGCCGGCGCCGGGCGCGTCGTCGTCGTACATGCCGTTCGCGGCGAGCGGTGACAGCTCGAGGAAGGCGGTGCCGGGGTCGACGAGCGTGTCGATCCGGTCGCGCGCCGTGAGCTTGCCGCGTGAGCGATGGCGCTCGACGGAGCCCTCACCGCCGCCCATGCGCACTGCATCGAGGCGGGCGCGAAGTTCCTCGACGAGCGCGCGCATGGCGGCGCTGTTGTCGGAAAACGGGGTGGCTGCGTGGTCGGCGATCGGTGCGGAGAGCGTTGTCATGGTCCGCACGCTACCGACTGCAACAGCTGCCGTGCGACAACCGAAGTATGGATAGGGACGGCTCCCTCCACTCCGGGACGAGTGCAGGGCCGTGAACGCGGGACAGCAAGGGACACTCTGCATGGGCATCATGGACGCCATCACTACGCCGCTCAACGTCGCGTCGACCGGCATGCGCCACATGGTCGCGCCGAGCACCGACTTCGGCCTGTCGTCCTGGCGCTACAACTCGCAGGACAGCTACCAGAACGAATATTCGGACGCGCAGCGCACGGCTGCCGGCATGGGCGCCGGCTATGGCGTCGCGCTGCCGGGCCTCGCCGCCATCACCGCGGTCAAGAGCTTCGGCGCGGGCAAGATGCCGCTGGCCGGCAAGATCGGAACCGGGCTCTGGCTCGGTGGCGCGACGGTCGCCGCGGGCTTCCAGGCATCGAAGCTGATCGGCGCCGACGGCAACTACGGCTCGGTCGGCACGGCCACAGGCGCCGTGGCTGGAGTCGCGACGGGCCTGCTTGCGAGCAAGCTGGGTGCGGGCAAGTACACGCCGCTCATCTCCGGCGCGCTCGGCATCGCTGGCGGCATCGGTGGCCACTTCGTGGGCAAGGGCATCGAGTCAGGTGAGTCGAAGATCGGCACGCCGAATCCGGCGCCGAGCTTCCCCGACGTTCCCGTGCTCAAGGAAGGCCTCGAGTTCGCCACCGGCGCGACCAACCACTTCGTCGAGGTCGGACCTGCCACGCAGGGCCTGTCACTCGGTGGCGCCTGGGGCCTCAACGAGACGGTCGTCAACGAGTCGAGCCCGCGCGAGCAGGCGGGTGCGATGCACGGCGACCTCGCTGCCACGGCGATCCTGGGCGGTGGCGCACTCGCCGTGCTCGCCGCTGGGGTGGGCGCGAACGGCTTCGTGCCCAAGGGTCTGGAGAAGGGCGGCCAGGCCGCGGCCGATGTCGCCATGAGCGTCGCCAAGTTCTCGCCGATCAACGCAGCGATGATGCATGCCGGCTCGTCGACGGGCAAGGCTGCCGGAATCGCGGCGGCAGGCGTCGGCATTGCCGCGCTGACCGCAGGCCAGCTCGTGCAGTTCTCCAACGACCATGGTGACGCCCCGTTCGTCGGACCGGCGATCGCTGGCGCGACGCTCGTCGCCACGGCCGGCACTGCAGTCGGAATCAGCAAGACGCCCTGGATGAAGGGCCTGAGTGGTGGCAAGCCGATGGCAGCACTCGCCAACGGCACGCTCGCTGCGGCGGCACTGATCGGCGCTGCGAGCGCAGCGCAGATGCCCGTACGCCAGTTCGTCTCCGACGCGAAGGCGGCACACGCCTCGAAGGAGGACTTGAATCCGGTGACGGCGATCGGCGCGTCCGCGATCGGCGCGGTCGGTGGCTACGCCGGAGCTCGCGTCGGCCTCGAGAAGATCATTCCCGAGGACGGCATCCGCTTCAAGCTGCCCTTCGGCAAGGGCACCGAGATCCACCTGCCCAAGCATGCGGGCGGCAAGCACAGCCTGCTCGGCATCGTCGGTGTCGGTGCTGCGGTCGGCGGCGTCGCGTTGGGTGCTGCGGGCTTCGGCCTCTCCGCCACGATGCCGGAGCCGCACCTGGCTGCGATCTCCACAGGTGTCGGTGCCGGCCTCGGCGCCCTCGCCGGAGCCAAGCTGCGCGGGGCGACGGCCAAGGCTGGCGCGATCGTCGGAACCGGTCTGGGACTGAGCGCCTCGACGCTCATGCCCGGCGCGCACGGCGACAAGGTCGCGAAGCAGCCCGAGCTCGTGCGCTGACCGACTGAGTTCACCGTCGATTCTGTGAGCGGTACACCCATGCACCGCTCACAGATTCGAGTGCAGCCGATCGGCGTCGAATCTCGGAGCGGTGCACCCATGACCCACTGGCAGATTCGAGCGTCAACTCCGTGAGCGTCGATTCCGTGAGCGCGGTATCCGTACTACGCTGAGAGATTCGACCGCGGAATGTCGGCGTCGATTCCGTGAGCGCAGTATCCATGCCGCGCTGAGAGATTCGACGGCCCCAGCAGTCGGTGCGCCCAGGTCAGCTGACGGGCACGGCTTCCGGCACGGCTTCCGGCGCGGCGTCGCTGACGCGCGGAAGGCTGGCCAGCACGGCCAGGGCGACCCAGAGCGTTGCGTCCTCGAAGAAGCCGGCGTAGAGCAGGCTGTGCGCGAACAATGCGACCACCGTGGCGGTCGCCCAGATGACGGGCGGCACGGGCCAGCCGAACGGTCGGGCGTCGCGCGTGGCGCGTCGCCAGCGCGCGAGCGCGGCGGCAGCGGCGCTGCCCAGGAGCAGCAGGTACGCCATGGTTCCGAGGACGCCGACCTCGGCCATGATCGTGATCGGCGTGGTGTGCGAGGCGGTCAGGCCGACCCGGCCATCTCCCTGCTCAAGCGCACGCTCGCGGGCAGCGGTCTCGAAGGTGCCGATGCCCCAGCCGAGCAGCGGCTTCTCGGCGGCGAGCGCGATGCCGTCGCGCACCACGTCGCGGCGACTGTCGGCCTCGCGGCCAGAGAGCGCACGATCGGCGAGCGGCAGCGCGACGATGAGCAGCACGGCGAGGCCGAGCGCGACCCAGCGGCGTGGTCGAACGGGCAGGGTCAGCACGCCGAGCACGGCGAGTGCGCCGCCGAGGGCGATCCAGCTCGACTGTGAGTAGGTGAACCAGAGGGCGGTCGTCAGGCCGACGAGGGTCGCGAGCGCAGCCGTCAGGCGCACGCCGCCGATGGGCCGCACCAGCAGCCCGGCGATGATCGCCACCATGCCCACGACCAGCGCGCGCCCATAGATGTTCGGATCCCAGAAGAGCGAGTTGGTGCGGAAGTCGGGGCGGAACTGGTTGGCGTCGATCACCTTGGCGTTCCACCAGACCTCGCTGATCGACACCTGGACGAGCCCGACGGCTGCCACGATGCACGCCAGCACGACCAAGCCGCGCGCCGCGGGCACGAGCGAGACGCCGGCGCTCAGCCAGCTGCGCACGAGGACGTAGGCGAGCAGGAACGGGACGAGGAAGAAGGTGATCGTCTCGGCGCTCTGCGCGCGGTCGATGCTCCAGGTCAGGGAGAGCGCAGCGATGATCGGGAGCGTGGCGACCCCGATGTCGAGCAGCCGGGTCGCGCCCCCGCGATCGGCAGGCACGCGTGGTGCAGGGGCGGCGGCCTTGCTCTTGGTGCCGCGCGTACGCAACTCACTTCGCAGCAGCACGATTGCGCCCAGGCCGATCACGGCGTACAGCGGCGCGAGCAGCATCGCCGTGCCGTCACCGGTCGGTACCGGGACACGCATGACGAGCACGATCGCGCCGAGCGCCATGATCCAACTTTCACGCCCGACCAAGCGGCCCGCGACGATCCAAGCAGCGTCGGCTGCGGCGACGCTGCCAGCAAGAAGCAGCACCTTGTCGTCGAGTGCGCTCGCCGGCGCGATGCCGAAAAGCAGCCCGACCCAGCCGAGAAGCAGCAGCATGATGCCAACCATGCGCGCGGTGCGGTGCATCAGCATGCAGGCGATGCCGCCGATGGATGCCACGATGGCCGCAGCGTTCGTGAGCAGCTCGGAGCCGTTCATCGGTCGAGCTCCACCGACGACCCGACGATGAACGCGAAGGCGACGCGATTGTCGGCGCCGTCGCGTGCATAGAGCGTGAGGTCCTCGAGCTGCGCCGGCGTCACGGGAACGGCGAAGCGCACCACGTCCTGGTTCGCGGCAGGCGGCGTGGTCGGCGTGCCCGAGACGGTCCCTGGTTCCGGCCTCCATGCGCGCAGGCCCGACAGCACCGCAGGCGGTCGCGCAGCATCCGGATCGTCGATCTCGGCGGTCGTGGCGACCAGTCGCGTGCCGGCGGGCGCGATGAGCAGTCCAGTCAGCAAGCCGTCGTCGTAGGCGACCTTGTCGAGCCGTGCGTTCGGCGGCGTGCGGTCGAGGATCGTCGGTCGGCTCGGCGCGTACGTGCGCCGATCACCGGGTCGCGTGATCCAGAAGCGGTACGCGCCGTTCGGTGCAGGCGTGCCGTCGTCCCGCGTGCCGTCCCATGGCTCGAAGTAATCGTCCGAGACGACGCGGTCCTCGTCCATCGTCGCGACGACGTCGCCGTCCGCATCGACGACCCGCACCGTGACGGTCTGCGTGCCGCGCGGGTTGAAGCGCAGCTGTGCGGTGTCGGCCACGCCATCGCCACCGGGCGAGAAGGCGAGGTCGGCGTAGGGCTCCGACAGCGGCCCGCCACGACTCTCGAGCTCCTGCACGACGAACACCGCAGCGAACGCGCACGCTGCAGCGAGCAGCAGGAGGATGGGAACGAGGATACGCCGGGACACGAGGCGATCCTACGGGGTCATGCGATTCAGCGGTCGAGCAGGCCGCGCACACGCGAGGAATCGAGCGTGCCCTGTGCCTGCGTGGCGGCGGCGGGATCTGCCGCGGCCTGTGCCTTGAGCTGGTCGATCCGCGCCTTGGCATCCTGGTAGGTGACGACGCTGTTGGCGGCATCTGCCGCGGCATTCATGCGCAGGCGCTTGAGCAGCAGCTGGTCCAGCTGGTCGAGCTGTCCCTCGCTCCCGGCAAGCTTGGCGGTCTGGCTCGAGGCCTTGCCGCCGGCCGCAGCGTCGGTCGCCCCGGCACCCAGGATGTGTGCGAGTGGTTCAGACAGCTGTGACGGATCGATGCGCATGCCTGAACTGTTCCCCGCGATTCAGAGAGGAAAACGCCGGAAGCTCAGCCGCGCGAGCGGAACTCCTCGATCAGCAGCTCGGCGACCTCGGGTCGGGAGAACTCTGGCGGCGGCATCGTGCCCTCCGCGAGCATCTCCCGCACACGCGTGCCCGAGAGGGTCAGGTGCTCGCTCACGTCGTGCGGGCACGTCTTGGCCGAGCCCATGCCCTTGCAGTGCTTGCAGTAGAAGGACTGCTCGAACTTGAGGATGGTCACGCCCAGCTCCTCGGGGCTGAACGGCTCGAACGCCGCCTGCGCGTCGTAGGTGCCGTAGTAGCCGCCGACGCCGGCATGGTCGCGACCGACGATGAAGTGGGTGCAGCCGTAGTTCTTGCGCGTCAGCGCGTGGAAGATCGCCTCCCGCGGGCCGGCGTAGCGCATCGCTGCGGGGAAGACGGCGAGCTGTGCGTGGTTGGCGGGGAAGTAGTTGGCCAGCAGCACCTCGTAGCAGCGCAGCCGCACCTCGGCCGAGATGTCGCCCTCCTTCGTGCGACCGACGAGCGGGTGCAGCAGTACGCCGTCGACGACCTCCATCGCAGTCTTCACGATGTACTCGTGGGCGCGATGGATCGGGTTGCGGGTCTGGAATCCGACGGCCGTCTTCCAGCCGCGCTCGGCGAAGATGGCGCGCGTCTGGCGCGGCGTCAGCATGTACTCGCTGAACGGGTTCGGCTGGAGGTCGAAGGCCTGGATCGGGCCGCCGAGGATGACGTCGCCCTGTGCGTAGACGATCGCCACGCCGGGATGCGCGACCTCGGTGGTGCGGAAGACCTGCTCGGCCTCGAGCTCCTTGTCGCCGGTGTAGCGCTCGGTGATCTCCATGATCGCGAGCAGCTGGCCCTCGGGGGAGGCGAGCGCGACGACGTCGGCATCGGGCTCGTCAGCCGCGTGCACGCGCAGCGTGATCGGCAGCGACCACACGGTGCCGTCGGCGAGCCGGCACTCGCGCACGACGCGCTCGTAGTCGGCCTGGCCGAGGAACCCGTCGAGCGGACTCATCGCGCCGACGGCGATCATCTCGAGGTCGGATGCCTGCGTGTCGGTGAGCGTCACGACCGGCAGCGTCGCCGCGCGCTCGCGCAGCGCGTCGGCCTCCGCGCCCGTGGCGAGACGGTCGATGAGCGTCCCTCCGTGCGGCGTGATCAGTGAGTCGGCGGTCGGCGCATGCAGGGCGGAAGTCATGTCACGGATCCTATCTTCCGCCCGCGCCCGACCACGTCACCCACTGTGGCGCACGGGTCGCGGCCGTCGGCGGCCAGCGGATGTCCGCTTTTCGCGACAGCGTATTCGTACGTGTGGATGCGGGATCGTGCCGTGCGGGGGCCAACCGTTGGCCCATTCTGCAACACCGAGGGAGGCCACCACGACACTCCGGTGAATGGCCGCTTCTGCCCACCAGTCGGTGGAATCGAAAGCGGCCAGACCTCGACCCCCCTACGAGGACCGCACGTGACCGCATCCATCTCCAGTCCCGCAGTGAATCCCCTGAGCGCCCTGACCGGGCGCGTCAAGCCACTCGACGTCGAAGAGCTCTCCGTCGTGGCCCAGGAGATCGCGGCTCGCCAGCAGACGCTGGCGGCGCACACCCAGGCAGTCGTCGCCGAGCAGACCGCCCTGCGCGAGCAGGCAGCCGCACCGGTGACCACGACCACCACCACTCCCGCCACCGCCGAGCCTGCGCCGGTCACGGCTGCGCCCGTCGCGGTGGCTCCGGTCACGACGACCGCGACCCAGGCAACCACCACGCCGACCCAGGCCACCACGGGTGGCGTCTCGATCCCGGCATCCTCCGTCGCGCCGCGCACCCAGTACGACTACTGGAACAAGCACATCGCCCAGTTCGCGGGGAAGTACCTCCCCGACGGCCCCTCGATGCGTCCGAACTGTGGTCCGGCATCGGTGACGATGGCGCTGCGCATGGTCGGGCTCGACATTCCCGGCTTCAGTGGCCAGAACAGCGAAGCCGTGCTGGACAAGGCGCGCATCCTCGCCACGGGCAAGAACGACACGAGCGTCGGCACGACCGACTCCGAGCTCGAGACGCTCATCAACAAGAGCGGCGCGCAGTGGTCGGAGAGCACCGACTTCAACCAGGTCACCAACTGGATCAAGCAGGGAATCCCGGTCGTGTTGAGCGGGAACCCGGCGCAGGGCTGGAACAGCCGCTACACGGCCGACCAGGTGTACCCCTTCGACGGTGGCCACTGGGTGACGGTGTCGGGCTACGACGCTGCGACCGGCCACTACATCGTGAACGACCCGCTCTCCCAGATCGGACCGATCTACGTCTCCGAGGCGGAGCTGCGCGGCTACAACCAGGCGCACGGCAACCTTGGCATCGCGGTGTTCCGCGACCAGGCCCAGGCGAACGCCGCCTAGCAGCAGCTCGAGCTTCCCGACTTCCCCATCGTCACACCCGTCGCACGCCACGCACGAGGGTCCCTGCATTCCCGGACGCACCCCGGAACGCAGGGACCCTCGTGGCGGTGCGCTGCCGTCAGGCGCGCACTCGCTGGCGGCTGACATCGCCGTGGCCCACCATGGCCCGCGCCGGAGCGAGCACCATGAAGTAGACGTAGGGCCAGCTCAGCAGCGCCAGGGCAGGGTGGAGGCCCTGCACGACGTTGTTGTCCATGTCACCGCCGATGCCGACCATCGCGATCTGCAGCGTCAGCAGCACGAACAGGCCGAACGACCAGCCGACCTGCGCCCACCCCATGCGCCCGATCGCCGCGGTGACGATTAGCAGGAACGGGATCAGCAGGTGGAGCACGAGTCCGCCGAAAGCCATGTGCAGGTCGATGTCGCCGCCCATGACACCGATGCCGGCAAGCAGGAACTGCACCACGAGTGACACGATGTAGACCCAGCACACGGCGACGTGTACGCGGCGGGAAGTCATCATCGTGCGGCGCTCCTTCTCACGGTCATGGTGGCCACCCCGTACCCGGCGCGCCGCCCAGGAGTCGGAGCGACTGACAGGTCTGCGAGACCTCGCAACCCCACGTGCAAGCATCGCGGCCGAAGTTGGCCGTGCACGTGTCACGCTTCTGGCCTCCTGCGGCCCAACTTTCCGACGCCCTCCAGCGACGAACAGGGGCATGACTTCCCTCGCCGCTTTCCCCACGATCCAGACCCCCCAGCCCATGGTCGCCACGACCGTGAACACGTCCTGGATGGATCCAGCGATCGTGTCGCCGGTCACGGGGCCGATGACGTCGCCAGCCGCAGCGACCACCACGACGTGGGTTCCGCAGGAGCAGGGGCGCATCGGCACTCCGCCGTCGATGCTCGACGCGATCGCGAACACGCTGCTCGCGCCGAGCGCCGATTCGGTGGCCGCGACCCAGCTGCTCGGCATGTCACCTTCCGTGCCCGCGCTGCCGGTCGCCGCGCCCGTCGTTCCCGTTGCACCGGTTGCCGCCGTCGCTGCGCCCGAGACGACGACCACCACGGTCGAGGCGCCGCCCGTCGCCGCTGCGCCGCCCGCATCGGTCGGGACCGTGCTCGCCGGTATCGCGAGCGCCGCGGGGACTGCAGTCGCCGAGGCAGTTGGTGCCGGTACCTCGCGCGCCAAGCGCGTCGGCAGTGAGCTGTGGGCCGGTGTCAGCAACCCGCGCTCGGTGCATGTCAGCCAGGTCGCGTCGAAGTACAACACAGCACCTGCCGCCGGCAACAAGGATTGCGGCCCGACCAGCGTCGTGATGGCGCTGCGGCTGATCGGTACGCCGATCCCCGGCGCGACCACGGGCGCGACGCCGCAGCGACTGATCAACCGCATTCGCCAGCTGAGCGGCAACGCCGACAACACGGCTGCCACGACGAACTTCGAGCTCGAGCGAGCGATCACCTCGGCCGGCGCGAAGGCCAAGGAGCTGACGGGCTACAGCGAGATCAAGGCGAGCATCCTCGCCGGCAAGCCCGTGATCCTCAATGGCAACCCGGGCAATGCCGGTGCCTACGGATCGAAGTTCTCCGCCGCGCAGATGACGCCGTACGATGGCGCGCACTGGATCGTCGTGAGCGGCTTCGACGAGAAGCTCAACAAGTTCATCATCAACGACCCGCTCTCCAAGGTCGGCCCGGTCAAGGTCAGCCCGACCCAGCTCGAGGCCTACCGCGGCGGCTCGATGGGCATCGAAGTCAGCAGCTGACGAGGGTCTGTCAGGCGGGCGGGATCGGCACGTCGCCGCCGCGATGCGCGCCCGCGTCGATGCGCGGCTGCATGATCCTGGCGAGCCGCTCGTTCGTCGCGACCTGGTCCGCATCGAAGACGACCTGCTCGAATGACGTCAGGTCCTCGAGGAACGCGTCAGCGTCCAGCGTGAAGCTCGACTGCGAGCGGAAGATCTTGCCGTGCGACGTGCGCTTCGGCGCCTCGTCCCCGGAGAACAGCTCCTCGTGGAGCTTCTCGCCGTCACGCAGGCCGACGACCTCGATGTCGATGTCGACGCCCGGGGTCAGGCCGCTCATCTCGATCATGTTGCGTGCGAGGTCGATGATCTTCACGGGCTCGCCCATGTCGAGCACGAACACCTCGCCGCCCTCGCCCATGGCGCCTGCCTGGACGATCAACTGTGCTGCCTCGGGGATGGTCATGAAGAATCGGGTCATGCGCTCGTCGGTCAGCGTCACGGGTCCGCCGCGCTCGATCTGGCGCTTGAAGATCGGGATGACCGAGCCCGAGGAGCCGAGTACGTTGCCGAAGCGGACAGCCATGTAGCGGGTGTGGAAGCTCCGCTCGGCGAAGGCCTGCACGACCCACTCGGCAAGTGCCTTGGACTGTCCCATGACGGTCGTCGGCTCGACGGCCTTGTCGGTCGAGACGAGCACGACGCGCTCGACGCCGACGCGCTCGGCGAGCTCACACACGACGCGC
>JAOPYV010000019.1 GCA_025964435.1 Thermoleophilia bacterium | reverse complement strand
TCGAGGAAGGCAGCGACGCCCGCGGCAGGCACACCGTCCTTGGCAGGATCATCGTCGATGTTGACCTGCACGAGCAGCCGAGCCCGCACGGGATCGTTTGCGGCGGCGAGACGTCGGGCGGCGGATTCGCTGCCCAGCGAGTGGATGACGTCCACGTGCGCGGCGATCGTGGCGGCTTCGCGCGACTGCAGACGCCCGATGAAGTGCCAGGTCGCGCCAGCGATGGACGCCTGCTTGTCGACGAGCGCTGCCAGTCGGTTCTCGGCGAGGTCGTCGATCCCGGCGGCGACCAACGCGGCGCAGGCGGCGGCATCGACGTACTTGACGGCGGCGAGGATCCGCACGGCCCCGGGGGCGCGGCCCGAGGTGGCAGCCGCTTCGTTCACGCGCGCGCACGCGAGCGAGGCTGGCGGCGAGGGCATCCGCATCGACCTGCGCGTTCCTCGATGTGGGTTGCATCGCCATGGCAGCGCCTCCTTCCGATCCGCGTGGCACCATATACAGCTATGGCACACGTCGAGATCTACTCCACCATGACCTGCCCGTCCTGCATCCGGGCCAAGCGCCTGTTTGACTCGAAGGGCGTCGCCTACGACGAGATCGACGTGAGCTTCGATCGCTCGGCGATGATCGAACGCGCCGAAGGCCGCTCGACCGTGCCGCAGATCTTCATCGACGACCACGGTATCGGTGGCTTCGACGAGCTCGTTGCGCTCGAG
Source organism: Thermoleophilia bacterium (assembly GCA_025964435.1). Taxonomy (GTDB): domain Bacteria; phylum Actinomycetota; class Thermoleophilia; order Gaiellales; family SKUG01; genus JAGQUL01. Next base: position 15,692 of record JAOPYV010000019.1, on the reverse strand, counting down.
CGCGCGGACGCGCTCAACGCGATGCTGGACGCCGCTCCAGTCGAAGACTGACGAGCGACGCCCAGCGAACCTGCCGACAGCTCAGCCGCGCGGCGCGGTGCCGATGGCAACGATGCCGCTCAGCGGCTTGGGACCGGGCACGACGCGGTAGCGCTGCACGCGTGACATCTTGACGCGGCCCGAGCCGAAGCGCAGGAACGTCTTGGTGCGCGAGGTCAGGTCGACGGTCGCTCCGCTGTAGGGCCCACGGTCGATCACCGGGACGGTGACCGAGCGCTTGCCCAGCGACACCGTGACGAGGGTCCCGCACGGGAGGGTCCGGTGCGCGATGCCCCAGGTGCTGCGGGTCAGTCGCTGCCCGCAGGCGGTGCCATTGCCGTAGAAGCCGGGCCCGTACCACGTGGCCAGCTGTGGCCCGAGGTTCGAGGACTTCATCGTGACGATGTGCCGGTCCATGGTCGGCGCATACGTGGCGCGCGCCTTGGCGGCATCGGCTGTCGGTGCGAATGTCATCACGACGGCGATCGCTGCGAACAGTGCGACGGCGAGACGACGATAGGTGCTGGTCTGCATGGCTCGGTGCATGGGTGTACTCCCTCGGGCATTGCGATGGAGTCCGGCACGCGGCAACGCGAGTCGACGCCCACCCGTCAGGGCATGCGAAACAACGCGGGAGTGACGCGCACCGAACCCGACCCCGGACCAAGGTCAACGAGCGGGAGGGAGCGCATCAGCGAGGCATCAGTGCGAGCCGGAGCTCAGCGTGTCGATGCCGGACTATTCTGGATCCTGGTCGGGGCGAGCGGCGCAGGGTGCATTTGGTACACCGAGAGTTTGGGAGGCGCCGCGGCGGAGTGATCTTCGTGATCGTCCTCGACCGGTTCCTTCTATGTCCTACACCGGAAGTATCGACAGGTACTGCAGGTCAGTGACAACTTTGGTGGTGTCATTAGCGCGCCGCGATGGCAAACGCCACGTCACCGAGAATTCGACCCATTCGGCGCGTTACTGGGGAATAACCAAGGAAAAGATAGTATTCATTTGCAGGCACTTTGCAATGGCGCCCAGATACTAGTGGTTCGATGGTCACCCAAGTTTACGTGCGCGATTCGTTGGCTGACACGTCGCACACCACGTCGTTCCGCGTCCTGCGATCCGTGCACCACGCATCGTGTTGCCACATGTCAGGCAGGGGCGTCCGGCGCGCCCGTACGCGACGAACCGCTCCTGCATCCCGCCGACCTCCCCTTCGACGCCGCGATAGTCGCGCAGGGTCGAGCCGCCGACGTCGATGGCTTCCTGCAGGCGAGCACGCACTGCGGCCACGAGCCGCTCGGCGCCCACACGACTGACCCGGTCGGCAGACAGGTCTGGGCGAACGCCTGCGAGGAAACAGGCCTCGTCGACGTAGATGTTGCCGAGACCGGCGACGACCCGCTGGTCCAGGAGCACGGCCTTGAGCGACGTCGATCGACGACGCAGGCGCTCATAGAGCGCATCGCCGTTCCAGTCGGGGCCGAGCGGCTCGGGCCCGAGGCGCGAGTCGAGGTACGCCGTGATCTCGGCCGACGAGCCGATGTCGAGCGTGCCGAAGCGACGCGGGTCGTTGTAGCGGACGGGTCCTGCGAGACCTTCGACGAAGTAGCGCAGGCGGACGTGGCGCGGCTCCTCTGCAGCGGGGCCGGCGAAGGATCCCGTCATGCGCAGGTGGTGCACGGCGACGAGGTCGTCGTCGAGCACGAGCAGGAGGTACTTACCGCGCCGATCCAGGCGCAGGACGCGTCGCCCCGTCAGCAGCTGTTCGGCGTCACGCGGCGCGATCGGGCGCACGAGGCGCTCGTCAAGCACCTCCACGCGCTCGAGCACGCGGCCTTCGAGCAAGGGCACGAGCCCCCGTCGGACGGTCTCCACCTCTGGCAATTCCGGCATGGCGACACGCTATCGCGCCGAGGGCTCAGCTGCGGCGTTCGAGGATGACCGAGGTCGCATGGCCAGTGGCTGCACCTGGCGTGACCGTCGTGCGCTCGAGGACCGCTGCGGCGGCGGCCTGGGCGGCCTCGTCGCTGCGGGCGTAGACCGTCATGAGCGGATCGCCCGCAGCAAGCGTGTCACCCACGGTCGCGTGCAGCTCGATGCCGACCGCATGGTCGACGTCATCGTCCTTGGTCTGTCGACCTGCACCGAGGCGCGCGGCGGCGAGGCCAACGGTCAGCGCGTCGATCTCCGTGATCGTGCCGCCCTCCTCCACCGGAACGACGAGCTGGATCGGTGCGAGCTCGAGCTCCGCGTCGGGATCGCCGTCCTGCGCGCTGATCCACTCGCGCCAGCGCGTGAAGGCGGCGCCGCTGCTGACGGCCTCGCGCGCACGGCGCTGGCCCTCGGCCTCGTCGATGTCGAGGTCGCTCAGCGAGAGCAGGAGCCCTGCTGACGTGAAGACGAGCTCGCGCAGGTCATCGGGGCCGCGATCGTGCAGCAGCTCGACGACCTCGCGGATCTCCAGCGCGTTGCCGACGGCGCGACCGAGCGGGCGCGACATGTCAGTGATGAGCACATGCACGACGCGACCTGCCCCTGTACCGATGGCGATCATCTCGTCGGCGAGCTCGCGCGCCTGCTCGATCTCCTTCATGAAGGCGCCCGAGCCGACCTTGACGTCGAGCACGATCGCATCGGCGCCGCCAGCCAGCTTCTTGGACATGATCGACGCGGCGATGAGCGGGATGCTCTCGACGGTGCCGGTGACGTCGCGCAGCGCGTAGAGCTGCTTGTCAGCCGGGACGAGGTCGCCGGTCTGGCCGGCGATCGCGACGCCGAGCGAGCGGACCTGCTCGACGAAGCGCTCCTCCTCCAGCTCGACCGTGAAGCCGGGAATCGATTCGAGCTTGTCGAGCGTGCCACCGGTATGGCCGAGGCCACGTCCACTCATCTTGCCGAGCGGCACGCCACAGGCGGCGACGATCGGCGCCAGCGCGAGGCTGACCTTGTCACCCACGCCGCCCGTCGAGTGCTTGTCGACGATCCGACGCCCGAGCGCGGTGCCGGGGTCGAGCGTGTCGCCGGACGCCACCATCGCGCGTGTCAGTCGCAGCGTCTCGGGCGCATCGAGCCCGCGCCAGACGATCGCCATGAGCAGCGCGCTGACCTGGTAGTCAGGCACGCGACCGGCGACGTAGCCCTCGATGATGGCGTCGATCGTCGCGTCATCGAGGCGTCCACCATCGCGCTTCGTGCGGATGGCAGCCACCATGTCGAAGGCGGCGAGCGGGGTGTCCATGGTCATGCTGCCGGACCACGCACGCCGTCGACGAAGCTCACGCCGGGCAGCTGACCGGGCGGCTTGACGCCGAGCCAGGTGCAGACGGAAGCGCCGACGTCGCTGAAGTAGCCACGGTAGGCACCGTCGCGCGCGATCGCGGGAACGTCCTCGCCGACCACGTGCGCGATGAGCGGCACGAGCTCGCGGGTGTGGTCGCTGCCGCGGTAGGTCGGGTCACAGCCGTGGTCGGCGGTGATGATGAGCAGGTCGCCCGGGCGCATCGCCGCCTCGATGTCCGGCACGCGCTTGTCGAACTCCTTGAGGCAGCGGTGGAAGCCCTCGGGGTCGCGGCGATGACCCCAGAGCATGTCCGTCTCGACGAGGTTGGTGAAGACGAGCCCGTCCTCCAGCTCGCCGAGCGCCTTGATCGTCAGGTCGACGCCGTGCTGGTTGCTGTCGGCGTGGTTGTCCTCGTCGATGCCCTTCATCGCGAAGATGTCGCCGATCTTGCCGACGCCGATCACGCGCTTGCCGGCGGCCTGCAGCGCGGTCAGGTGCGACGGGCCGGGTGGCTCGATCGAGAAGTCGCGGCGGTTCGACGTGCGCTCGTACGCGCCGGGCGTGCCGATGAAGGGCCGCGCGATGACGCGGCTGACCGCGTGCTCGCCAACGAGCAGTGCGCGCGCCGTCTCGCAGTACTCGTAGAGCTCCTCGAGCGGCACGACGTCCTCGTGCGCGGCGATCTGGAAGACCGAGTCGGCGCTCGTGTAGACGATCAGGTCACCGGTGCGCTGGTGCTCCTCGCCGTACTCGTCGATGATCCCGGTGCCTGACGCGACCGAGTTGCCGAGCACGCCGCGGCTCGTGCGGCGCACGAAGGCGCTGACGATGTCCTGCGGGAAGCCGTCCGGGTACGTCGGTGGCGGCGTCGTGGTCATCACGCCGACGAGCTCCCAATGGCCGGTGGTCGTGTCCTTGCCTGCGCTGCGCTCCTCGAGGAGGCCGGCGACGGAGACCGTCTCGGCGGGTGGCGGGCAGCCGTCGAGCGCACGCGTGGCACCCAGGCCGAGGCGCTGCAGGTTCGGCAGGTCGAGCCCGCCGACGGCCTCGGCGACGTGGCCGATGGTGTCGGCGCCCGGATCACCGAATGCCGCCGAATCAGGGGCGGATCCGGCGCCGACGGCGTCCAGGACGATGATGCATGCGCGGCGCGAGGTTCCAGTCATGGCTGAAGTTTACCGGCCCGCGTACCGACGGTGCAGTGACGCGAAACCACTTACCCGTTGACGCCGATCCGATGCCGTCGTACCAACGAGGCAGGACGGTTCGCCCACCTCGGTGCGGGAGCGGTCCAACCGGTGTTCGTTCGGACGACGCACACCGCATCCCAGGACGAGGGATACAGGGGGCAATCACCATGTCAGATCTACTTCTTCCACCGGCGCTGCCAGGCAGCACCACGCCAGCCGTAGTAGCCGGCGGAGCACCGACGACCCCGAATGGGACCACGACGTCGATGCCGAGCATTCCGAACGCGCCCAGCTCGTGTGGCGGCGGTGCCGTCGGTCAGGGCGGCGCACCCGTCAAGGCCGGCGGAGCCGACGCTGCACCGTCGTACATCGCGACGGCCGGCACGCCGACCACGACCATGGCAGGCGGCGGCACGGACCTCGCGTCCGTCCTCAACACGCTGACCCAGGTGATCGGTCAGCTCTCCACCGCGGTCGGTGGGGTTTCCGGAGGCGGCGCACCCGCTCCCGTCAAGCCTGCCGATCCCACGCAGAAGCCGGGCCAGACGCCGCCCGGACCGGGACAGACCTCCGGTGGCGGCGCAGCAGCTCCTGCTCCGGCACCCAGCACCGTCGCTGGTGCCAACGGCACGCCTGCCTCGACGGCAGTTGCCGGCGCAGCGCAGGTCCAGGGTGGCGGTGCGAACCCGCTCGCCAACAACCCGGCGATCGCCCAGGCACTCGAGGCCGTCGTGACGGCGCTCACCGCGCTCGTGAAGGCCCTCCAGTCGATGGTTGGCGGCACCTCGGGCGGCGGCGCTCCGGGCAAGAACCCGACGCAGACCGATGTCGGCGGCGACAAGGGTCCGGGCAAGACGCCCGAGCAGAGCAAGGTCGGCGACGCCAAGGGCCCGGGCAAGACGCCCGAGCAGGTGGCTCCGCCCAAGACCCCGCCGACGCAGACTCCGCCCACGCAGACTCCGCCCACGCAGGGTCCGCCCACGCCTCCCGCTCCTCCGACCCAGGTCGCTGCAGCGACGGGACCCGGAGCAGCACCGGCACCGGCGCCGGCACCGAAGGATCCGACTCAGACGAGCGTCGGCGGCGTCAAGGGTGACCCGGTCGTGCAGGCTCCGCCGACCAAGGTCGTCGATCCGCCACCGGCCAAGGTCGGATCCGCGAATGGCGGTCCCGATCCCAAGCAGGTCGTGCAGCAGACCCCGACCCAGGTGGGCGGCGTCAACGGCGGCACCGTCACGATCGACAACGACGACAAGCGCTATGCGGTGAAGCTGACCTCGAAGGAAGGCAAGTCCGAGAACAGCGTGGAGCTGTGGGGCGACCCGCACGTCATCGTGACGATCGACGGCAAGACCGAGAAGTTCGACATCGGCTATGGACCCGGATCATTCCGTCTCGACGACGGCACGATGATCAGCTGGGACACCTATGGCAAGGGCGAAGCGCATCAGTTCGTGATGAAGGACTTCCGCATCGATGCCTTCGGCGCCGAGTACGACCGCTTCGTCACCACGAGCGACGGCAAGGACCAGAAGGGCGTCACCACATCGCTGAACGACGCCCAGCTGCGCTCCTTCGCTGCCGAGCTCAAGCGCTACGAGGCACCGTTCTCGAGCCCGCTCACGCGCAAGGCAGACCCGGTGCAGCAGACGCCGCCGGTGGTCACGCAGGCCTGATCGACGCACGACACGACACGCGACATGGCGCCACGCCGCGCCGGCACTTCGGGGGGATTGCCGGATACATGCGAGGTGCGCCAAGCAACGAACGGGGTGGCTCTGGGGAGTGCCACCCCGTTCGCAATTCCCCGATGGGCGCAGCGACGACGCCGGTCGGTCGATAGAATGGACCCATGTCCGACAGCGCCCAGAACCATCACGAACTCATCATCATCGGCAGTGGCCCCGCGGGCCTCACCGCCGCCATCTACGCGGCACGTGCCGAGCTCAAGCCGCTCGTCATCGAGGGGCTGCAGGCTGGTGGCCAGTTGATGCAGACCACCGAGATCGAGAACTACCCCGGCTTCCCCCAGGGGCTGCAGGGGCCGGAGCTGATGATCAACTTCCGCGACCAGGCGGAGCGCTTCGGCACGACCTTCCTCACCGACGACGTCGACACGGTCGACCTCGAGGCCACACCCAAGGTGATCAAGGTCGGAAAGACGACGTACACGGCCGACGCCGTGATCGTCTCCACCGGTGCGACGGCTCGCATGATCGGACTCGAGAGCGAGCAGAAGCTGCTCGGCCACGGCGTCTCCACCTGCGCGACGTGCGACGGCTACTTCTTCCGCGACAAGGAGCTGCTCGTCGTGGGCGGCGGCGACTCCGCGATGGAGGAAGCGACCTTCCTCACCAAGTTCGCGACGAAGGTCACGATCATCCACCGACGCGACGAGTACCGCGCCTCGAAGATCATGCTCGACCGCGCCCGCGCGAACGAGAAGGTCGAGTTCATCGAGTGGGCCGCCGTCACCGAGGTGCTCGACGACGACACCGGCGCCATGACCGGCGCGATCCTGACGGACACGCGCGACGGCTCGACGCGGCGCATCGACGCACAGGGTCTGTTCGTAGCGATCGGCCATGACCCGAACACGCTGCTGTTCACCGACCAGCTCGACATGGACGAGAACGGCTACCTCATCACGAAGGCGCCGGGTACGCAGACCAACATCGACGGTGTCTTCGCCTGTGGCGACGTGCAGGACCACACCTACCGCCAGGCGATCACCGCTGCCGGCTCCGGCTGCGCGGCTGCGCTCGACGCGGAGCGATGGCTCGCCGCCGTGCAGGCTGCGGGTCCGGTCGAGACGCTGACCGGCGCGACGCTGATCGACGACGCCGTCGTCACCACCTGAGCCGCACCGCATGAGCGCGCAGGAGAAGCTGCCGCCAGTCGCGGGTGAACGGATCAGCGAGCGCCGCGCCCGCACCGAGCGGCTGATGCAGGCGTTCCACGAGGCGTACCCGGATGCGCACTGCGCGCTGACGTATGAGACGCCGTTCCAGCTGCTGATTGCGACGATCCTCTCGGCGCAGTGCACCGATGCCCGCGTCAACGAGGTGACGCCCGCGCTCTTCGACGCCTACCCCGACGCCCGCTCGATGGCCGCGGCGCCGATCGCCGACCTCGAGCGGCTGGTGATGCCGACCGGCTTCTTCCGCCAGAAGGCGAAGAACCTGCTGGCGGGTGCGCAGCGCATCGTCGACGTCTACGACGGGGAGATCCCCGAGACCGTCGAGGAGCTCGCGACGATCCCGGGCGCGGCGCGCAAGACGGCGAACGTCGTGGTCTCGAACTGCTTCCCCGAGAACGCGGCGGGCATCGCGGTCGACACGCACGTGCAGCGCATCGCGCGCCGCCTCGGCATCACGCGTCAGTGGGAGCCGCCGAAGATCGAGGCCGAGCTGATGAAGTTCGTCAGCCGCGACCACTGGAACATGCTCACCCACCTGATGATCGACCACGGTCGCGCCATCTGCAAGGCACCGATCCCGCGCTGCGACGAGTGCCCGCTGGCGATCGCGAGCGAGTGTCCGAGCCAAGGGCGTTGGGACGCGCGGCGGCCTCGCGCCTGACGTCACGCCATCGAATATCGCCACGTGTGCGCTGAGCGGGTCATCCACGACCCGCTCAGCGCACACCCCCCTCAAAAATCCGCCACGTGTGCGCTCAGCGGGTCATTCGCGTCCCGCTCACCGCACACGTCTCGGATTCGGCAGACAGCTACATGAACGGATCCAAATTTACACCGCCGAGACGTGGGTCCCGGCGGTGAGTAGCTCGGACGAGCCGAGCGGCGTTCTGACACTGCGCATCGAAGCCGGTCCCGGCGGATTACCCTCACGAATTCCAGAGCCATGCAAGGCACGCCACGTCAGCGGCGAGGACTGTCAGCCCGACACGGCGTGTCATGTTCCATACAGAACCAAGGGCGAGAACCAGCCCGGACGCGACGAACAAGAGCCCCAGCGGCATCCCGACGTACGTTGCAGCCAACGTCCCCAGGCAGATGCAGCCCTCTGCACGCGACTCGACGAGAACTACGGCGAGGGCACACGCGCTGATCACCATGCCGACGACCATCAGCACGTGGCTCACAACAGCAGGTAGACCCCACATCCCTCGCGCTTCAAACTCCTGATCGATCTCCGACACGTCGTCCCTCATGCGCTCGGACCGGGCAGCGGCACGAGCCGGCGCACGCCGGCGGGTCCGGAGGTGAAGCTCCAGGTGGCTGTGATCGAGGGGTCGGCGAGTGACACGAGCGTCGTCTCGACCTGGTCGGCGCCGGTGGCGAGCAGGGTCGCGGCGTAGCGTTCCAGCTGGCTGCCGTGGGCCTGCCACGCGTCCTCGGGATCTGCGGGGAGCGTGGTCTTCCAGTCGACGACCCACCAGCCGCCGTCGGGCGTGCGGGCGAGCGCATCGAAACGGCCGGCGTCGACGCTCGACAGCTCACGGGCGATCTCGACGCCGGGCGCGACGCGCGATTCGACGGTGCCACCAGAGCTGGAGACGTACGGAACCTCGCTGCGCGCACCGAGCTCGACGAGCTGGCCGAAGACCGCGGAAGCGACGACCGGCGCGAGCCGCTCACGCACGCGATCGGTCAGCCACGGGCCCTGCTCCGGATCGAGCAGGGCGGCGATCGCCACGCCGGAGCGGGCGGCGTCGATCAGTCGAGCGACGGCGTCATGCAGCCGCGTGCCGTCGAGCTGGCGCCATTCCTGGCTGCCACCCTCCACCACGTGCGAGCGCAGCCGCTCGCGCAGGGCGTGCGGGTCGGGCGCGTCAGGCTTCCCGACCTCGGTCGCCGGCAGCCGCACCGGCGGCAGCTCGAGCGGCTCCGCGAGGGTGGCGTCGGCGTCGGGGCGCTGCCAGACCGGCTCCGGCACGCGCGACGCGGCCCGCGTGTCGAGCACGACCATGCCGTCGAGCACCGAGCTGACATGGTCGGGGCCACCGAAGGGCGCGGCGGCGCCGAAGGCCGGCGCGAGCCAGGCGAGGTGTCCGCCGACCGAGCGTGGCGAGCCATCGACCTTCGGCGTGAAGTTCCAACGGCCACTGATCACGAGCCGCTTCTCGGCGCGGGTCAGTGCGACGTACCAGAGCCGGCGCAGCTCGGCCTGCTCGGCCTCGTTGTGCAGCTCGCGCAGCTCCTCATGGATCGGCGTGCGCTGCGGCCGCCCGTCAACTGCGGGCAGCGCGACGTGGACGATGCCGTGCTCGTCGAGCAGCGGCTCCGGCACGGCGCCTGAAGGGGGCGTGGTCGGCCCCGCCGCCTCGACGACGAAGACGTAGGGAAACTCGAGCCCCTTGGAGGCGTGCACGGTGAGCAGGCGCACGGCGCCGAGCGACTCGTCGGCGATGCTCGCCTCCCCCACCTTGGCGCCGCGGCGCTGCGCGTCGACGAACTCGAGCAGTCCGGCGACGTCGGCGACGCCGATCTCCGACGCGCTCGCTGCCAGCTCGACGAGCCGGCGCAGGTTCGCGAGCCGCACCGCGCCATCGACCTGGGCGGCAGCGCCGAGCTCGAGCTCGGGCAGCTGCACGACGCGGGCGACGAGCTGCACGAGCGAGGAACCGTCGATCACGTGGGTCAGCTCATCGAGCACTGCATGTACACGTCGCGCGCCGGCAAGGTCGCTCTGCGCGGCGGCCTGCAGCAGCGTGCTGCCGTGCTCGCGCGCGCTCTGTGCGACGTGGTCGAGCTCGCTCCAGGCGAGGTTGCCGACCGGTCCCGCCAGTGCAGCGAGCGCCGCACCATCGTCGCCGCGGTTGCGTACCAGCGCCAGCAGCGCCAGCGCGTCGCGTACGTCGCGCTGGTCGTAGTAGCCATCGGAGGCGGTGCGCAGCACGGGGATGCCCCAGGCTCGGATCGCGCGCTCATAGACGGCGGCATGGGTCTTGGTGCGGTACAGCACCGCGATGTCACCCGGCGTCGCCTGCTTCGTCTCGACCAGCTCGGCGATCCGCTCGGCGACGCGCTGCGCCTCGAACTCCGAGACGACGTCGACGTCGTCGCGCCCGCCTTCCTCGTCGTGGGCAGGCACGATCAGCAGCTCGACCGAGGGACCCTCGACCGCGCGCTGCAGGTCGGTGCCGGCGAGCACGTCCTGATACGAGGCGAACAGGTCTGGGTGGCCGAACACGCGGTTGACGACGTCGAGGATCGGCGCGTCGGAGCGGAAGTTGGTCAGCATCTCGATGCCGCCGCCGCGCTCGCTGACCTCGAGCTTGCGCGCGCGGAACACGTCGATGTCGGCGCCGCGGAAGCGGTAGATCGACTGCCACTCGTCGCCAACCATGAACAGGTGGTTGCCGCCGATCGTGTCCAGCAGCTCGTACTGGCGCTCGTTCGTGTCCTGGAACTCGTCGACGAGCACGATCGCCCACTTCGCACGCAGCGAGGCGGCGATGTCGTCGATCCGCACCGCCTCGACGGCGAGCCGCTCGAGGTCGTCGAAGGAGACGCGACCGAGCGCTCGCTTGCGACGTTCGACATCCTCGACGTACGCATTCCAGAGACGATGCAGGGCTGTCAGTGCCCGCGCGCTGTCAGCAGCTGACACGAGCACGACGTCAGGCTTGGGCGTCTTGGTCTTCGACTTCTTGACCGGCGGCTGCACGTCAGCCGGGTCGACGAGGCGGAGTGGATCCGAGCTCGTGGCTGACAGGTCGAAGATCGCGTCGAGCGTGGCGGCGATCCGCTCGTCCCCCATGCGCACGCGCAGCCAGTGCACGTCGGCGTCGGCGTCGAGCACGGCGCTCTCGAGCACGGAGCGCAAGGCTTCGGAGCGCACGAAGGCGGACTGCGCGTCATCGAGGATCAGCGCGCCCGGCGCGACACCGACTGCGGTGCCGTGCTGGCGCAGGATCCATGAGCAGAGCGAATGGATCGTGCCGATCCGGGCGAGCTCGAGCTCAGCCAGCAGGTCGTAGCGGTCGGCCTCGGCGAGCTTGGCGGCGATCCGCCCGCGCATCTCCTGCGCCGCCTTGTCGGTGAAGGTGACGGCGCACACCTCGGCCGGCAGCAGCTCACCGGCGATCAGGCGCTGCGCGACGAGCTGGGTCAACACGCTCGTCTTGCCACTGCCGGCGGCGGCGGTGACCAGCGTGCGGCCACGCGCTTCGATCGCTTCGGCCTGGGCATCTGTCCAACGGGTCGCGGTCATGCGCTCAGCTCCCCGACGCGGCAGATCGTCTGGAGCCGGCAGTGCGCCGGGCAGCTCGCGGCCGAGTCGAGCGGCCGCACGACGCCCGACTTGAGCTCACGGATGCCACCAGCGAGCAGCTCCTGGACCGAGTCGAGGAACTCCTCCAGCTCGTCGTGGTCGTAGACACCCGCGCTCGTGCGCTTGCTGATGACGCCGTGCTCCTTGAGCTCCTGGGTCATCGCCCCCCACGGCTTGCCGGGCTTCTCGTTGGTGACGGCGCGATAGAGCCCGCCGAGCGGCTCATACGGCGTGCCGGGCGCGCGCATCGCGAGCAGGTAGATGAGCAGCTGGAGCTTGCGCGCGTCGACGAGCTTGTTGCTCGAGGCGACGCTCGAGGAGTACTTGTAGTCGTGCAGCAGCGCGCCGCTGCCCCACAGGTCGATCCGATCGATGCGGCCGTGCACCTCGACGCCCTCGATCTTCGGACCGGCGAGGATCGCATCTTCCTTGCGCGAGTCGATCCAGCGCTCGACCTCGATACGGTCGGGGCGGTCCCACGCCTGCTCCTCGATCAGCACCGCTGCGCTCTGGCGCGCGATCTGCTCGACCTGCGGCGTGTCGAGCACGCGGCGGCGGTCGACCTTCGCGGCGACCTCGGGGGCGATCGAGAGCGCGCGCTCAAGCACGCTCTCGGGTGTCGCGTCGTCTTCCATCCGTGCGTGCTGGACGAGCTGCTGCAGGATGCCGTGCGCGAGGTCGCCGGCGGTGATGTGGGAGCGATCGGCGTCGGCGTCGTTGAAGCGCAGTCGCTTCTCGATGAACCACTTGGCGCTGCAGACGAGGTACTTCTCCAGCTCCGTGACGGAGAGGAACTGCGTGCCGGCGAGCTCGCGCGCGAGTGGGGAAGCGGCATCGATGCCGATGCGCGGCGTGCGCTGGGCGGCCGCGAGCAGCTCGAGCACGTCGCCCGGTACGTTCGACACCTGGGTGCCCTGGCCCTGGGCGAAGGCGACTGCGACGGCGCGCTCGGTCGGGAGCCGCACCTGCTCGGGCGGCACCGAGACCTCGCCGAGGCGGCGTGCGCGGATCGGCGCGTCGGGCAGCAGCCGGCGCAGCTCCAGCCACGCCGGTGAGGCGGCCAGCGCACCGCCATCGGCGCCCGCAGCCTGGCGGATGACGCGCAGCGAACGGCGCACGCTGGTGACGGTCAGGTGCAGAAGGTCGCGGGCTGCGGTCGGCCCCTCGGCTTCTTCATCGACCCGCGCGCGGAAGCCGGCGAGGTGCATCCCGCGCAGCACGATCGCGTCGAAGCGTACGCTGTGCAGGTCGTCGATTCCGGTGATGACGACTGACCCCGAGTCGGAGCGGTCGGGCACAGACAGCGGGAAGGATGCGACCGCTTCGGCGACGTCGTCGAGTGATACGCGCTCGTCGCCACCTGCTGCGATCGCGAGGCCATCGAAGGAAGCGACGATGCCACGAAGCAGCTCCAGGTCACCGAGGTCGGCCGGCAGCAGGTCGGCGATCAGTGCACGCACCGCGTCGAGGACGGGTGCGCCGGTGCGGTGCTGTTCGATCACGGTGCGGGCCGCGTCCGGCAGGACGATGCCGGCCGGACCTTCGAGCAGCATCCGCCGCGCCTCGTGGCGGTGTGCACGTAGCTCCAGTTCGGCGGCGTCGACGCGCACCGGGTCGATGCCATGGACGCGAGCACGTAGCGAGGCGACGAGTCGGAAGGGGTCGGCTTCGACGATCGCGGCGAGCAGCTCATGCAGGGCGCGCCCGGCTGGCACGTCACGCGCTGTCCGGTGTGACTGCAGCCGGGCGGGGATCCCGGCCCGCGCGAACGCGGCGAGCAACAGCTCGTCGTCCATGCCGGCGCTGGCGCTGGCCACGGCGATGTCGTCCCAGTGCAGTCCGGCAGCGGCGAGCTCCGCGACCTCGCGCACGACCTCGTCGACCTCCTGCAGCGATCCACAGCAGTCGACGAATCCGACGGCGCTCGCGACGAATGCGTCGTCGATGCTGGTCGGGCGCGCGGCAGGCAGCGGCTCGAAGAGCTCGGAGCCGAGCCAATCGATGAGCGAGCTCGCGGCGTTGGTTGGCTCGAGCTCCTCGATGAAGGCGCCCTTGCCGCGCCACGTGTCGCGCAGGTCGGAGGCGCGCTCGTAGACGCGCGCCGCGCCGGACGCCTCATCCCGCTCGTGGATCAGTCCACCCGGGCGCCAGGGCAGCGCGACGAGCACGCTCGTGAGCCCCGCGAGCCGTTCGACCAGCTCGACGCGGTCGGGCGCGAGCGCCTCGAATCCGTAGACGACGACATCGGTGACAGGTACCGCGCCGCGCCGGAAGGCTGCAGTCGCCCGTGATTCGAACCACGCGTCGTCGCGCAGGCGGCGCTCCTCCAGGAGCTTGCCGACGCGCTTCTCCAGCGCGAGCCAGCAGCCGCGGCTGCCGCCGGGCAGCGCGTCGAGCGCGGTCTCGAGCATAGTGCCGCCCCAGATGCGGGCACGGCGCAGCCGGTCCACATGCTGGCGCGCGGTCTCGGTGAAGCCCGCCCAGCGCGCGGCGGGCTGCAGCTCGGGGATGTCGGTGAGCGCGTCGCGCACGATGATGCGCTCCATCGCGCGGTCGGTGCGCCTGACCGGCGGCGAACCCGCCAGCCGCTCCACCAGCTGGTCGAAGGTGCCGACCTCGACGCCGAGCACGACGCCGCCATCGGTGGCCGCCAGCTCACGCAGGAATCGCGCGCGATCCACGCTGCCCGGCACGACCAGGAACGCCTCGCCTCCACGTGCAGCAGCCTCACGCACGCGCGCGACGGCGCGGCCGGCCTTGCCGGACCCGTGCGGGCCGAGGAGCACGTGGAGATCCATACTCCTATTGTGGCGGGGCGGTCGGCTATCAGGCACGGTCACCCTGCGAGCAACGAGCTATCAGCACCAGTTCCAGCCGTGAGCGGAATCTCCAGCGCCGTGAACACGCGCACCACGGTGCTCCATCTCGGATCGACATCGCCCGACTCGAACCGGCTCACGACAGGCCGTTGTACGCCGAGTGCACGTGCGAGATCTGCCTGAGACCAGCCACGGGCGAGCCGAGCTCCGATCACCTGGTTGATGAGACGCTCCCGGTGTTCAAGCCGGTCGTACTCGGCGCGCACCGCCGGGTCGGCAAGCACGAGCTTCATTGCATCCTCGTGGCTGATTGGTCGATCCGACTCCATCTAGAGCTCCTTCTGCATCTCGGATATATCGCGCCGCTGCGTGTCCTTGTCGCCATACCGGACGAACTCGATCACCCGACCAGGCCGCACGATGAAATACATCCGATACTTGTCGACACGTAGCTCACACACGCCGCGACCGAGTTGTCGGACGACGGGCATCCCAATATCCGGGCCGTGCGCTGCGAGCCGCTCCATTTTTCGCGCGATACGCGCAGCGTTCAGCGTGTCGAGTTGCCCCAACCACTTGATCCAACGGCGGATCGAGCGATGCGAAACAACCCAGCCCGATGGTAGCTTATCAGCTACGTCCATGCTGCGATCCTCAGCCGAAGTCCCGGCCTCACACACCTCCTTCCAGGACGCCGAGCGCGGCGTAGCCCGCGCGGGTGAGGACGAGCACGGGCCGCGGGCCGGAGGTCTGGGCGATCAGCCCGCCGCTCAGCAGGGCGTCGACGAGGCGGACGATCTCGCGCAGCGGCCAGTCGAGCTGGATCGCGTAGCGGCCGAGCGTCGTCGCCTCCGCATCGTCGCGATGCGGCACGGGATAGCCGCCGATGATGCGCGCCGCGCGCAGGCGACCCATCAGGCCGGGCTGGTCGGCGACGAGCCGCAGGAGCGCGTGCGCGGCTGCTTCGGTGCTGACGTCCTCCATGCCGCCGCCCGCCGGTGCGCGCGGCGGCGTGTCGGGGCCGTCGGCGCGGCGCTGGTGGGCGGCGCGTACGACCGCCTCGGCCTGCTGCTCGAGGCCACGGTCGACGGGTCCGTCAAAGGTCGTTGCGAGGGTGGTGGGTGCGAGG
>JAOPYV010000015.1 GCA_025964435.1 Thermoleophilia bacterium | reverse complement strand
GGCGCCCGGGCCGAGGTCGACGACGTGGTCGGCGATCGCGATCATCTCGGGCTTGTGCTCGACCACGAGCACGGTGTTGCCCTTGTCGCGCAGCTGGATCAGCAGGTCGTTCATGCGCTGGATGTCGTGCGGATGCAGCCCGATGCTCGGCTCGTCGAACACGTAGGTGACATCGGTCAGCGAGGAGCCGAGGTGGCGGATCATCTTGGTGCGCTGCGCCTCGCCGCCCGACAGCGTGCCCGACGGGCGCTCCAGCGCGAGGTAGCCGAGCCCGATGTCGACGAACGAGTCGAGCGTGTCGCCCAGCCCCTCGAGCAGCGGCGCCACCGACGGCTCGCGCAGCTCCTTCACCCAGACGGCGAGCTCGCTGATCTGCATCGCGCAGGCGTCCGCGATGCTGATGCCGGCGACCTTCGACGAGCGCGCACCCTCGCTGAGCCGCGTGCCGTCGCACTCCGGACAGGTGGCGAAGGTCACGGCCCGGTCGACGAAGGCGCGGATGTGCGGCTGCATCGCATCGCGGTCCTTGGACAGGATCGACTTCTGGATCCTGGGGATGATGCCCTCGAAGGTGAGGTTGATGCCCTCGACCTTGATCTTGGTCGGCTCCTCGTGGAGCAGCCGATGCAGGTCCTTCTTGCTGAACTTGGCGATCGGCTTGTCCATGTCGAAGCCGGCGCCGGCGAAGATGCGGCCGTACCAGCCGTCCATGCTGTAGCCGGGGATCGTCAGGGCGCCGCCGCTGAGCGACTTGCTGTCGTCGTAGAGCTGCGTCAGGTCGATGTCGGAGACCTTGCCCATGCCTTCACAGCGCGGGCACATGCCGCCGACCATGTTGAAGGTCGTCTTGACCGTCTTCTTCGCCCCCTTCTGCAGGGTCATCACACCGGTCGCCGAGACCGACGGCACGTTGAAGGAGTACGCCTTCGCGGAACCGATGTGCGGCGTCCCGAGCCGGCTGAAGAGGATGCGCAGCATCGCGTTCGCGTCGGTGATGGTGCCGACGGTGGAGCGCGGGTTCGCACCGATCCGCTCCTGGTCGACGATGATCGCCGTCGTCAGCCCGTCGAGCAGGTCGACGTCGGGCCGCGCCAGCGTCGGCATGAAGCCCTGGACGAAGGAGCTGTAGGTCTCGTTGATCAGGCGCTGCGACTCGGCGGCGATCGTGCCGAACACGAGCGAGCTCTTGCCCGATCCCGAGACGCCAGTGAACACCGTCAGCCGACGCTTGGGGATCTCGATGCTGACGTCCTTGAGGTTGTTCACGCGCGCGCCACGCACGCGGATCAGGTCATGGCTGTCGGCAGCATGCATCGGGACTCCTGGAGGTCGAGGAACGCACCGACCGGGTGCGCCACGTCCACTCGAGCCTAGCCGAGGTGCTCGAGCCGGACGCGATCACACAGCCGATCTGGAGGAGCTGCGCACGCAACACCGCTGCCGAGGTCACGGACGTGGTGTTGTTCCTGCTCTCTTCGACAAGGCAAGCTTCATCACAGGCTCGCAGCACGTGGTCGGCGGCGGCTACACGGCGCAATAGGCCGGGTATCCGACTCCTGAACCCACGACCAGGAGGACCGACGATGGACAGCGTCGTACATTTTGAGATCCCCGTCGACGACCAGGGCCGCGCCAGCGAGTTCTACGGCGACGTGTTCGGGTGGAAAATCGACTCCATGCCGGACATGAACTACGCGATGGTCTACACGACCGACTCGGACCAGAAGACGGGGCGACCGAGCTCCCCGGGCAGCATCAACGGTGGCATGTTCAAGCGCGAGGACAATTCCGAGCTCAAGCAGCCTGTGCTGACGATCGGCGTCGACGACCTGGAGCAGGCGCTCGAGCGCGTCCGCTCACACGGCGGCGACCAGATCGGTGACATCCAGGAGGTGCCGGACATGGGCCGCGCCGCCTACGTCCACGATCCCGAGGGCAACACGATCGGCCTGTGGCAGAACACGATGTCGATGGCATAGCCGCCCGCGGTCAGGAGCGGAGCCAACCCTGTGGGCACTCGCTGCCGCGTGACACGCAGGACCGCTCCGCTGGGCCGCCGCGTTCGCCGGTGACGGTCAGGTGGACGGCGAAGTTCGCATCCATCGACAACGCGAAGCTCGTGCGCGTGCGCGAGCCGACCATGACCTTAGATGAGCCCGTGGTGCACGCCATGTAGGAGCCGGACTTCGCGTAGCAGGAGTCGAATCGGGCGGCGGCGCGGTCGAGCGTGGTAGCCGCGCTCCGGCTCCGCTCCTCGGCGGTGGTGCGTACCCCGATGACCAGTGCGACGACGAGCAGGGTCAGGACCAGGAGTGAACGCACGGCAAGCTTCATGGATCAGTTGTACGCGACATCAGGTCCAGCCACAAGGACGAGGACGTCGCCTCACCTGCCGCGGGCGACGATCGTCCAGCGACGGGTAGCGGGTGGGCCGGCGTTTCCGAAGCGGTCGACGGCGAACACGGTGAACGTGTGCGGACCACTCGTCAGGCCACTGCGGCGCTCACGCGTGCTGCAGCTCGCTGGCATGGCACCATCGAGCGCACACTGGAAGGTAGCGCCGCGCTCGCTCGCCGCGAAGGTAAAGACAGCGGAAGTGGCGGCGGTCCGCATCCCCTGGGTCGGACCACTCCGAATCGTCACCTCCGGGCCAGACGCATCGACGATCCAGACGCGGGTCGCGGGCGTCGGATCGACCACGCCAGCCGGGCTCACCGCAGCGACGCGCCATCGGTGGATCCCGCCACCGAGCTTGGCCAGCACGGTTGGCGACACGCAGGGCGCGAACGCCGCGCCGTCGAGGGAACACGTGAAGGTTGCGCCGGGCTTGGTCGACTCGAACGCGAAGCTCATCGACGGCCCACTGACCATTCCTGCCGGCCCTGCGGTGATCGTCGTGTCAGGCGGGGTCGTGTCGACCGTCCACGTCCACGTTGCAGGCTGCTTGTCGCTGTTGCCTGCTCGGTCGATCGACCCGACGCTGAAGCTGTGCTGCCCGTTGGGCAGGTCCGCGTAGTCGACAGGCGAGCTGCAGGTCTCCGGCTCCCGCTCATCGAGCCGACACTCGAAGGTTGCGCCGGGCGTATCGGAGGTGAACACGAGTCGCGCCGCCGTGGAGGCCGTCACGAGGTCGGGTCCCAGGATGATCGACGTATCAGGCGGCGTCGCGGGCGGGGCACCGATACTGGGGTCGTTGTTCCCGCTGCCACCACTGTCACTCCCGTCGACCTCATCCACTACCGAACCGCTCCCGCTGTCTCCAACGATGCCGCTGTCGACGTCCCCGATCGGGGCAGCGCTTGCAGGGAGCGGCAGCGCGAGGAGCAGGAACAGCGCGATCGAGAGCTTGAACATGTCGGGACTCCTCGGTGACCGGTCACTGCGGTCGATGGACGGTGCTCGACCGTAGCAATGCGCCGAGGGATGGAACCGGCCCTCATGCCACGAGCACGCGATTCCATCGGCAGCTTCTTCGGAACCGCACAGTCAGGCTGCGGCGTGTCGAAACCGATCACTCCGGTCGCAGTCGCCGCCGCAGCTCCAGGGAGTCCTCGATCGCTGCACCGCTCGCGGTGTTGTCGAAGATGCACCACACCGGCCGCTGGGGATCGTCGGTCGCGAATGCCCTGAGCCTGCGGGAGAGCTTCTCGATGTAGGCGGGACCGTAGGCCGAGTAGTACACGCGCGGCGAGCCGTGGAGCCGCACGTAGACCAGCCCACTCCAACCTCCGGGCTCCGCGGCCGACGGGTCAGGAGGCGGGTCGGCCACGACACGGGCGACCCGGTGACGGGCGAGCAGGTCGGTCCCCGTTGCACCGAACCACGATGCGTGGCGCGGCTCACACGCCACGAACCCATTCCACCGTGCACGGAGCTCGTGGAAGAATCGATCCGCGACCTCCTCGTCCAGCACCAGCGATGGCGGCAGCTGCAGCAGCAGGGGCCCGCGACGGTCGCCCAGGTGCGCGTGCTCTTCGAGGAATCGATCCAGGACCGGCAACGACGGGCCCGTGGCGAGGCGCGCCTCGTGTGAGATCGCCTTCGGCAGCTTGGCGCTGAACTGGAAGCCATCGGGAACCGCTTCCGCCCACCTCGCCCAGGTCGACGGTCGATGGTGGCGGTAGAAGCTGGAGTTCAGCTCGCAGGCATCGAACAACCGCGCATAGCCGCCGAGCACACCGCCCGCACGGCGCGCGTCCGCATCTCGGGGGTCGATCTCGGGCGGCACGCTCCAGCCTGCGGTGCCGATCCGGGTGTTCAGGTCGAGCGGATCCATCGCGCCGGATCCTAGGGATTGATGACGGCCGTGACGTTGATGGTCGTCGTGTACGTGCCGGCCGGATTGTTCCCGTGTGGGTTCGCGCGGTAGGCGACGACGACGTCGTCGACGGCGGCGCCCGTCGTCGCATGCAGCTCGCGGGCGGTCGTGCGCAGACCCATGTAGCGGTTGGCTGCGAGGTCACCCTCGGCGCCTGCGCCGACGCCCCACTTCGCGATGCGTCCGCTCGTGGCGCTGAGCACCGACACGCCGAAGTAGCCGTTCGTGCCGTTGTCACCCGGGGTCCACACCGACGGCGCCGCCTCGGTGCCGGTCCAGTCGTCGACGGTTCCGCCACCGGCGCGCGTGAGGCCGGCAGTGTCGGACAGGTCACTGGCGAGGAGCGAGTAGCCCGTGGGCGCCGCGGTCTCGACATGCACCGTCGACTGGGACGTCGCATCGGCACCGGGCAGGACGGTGAAGTCCGGCGAATCACCGGCGGTCACGAGCAGCGTGATGGACGCGGCGCACGGCCCGATCGTCCAGCCGGTGGCATTGCCACCATTGGTGGAGTTCGTCGCGGTCAACGCTGCGATTGCGTTGGAGTCCTGGATCTCGGCGTAGGCGATGTTCGACGAGCCGGTGACGTTGAGCGCCGCCTGGTCGCCGCCGAGCGTCGATCGAAGGCCGACCAGCGTGCCACACGCGCCGCCATCGACCGTCAAGCCGGGGTGGGTGCCGGTCGTGCCGACGACGTTGGTCTGCTCGACGTGGTCGAAGCGGACGACCTTCGACGCGGTCGCCACGCGCAGGTTGTGGAAGCTGGTCGCTGCCGCGTACGCCAGGTTGGAGGTACCGGTGCCGTCGATCGTGACGAGCCCGCCGCCGTGCGTGAAGGTGCCGTCGTTGGTGAAGTCACCGGCGACCGTGAATGCGGCGGTCGGTGGCGCACGCAGCACGCCGCTGGTCGTGATCGAGACGGCGCCGTTCGCGTCGATCGCACGGTCGAAGCGCGCAGCATCGAGTGTCGTGGCGGCAGCATCGCCTGCCGTGCCGACGGCGAGCGTTCCGGCAACGACGATTGCACCCGTGCCACCGCTGCTCAGCGTCGTGCCGTACGCGGTACCCGCGGAGTTCGAGAAGGTCAGGTCACCCAGCGTCCAGGCGCTGGCGCCGGCGGTCTGCCCGAAGCGCGACTCGCCGACGATGCGCTGCTCGAACGGCGCCGCCGGCAAGTTGATCGTGCCGGCGCCGGTCACGCTTCCGGTCGTGAGGAAGGCCCCCGCGCCGCTGCCCGAGAGGGTGCCACCGGCGGCCACGGTGACGGGTCCGTTGATCGTCGTGCTCGGCGCGAAGGTCGTGGTGGAGGCGGTCACGGGATCCGTCCCGTTGCCGACGGTGAAGCTCGTCGCAGTGATGGCCTGCGAGGCGGCCGAGCCAAGCTGGATGGTCGGCGCACCTGCGCCCTCCGGCGCGATCGCGAGCGCCTCATACGTCGTGCCGGCGACGTGCGACGCCGAGGTGCCGGCGAAGATCGTCGAGGCCGAGGCGTCGAAGGTCGCACCGCCAGATACGCACAGCGGCATCTGCGTGCTGGGTGCCGCGCTGCACGACGCGTTGGTGCCGGATCCGCTGAGCGTCACGGTGTACTGGCCGCCGATGAAGGTGCCATCGACCTGGAGCGCACCGACGCGCACGTCACCGGTCGGGCGATACGTGTCCCCCGCTTCGACGAGCAGCTCGACGCTGGACGGGATCACGAGGGCGCCGGCAGGGGCGGTCGCGGGCAGGTCCGAATCCCGAGCGCCGTCGTAGCGCGCGATGTCCCGGTGCGTTATGGCACTGACGGACTCGGATCGAACGCGTACTCGGTCGCGCGTGACGGTCAAGCCGGAGATGTCCGAAGAGGTATTCGCCGTGCGCGTGTATGTCGCGGCGCGATCGCCACCCGCCGTGTCCAGGTAGACGACCAGCGGCGTGTCAGCCTCGCCGACACCAACCTCGACCGACCATGCGCCGGTCGTGGCGTTGCACGTCGTAGTGCGCTTGTCCTCGCCATCCCACGAGATGCTGACATTCGGCGTCACACCGTCACAGCTGCCGCCGTTGGCAGTGGTCCACGGCGTGCCTGCCTGATCGGTGGTCGCAGTGCCGCTGACCTGGATGCACTCGCCGATCGTCCAGTCGGGATCGTTGTTACCGAGGTCGACGCTGCCGGTCGCGAGCAACGCCGTCGCAGCGCCTACGTCGCGCAGCGTCACGTGGCGCACATCCGCGTTGGCGACAGCGAGCGGGAAACGGACGCCTGCGCTGGTGGATTCGAGCGCCACCTGCCCGGAAGAGCAACTTGCGCCGACCGCCACCAACGAGGCGATCGTGGTCTGGTCGACGTGGTCGAACGCGACGGTCTTGCCGGGAGTCGACACCTCGAGGGTCGCGAAGGTCGTCGGCGCCGCATAGGTGAGCGCGGCGCTCGCTCCACCGTCGAGAACGACCGAACCGCCGTTCGCGGTGAATACGCCGTTGTTGGTGAAGTCGTCGCCGATCGCCAGCAGGCCCTCAGTCGCTGCAACCAAGCCGCCAATCGACGCGATGATCAAGTCGGCGTCGATGTCGAGATTGAACGGCGCGGCGTCCTGGCGCAGCGTCGTCGTCGATGCATCCCCGCCCTTGCCCACGGTGAGGTTGCCGAGGACGTGGACAGGACCTCCGAGACGGAACTCGGCGGGGGACGCCGTTGCGTTCGAGAGCTGCACGTCGTTGAAGGTCCACGTCCCCGAGCCGCCGATCGAGCGCAACGCCGCAGCAGCAGCACGCATCTCGACCGTACCGGCTGTCAGGTTGACCGAGCCGGTCCCGATCAGGCTGCCCCCGACAGTCAGCGTTCCCGTGCCACTCCCGACGAGGCTCGTGCGCACGTCGACATCGCCCGTCACCGCCACGTCGGGTGACCATGCGGTGGTGGAGATCGTTGAACCTCCGCCCGAGAAGAGGTCCAGCCTGGTCGCTGTCAGCAGCTGACCCGCACCCGTGCCGAGCTGCACCGCCTGCGTGCTGCCGCCAGCCGTGAACTGGACGATCTGGTACGCGAGCCCCGGCACGGCAACCGCACCCGATCCACGGAAGAACACGACCGACGGGGCCGTCCACGTTCCACCGTTGATGCAGATGGGGGTCTGCACGCCGGGGCCATCCGTGCAGGTCGTGCTGGTTCCGCCTTCCTCGAGGGACATCGAGCCGCCCCCGACGAAATTGCCATCGACACGGAGTGAGCCGGTGTCGAGCGTCGACGCAGGTGCAAAGGTATCGCCGACGCCGACCACTACCTC
This sequence comes from Thermoleophilia bacterium, assembly GCA_025964435.1. Classification (GTDB taxonomy): domain Bacteria; phylum Actinomycetota; class Thermoleophilia; order Gaiellales; family SKUG01; genus JAGQUL01. The sequence continues at coordinate 9,328 of JAOPYV010000015.1, read as the reverse complement.
AGTCTCATCGTACGTGTAGAGGTAGCCAGGCGCATAGACGATTGGCAGGTCCTCGTCGAGCGGATCGTAGGCCCCGATGTCGGCCGACGAGATGCTCGTCGCGGTCTCCGACCGAATCCAGAGGTGGTCACTCGCAAGCGTCAGTCCCGCGATGGGGTTGGTCGAATTGACGTTGCGGGTGATCGCCGCCGCACGCGTCGCGCCGGCTGCGTCCAGCCACGCCATCAGGGTCCCGTCCGCCGTCGGCAGCGCGACCTGCAACGACCAGGCACCGGTCGTGGCGTCGCAGGTCGTGAAGGACGGCGCCGCGGCGTTGACGGAGACGGCGACATGCGGCGTCACGCCGTCGCAGGCGCCGCCATTCGCGGCGATCCACGGCGTGCCGACCTCGTCGGTCGTGGCAGTTCCGCTGACCGTGGCACAGCCGGCGAAGCTCCAGTTGGCGGCGTTGTTGCCCACGTTCGTGCTCCCCTGTGCCACGGTCGGCGTGGTCACGTTTGAATCGCGAATCGTGGCGTAGGTGACGTCCGCCATCGCGACCGCGATCGTGAACTGCGAGCCATCGAGGTCAGAGCGCAGGTTGACATGTCCACTCGCGCACGACGCTCCGCGGATCGTCAGGGTGCCCACGGTCGTCGCGCGCACGCGGTCGAAGCGGATCGTCTTGTTGGGTGTGGTGGACACGAGCGTGCCGAAGGTGGTCGGCGCGGCGTAGGTGAGCACGGAGGTGCCGGCGCCGTCGAAGGTCACCGTGCCGGCGTTGTGGAGGAAGGAGTTACCGTTGGTGAAGTTGCCGGCGATAGCGATGGTCGACGCGCTCGGCGCGCGCAGGATGCCGCGCGAGCTGATCGTCACGTTGCCATTGACATCGATCGGCACATCCTTGACGTCCAGGTCGAGCGTCGTGTTCGCGAGGTCCGTTCCGCGGCCGACCGTCACCGTGCCGCCTGCAACGATCGGGCCGATCGCCCCTGCGCCCACCGCGCCGGTGATCGTGATCGGTGCCGCCGCGCCGGATGAGAAGGTGAGGTCGTTGAAGACCCACGGTGTAGTGGTGCCACTTGACTTGAAGGCGACGGACGCCGTCGGGCGCTGCTCGAAGGTGCCGGCCGTCAGGTTGATCTCGCCCATGCCACTGACAGCGCCCGTGACGACGATTGCACCAGCGCCGGATCCGACCAGCTTACCGGCGACCCCCAGGCTCCCGAGATTGAGGTTCGGAGCATGCGCAGTGGTCGACGCGGTACCGTTGTTGATCAACATCGACGCCGCAGTAATGGTCTGGCCTGCTGCCGAACCGAGCTCGAACGTCGCCATGTACGTCGACGGGTCGAGCCACAACCCGCCGTACGTAGCCGCCGCGACCGAGGTCGCTCCATTTCCCTCGTAGCGTGCGAGGCCAGTGGTGACGCCATACGTACCGCCCGCGATGCAGAGCGGCATCTGGTCGCCGGGGGCGGCGGCACAGCTCGAGTTGGTCCCGGAGGACGTCAGCCGCAGCGAGTTGGATCCTTGGTTGAAGCTTCCATGCAGCTGGAGCGTCGGAACGGTGACGTCACCACCCGGCGTGTAGACGCCACCGGGCGCGACGATCAGCCCGCCACTGCTGGAGAGCGGCACGAATCCTGCGACGACCCCGAACGGGACATCTGCATCCTGCTGGGAATCGAAGCCATCGAGCTGCGTGTTGGTCAGCGGTGAGCCGGACTCGGAGCGCAGGCGCGTATGACCGGTGGTGATGTCCATGCCGACGATCGCCGACGTCGCATCCGCGTTGTGCGTGACGACGGCACCTCGAGCGCCGCCACCCGTATCCAGGAAGCCCAGGATGATCCCGTCGGCGGCGCTCGCGCCGATCGACATGCTCCACGCACCGGTCGTGGCATCACAGCTGGTCGTCGTGCGCGGACCATTGTTGACCAGGACGGTGACGACAGGAGTGGTGCCGTCGCACATGCCGCCGTTGCCGGTGGTCCAGGGCGTACCGAGCTCGTCGGCGGACACGGTGCCGCTGATGGCAACGCAGCCGGTGAACGACCAGTTCGGGCCGTTGTTGCCGGCGCTGCTGGAGCCGCGCGCGGTGACGGCGGTCGAGATGATCGAATCCCGCACTGTGGCGTGCTGGACATGGGCGATGCCGGCGTTGAGGGTGAACTGCGTGCCGTCGAGGCGCGAGCGCAGGTTCACTTCCCCGACGCCGCAGCCCTGCCCGGCAATGCTCAGCGTGCTGACGGTCGTCTGGAACAGGTGCTCGAAACGGAGCGTCTTTCCGGGGGTCACTGCGGACAGGCCGCCGAAGGTCGTGTTGGCCGCGTAGGCGAGCGTGGAGGTGCCGCCGCCGTCGAACGTGACCGTTCCCGTGTTGTGGGTGAACGTGCCGTTGTTGGTGAAGTTGCCGGCGACGATGAGGGCTGCGGAGTTCGAGGCCGAGACGAGGCCGCGGGTGGTGATCGTGAGGTCGCCGTCCACATTGACGATGCGATCATTGGTATTCAGGTCGAGGGTCGTGTTGAACCCATCCGTGGTGCGCCCGACGCCGAGGTTGCCGCGAACACCGATCGTCCCGGTGCCGGCGGGCGCGATCACGCTCGATGCGGAGCCGGCGGAGTTCGACAGCACCAGGTCGTTGAACAGCCAGTTCGTCGCGCCGGATGGTCCGAATGTGCTGCCCAACGTCCTGCGCTGCTCGAACAGCCCGCCCGTCAGGTCGATCACGCCACCACCGGTCACGCTGCTGGCGACGGTGATCGTGCCCGTGCCGGATCCGGTCAAGGAAGATCCGCCGCCGATCGACATGCCAAGCGTCGTGTTGACGTCAGGCGAGAAGGCGCTCGTCGACACGTCGACCTCCAGGTTCACGTCGCCGATGACGAACGTGCTCGCACTGATCGTCTGGCCCGGCGCACTGCCGAGCTGCACCAGCGGCTGTCCGACGGTCGGCTGCAGCTTGAGCGCGCCGTAGGAGGCGAGGCCCGTGACGTTGTAGTCGCGAATCCCGGCGAAGGTCGTGCCGCCGCTCGCGACGAACGAGCCGCCGTTGACGCAGACCGGTATCTGGACCCCGCTGTCGGCCGAACAGCTGGTGTTCGTGCCGGAGCTGCGCACGGTGACGAAGGAGGCATCGAACGCACCGTCGGCCTGCACCGAGTCGGCGACGACGGAACCGCCCGCCACGAAGTTGACACCCGATTCAACGATCATCCCGACGCCGGACGCGAGGGTGAGACTGCCGCCGACCACGGTTGCTGGATGATCGGCGTCCTGCGTCGTGTCGTAGATGTCGAGCTGCGCGTTGCTCATCGCCGAGGCATTCTCGGAACGGATGCGCAGCATGCTCTCGGTGAGGCTGAGCCCGGTCAGGTTGCCCAGCGCGGCGGCTGTGCGAGTGACGATCGCGCCGCGATGTCCGCCGTTCGTATCGAGGTACACGGTCAGGTGCCGTGCGGGCAGGTCCATCGGCACGCTCAGTGACCAGACGCCGGTGATCGGGTTGCAGCTCGTCGACTGAGGCGCACCACCATCGACGGCGACGCTGATGTTCGGCGTGAATCCATCGCAGTCACCGCCGTTCACCGAGGTCCACGGGGCGCCGGACTCGTTCGCATACGCGGTGCCGCTGACCGTCACGCTGCCGCCGCACGCGAACGTCACCCCGGTGTTGTTGCCGCCGTCGATGGCGCCAGCTGCGATCGGGAGCGTGGCATTGGCGTCGGTGATCGTCGCGTTGCGGATCGTCGATGCGGTGACCGCGATCGTGAACTGGGACCCGACGAGGTCCGATGCGAGCGACACACGCCCGGCCGCGCACGAGGTACCCGTGACGTTGAGCGTCGCGACGTTGGTCTGGCGCAGGTGGTCGAACTCCAGCACCTTGTTCGGCGTCTGCACCGAGAGCGTCGCGAACGTCGTAGCAGCCGCGTAAGTCAGCGTACTCGTCGCGGGACTGTCGAAGGTCACCGTGCCGCCGTTCGCGGTGAACGCGCCGTTGTTCGTCAGGTCGTCGCCGATCGTGAACGGCTGCGTGTTGGAGGCGAGCAGCGTGCCGGTGGCGTCCACCATGACGTCGCCGTTGGCGTCGAGTGGATGGTCGCTGGTGTTGTTGTTGAAGGTCGTGCCCGCGGCGTCGCCTGCGCGGCCCACGCTGAGTGTACCGTTGACGATGAGCGCGCCGCTCGGCCCGCCGGCAGCAGATGACACGATGCGAGCAACGCCCGCGGAGTTGCTGAACTCGAGGTCGTTGAACGTCCAGGTAAGCGCCCCTGAGGTCTGGCCGACGCTCGTGGCGGCGGTGCCGCGCAGGTGGAACGCGCCCCCACTGAAGGAGACCGTGCCCGCGCCGGTTGCGCTGCCGCCGACGGTGACCGTGCCGCTCCCGGAGCCGCTGAGGGTGGCCGCCGTGACGATGGTGAGCGCCCCGCTGACATTGACGTTGGGCGAATGGCTGTTGGTCGACACCGTGACGGGATTGACGCCGTCGCCGATCGCCAGACTCGTCGCCGTGATCGTCTGCGCTGCCGCGGTGCCGAGCTCATACGAGGGGCTGCCTGCCCCGTTCGGCGACAGCTGCAGCGTCGCGTAGGTGACCCCGGCAGGGATGCTGGTTGCTGCGGTTCCCGCGAAACGCGTCACCGTCGGCGCCGTGTAGGTGCCGCCATTGAGGCAGAGCGGTACCTGCGTGCCGGGCCCGGTGGCGCACGAGCCGTTCGTGCCCGAGCCGTTCAGGAGCAGCGTCGTCGCCCCGCCGGTGAACGTTCCGTCGACCTGCAGGCTCGGCGTCGTGACGTTGCCGCCTGGGGCGAAGGTGTCGCCAGCCCCGACGAGGATCCCCGTGCCGGTCGGCGTCGTGAGGTTGGCCCCGGTCACCTGTGCTGGAATGTCCGCGTCCTGGTCCTGGTCGTAGAGGTTGACCTGGGCGTTCGCGACGGTCGACGCAGTCTCCGAGCGGATCCGGAGATGGTTGCGCGTGATCGCAACTCCGGCGAGCGACGACGTCGTGTCGACGTTGCGCGTGACCGTGGCGCCCTTGTCTCCACCGTTGGTATCGAGGAACGCGACGAGTGGTGTGTCGGCCGTCCGAATGCCGATGCTCGCGCTCCACGCGCCCGTCGTGGCGTTGCAGGTCGTCGTCGCGGGGAAGCTACCGTTGCTGGAGAGCGCGATGTTCGCCGTGATGCCGTCGCATGCACCACCGTTGGCGGGGATCCAGGGCAGGCCAGCCTCATCGGCGAATGCCGTGCCGCTGACGGAGAGGCAGCCGGTGTAGGCCCAGTTGGCGCCGTTGTTGCCGAGGTCGGTGGAGCCCACCGCGGTGTGGGCGGTCGATACGGCGACGTCCTGGATCGTGGCGTGCTGCACGTTGGAGGCCGTCACGACGAGCGGTGCCTGCGTGCCCGCAAGCGTGGAGCGCAGGGCGATGGCGCCGGTCGCGCACGAGTTGCCGCTCGCGACGAACGTGGCGATCGTCGTCTGGCGCACGTGGTCGAAGCGCACCGTCTTGCTCGACGCCGTGGCTCGCAGCGTGCCGAAGGCCGTCGCGGCGGCATACGTCAGGTTCGACGTGCCCGAGCCATCGATCGTCACCGTACCGGCATTGTTGGTGAAGGTGCCGCCGTTGGTGAAGTCGCCGCCGACCGTGAAGGACGCGGTGTTCGACGCCTGCAGGATGCCGTTCGTGGCGACGCTGACCGAGCCGTCGACGTCGAGGGCGTGGTCGTTGGTGTTGTTGTTGACCGTCGTGGTCGCCGTGTCCCCCGCGCGGCCGACCGTCAGGTTGCCCGCGACTGCGATCGCGCCACCCGTGCCGCCCGCCGCGAACGTCGCGATGCGCGCGGTCGCGGCGGACGGATTGGAGAAGCGCAGGTCATTGAAGCTCCACGGGAGCGAGCCCGCGGTCTGGCCGAAGGCGCTGCTCGCGAGCAGCCGCTGCTCGAACAGCCCGCCGGTGAAGCTGAGCTGGCCGGCACCGCTGACGCCGCCGCCGACCTCGAAGGTGCCGGCGCCGCTGCCACCGACCGTGCCGTTCGCTGCGACGATCAGGTCGTTGGCCAAGGTGACGTTGGGCGCATAGGCGGAGGTGCTCACCGTCGTTGCCTGACCGACGGTGCCGATTCGCAGGAAGGTGGCGGTGAATGACTGTGCGGCCGCCGTGCCGAGGTCGATCGTCGCCGGGCCCCCGGCCGGCTGCAGGCGCAGGTCGGCGAAGCCTTCACCGGGCACGCGGTACGCGCCCGCGCCCGTGAAGGTGGTGATCGACGACGGCGTGGAGACATCCCCACCATCGATGCAGAGCGGGACCTGGACGCCAGTCGGCTGCGAGCAGCTCGCATCGGTGCCGGTGGATGTCAGTGTCAGTCCAGCCGAACCGGTGCCGTCGTAGGCGCCTTCCAGCTCCATCGACGGCACGTTGACCGGACCTCCGGGGCGATACGTGTCACCCGATTCGACGACGATGCCGAGCGCGGGGTATGCCGGAGCGGTGAGTGTGACCCCGGTGACTGCCACTGGATAGCTGGGCGCCTTCGTCTGGTCGTAGAGATTGATCACGGCATTGTCGACCGGCGTTGCCGACTCGGACCGGATCCGCATCGAGTCCTCGGTGATCACGAGGCCCGTGATGTCGGCGGCGGTGTTGGACGCGCGCGTGATCACGGCGCCGCGTCCCGCCGAGCTCTCGAGCCACGCAGTCACGGGAGCGTCCGCAGCCGGGATCGCCACCGGCAGCGTCCAGGCGCCAGTGGTCGGATTGCAGGATGCGGAGCCGGCGAGGCGGCCCGCCACGGCAATCCTGACGTTCTGCGTGAAGCCGTCGCACTCGCCGCCCGTCAGCAAGCCCCACGGAGTGCCCACCTCGTCGGAGGTTGCCGTGCCGCTCACCGACACGCAGGGCGAGATCGTCCAGTTGCCATTGTTGTTGCCACCATCGGCGCCGCCGCTGGACGTCATCGGCGTGCCCGCGGCCGAATCCTGGATCGTCGCGTGGCGCACCTCGGATGCTGTCGCATTCAGCGTGAAACGCGTCCCCGAGAGTGTCGAGCGAAGCCTGACCAGACCGTCAGTGCAGGACCCGCCCGCAACGACGAGGCTTGCCACGGTCGTCGCATGTGCGTGGTCGAACCGCACCGACTTGCTCGGCGTCTGGATGGAGATGGTGCTGAACGAGGCCGGTGCGTCGTAGTCGAGCGTCGCTTCGTCGTAGCCGTCCAGCGTGAGCGTGCCGTTATTGGGGTTGAACGTACCGTGGTTGATGAGGTCGCCAGCGAGCCGGAGCGATGCCGTGGCGGGTGCCAGCAGGTAACCCTTCGGCCCGATCTCGATGTCTCCGTTGACATCGATGTCCCGCAGCCCGTCCAGGTTGACGTAGGACGTGCCGACGTCGTCCACGCGACCAATGCGGAGGGTACCGTTCACGACCGTCGTACCGGCATTTCCCGACAGCGTGATGTTCGATGCGCCGCCCATGTCAGCGGAGACGGTCAGGTCGTGGAACGTCCAGGTCCCGCCCGGGGTCTGGGCCCACATCGAGTTGAACCCGCCCTGCATGTTGAGCTCACCTCCAGACAGGGTGATCACACCGATGCCGTCGACGTCGGCGAATGTCAGTCGACCGTCTCCGGACCCCGACAACGTGGCGTTGGCCGCGACCGTCAGGACATAGCCGCTGACGTCCGGCGCGAACGCGGACGTCGAGGCAGTGACCGGATTGGTACCGTCCCCGATCACGAGGCCTCCGGAGATTGTCTGGCCCGCGGCCGTTCCCAGTCGCACCAGCGGATTGCCAGCTGCCGCGGGCTTGATCTCGGTCATCGATGACTGCACGCCTGCAACGTCGAAGGGCACGCTTGCCGTGTAGCGGGTCGTACCCGATTGCAGGAACGTGCCACCCGACATGCAGAGCGGCACCTGTGTCCCGGTCGGTGCGGCGCACGACGCGTTCGTGCCGCCTGCGGTCAGCACGAGCAGGCCTGAGCGGTTCCACGTGCCCGCGACCTGGATGCTCGACGCGATCACGTTTCCTGTTCCCGTGTACGCGTGTCCCGCTTCCACGTAGATCGAACCATCGGCTGCCATCGTCAGCGCGCCGGCCGTGACGGCGAACGGGATATCGGCGTCGAATGCCTGGTCGACCCGGTCGAGGTCGGTGTTCTGCACGGACGTCGCCGTCTCCGAGCGAACCCGCAGCTGCCCCTTCGTGATCGCGAGGCCACCGATCGGCGTGGCGGTGTCGAGGTTGCGCGTGACGGTGGCTCCCGACTGGCCGCCCCCGGTGTCGAGGTAGGCGACGATCGGGCGGTCGGGGCCCGTGGCGCCGACGTTGACGCTCCACGCGCCGGTCGTCGCATGACAGGTGGTCGACACCTTCGCACCGCCATCGAAGACGACGCCGACGTTGGGGGTCACGCCGTCGCATCCCCCGCCATTCCCGACGGTCCACGGCGTTCCGGCCTCGTCGAGGTAGGCAACGCCGGACATGTTGACGGTGCCACACGGGATCGTCGTCCAGCCGGTGAGGTTGCCGTCGTTGGTCGAACCGTAGGCCGACTTGGCGGCGGTCAGTCGCGAATCCTGGATCGACGCGTGCGTGACATCGGCAGTCGCGACGGCGAGGACCGCCTGGGTACCGGGGAGCGTCGAGCGAAGGTTCACCGCGCCGCTCGAACACGACGCACCCGTTGCGAACAGGGTCGTGATCGTCGTCGTGCGTCGGTGGTCGAACGCGACGGTCTTGGCCGGCGTAGCGACCGTGACCCTGGTGAAGGTCTCATTGGCAGCGGTCGTGAGCGAGGAGGTCCCGACGCCGTCGAACACGACGTTGCTGTTGGGCCACGCGGTGAAGTCGCCATCCACCACCAGGTTGCCGGCGATCGAGACAGTGCCCTCGTTCTGGTACTCACCCTCCGGCCCGACCACGACATCGCCTGCGACGTCGACCGTCCGCCCGTTGTCGTCGAACGTCGCCTGCCCCGCGTCGGCGGGCAGGCCGATCGTCAGGTCACCCGTGACGGTGAGGGCTCCGGGGCCCGTCAGCTCGACGTCATGCGCCCCCGCCGTCGCGCCGACGGTCACGTCATGGAAGGTCCAGGTCGTTCCCGCCGTGGGTCCGAATCCGGCCCAGGCCGACTGGTGATGCCGGACGTCACCGAAGGGGAGGCTGACGGTGCCACCGCCGGTGAACCCTGCGAACGCCCAGATGGTGCCGGTGCCCGAGCCGCCGAGCACGCCGTTCGTGCTCATGATGATGCTCTGCCCCGGCCGGATGTCCGGGCTGTGGGCGCTCGTCGAGACAGTGACCGGGTCGGTTCCGTTGCCGATCGTGAGCTGGAAGTCGGTC
>JAOPYV010000210.1 GCA_025964435.1 Thermoleophilia bacterium | reverse complement strand
CTGTCGGTGTCGATTCCCCGCATCTCGTGGCTTCCCAGCTGGTCGATCCACGTCATTCCCTATCTCTTCCTCCTCGACATCGGCCTGCTGCGAACGGCGACCGGCGGGGTCGTCTCGGGCTACGGCTCGCTCCTGTTCCTGGCGCCGTTCTGGGTCGCGCTGTACGGCAATCGACGACAGGTCGTCGGCATCGTCGTCGCGATGTTCATCGTGCAGTCGAGCACCGGGATGAGCGAGGTCGGCTTCACCGACCTGAGCGCCATTCGCAGGTCGCTCCTCGCCTCCGCGATCATCGGGATGATCTCGATCGCGGTGCAGCGCAACGTCCAGGAGCTGCGCGACGCCGAAGCTCGACTCGCGGCCGAGGCGCGAGACCGGGCCCGCACCAACGCGCTCCTGGAAGAGCAGGCGCGCATGCTGGAGCGGTCCAATCGCGATCTCGAGCAGTTCGCATACGTCTCGTCCCACGACCTCCAGGAGCCGCTGCGGATGATCCGCAGCTTCAGCCAGCTCTTCCTGTCGCGACACGGCTCCGAGGTCTCGGCGGACGGCATCGAGCTGCTCGACTTCGTCGTCGACGGCGCAGCCCGTGCGCAGGCGCTGGTCAACGACCTGCTGGAATACTCACGCGTCGATTCCTCCGGCCGCCCCCTCGAGCCCGTGCCGCTGCGTGATTCGATCGACCGCGCGCTCGATACCCTCCAGGGTCGCATCGAGGAGACGGGCGCATCGATCCGACGCAAGGGCGACCACCCGCTCGTCAGCGGCGATCCAGGGCAGCTGGATCGACTCTTCGTCAACCTGGTCGGCAACGCGATCAAGTACCGGGACAGCGAGCGTGCGCCGCGGATCGAGATCTGCACGACCAGCGAGCGCGACCACGTCGAGGTCACGGTCACCGACAACGGGATCGGCATCGACAAGAAGCACGCCGATCGCGTCTTCCTCATGTTCCAGCGGCTCCATGGCCGCGACCAGTACGAAGGAACCGGCATCGGCTTGGCGATCTGCTCGCGCATCGTCGAGCGCCATGGCGGAACCATCAGTGCGGACGGGCGACCCGGCTTCGGGACGACCTTCCGCTTCACCCTTGAAAAGGTTGATGCATGATCGAACCACTCGACACGATCGAGATCCTGCTCGTCGAAGACAATCCCGGCGACGTGCGTCTGACACAGGAGGGCCTAGCCCAGGCGAAGGTCCACAACAACCTGCGCATCGCGGCCGATGGTCCGGAGGCGCTCGCGATGATGCGGGCCGAGGGCCGCTACGCCGGGTCGCCGCGTCCCGACCTCGTGCTGCTCGACCTCAACCTCCCGGGCTTCAGCGGCCACGAGGTGCTGCGCGAGATGAAGGGCGACCCGGCGCTGCGAACGATCCCGGTCGTCGTGCTGAGCTCCTCGTCAGCCGAGCGCGACATCGCGAGCAGCTACGAGCTGCACGCCAACTGCTATGTCACCAAGCCGATCGACTTCGCCCAGTTCGTCCAGGTGGTCCAGGCGATCGAGCACTTCTGGTTCACCGTCGTCAAGCTGCCGCCCCATGCCGCCTGAGCCGATCCACATCCTGCTCGTGGAAGACAACCGGGGCGACGCGCGCCTGATTCGCGAGCACCTCGAGATCGACCGCGGCGAGCTGGGCTGGAGCCTGGACCACGTCGCGACCTATGCCGACGCGCTCGAGCGGCTGCGCGGCGACAAGCCCGACGTCGTCCTGCTCGACCTCTCCCTGCCCGACGCGCACGGCCTCGATGCCTGCCTGCAGCTCCTGCACGACGTGGTGGACTGCCCGCCGCTCATCGTGCTGACCGGCCAGACCGATCGCGACATCGCGGCACGGGCCGTGGCGGCCGGTGCACAGGACTTCCTCGTCAAGGACAAGGTCGACCACGACGTGCTGGTTCGCTCCGTGCGCTATGCGATCGAGCGCCATCGCGCGAACGTCGCGCTGGTCCGCATGCTCGAGCGCGAGCAGCAGATGGTCGGGCAGCTGCAGGAGCTGGACCGGCTCAAGAACCACTTCGTGGCCATGGCATCCCACGAGCTCCGCACGCCGCTTGCCTCGATCGCTGGATTCGCCACGACGCTGCGCGAGCGCTGGCACGAGATTCCCGATGGCGATCGACACGCGTACGTCGGCATCATCGATGACCAGGGTCGGCGCCTGTCGCGCCTCGTCGACGACCTGCTCGTGCTGAGCCGCATCGAATCGGGAGCGATCGATGCGCACCCGGAGCCGGTGGAGCTCGAGCGCGCGATTCGACTGGTGCTGACGGAGCTCGACATGCATGCGCCACAGGTGACGGTCGACGTGCCCGCGTTCACCTGTGTGCTGGCGGACCGTGACCACCTCGACCAGATGCTGGTCAACTACGTCTCCAACGCCGTGAAGTATGGAGCGGCGCCGATCAGCGTGGAGTGCCGCGTGACCGGTGACTTCATCGACGTGCTCGTGCGGGACAGCGGGACCGGGGTGCCGGAGGATGTCGCTCCGATCCTGTTCGAGGAGTTCGCACGCGGCAAGCTGCATGCCGAGGAACGGATCCAGGGGACCGGGCTGGGCCTGAGCATCGTCCGCGGCCTGGCGCGGGCACAGGGCGGCGATGCCTGGTACGAGCCCAACCTCCCGCACGGGGCGACCTTCGCCCTGCGCCTGCCCTGCTCGATCAGCGCCTGACGCGATACGGTGCTGCACGGCTTCATCGAGGACTGAGCCGTGTCAGTCGTCGTCGCTGGGACGCCACGAGCGTGACTGCTTGCGCGTGGCGTTGTGCTGCTTGCTGGCGCGCCCACGGAGTCGGGCGCCGTAGGACTCACGCGTCGGGACGCGGCGACGCTGCTCGCGCAGGGCATCGGCGATCAGTCGCTCGAGGCGCCGAAGGGCCGTGCGGCGGTTGCGATGCTGGCTGCGGTCGTCGGCAGCGGCGACGCTCAGCTCCCCCGCACCGGTGATGCGACTGGCGAGGCGCTCGTACAGTCGTGCGCGCTCGCGCGGCTCCAGCGGCAGCTCGTCGATGCGCACGACGACCTCGACGCGAGAGGCGGTCTTGTTGGCGTGCTGGCCGCCCGGCCCACCGCTGGTGGTGGCACGCCATTCGATGCGCGCCGCGGGCATCCGGCGATTGCCGGGGAGCTGCAGGTCGAGGTCGTCGTCAGGTGTCGGGCCGCCAGCCATACACGCATCGTCGCATCAATCGGGGATGCGACGGCTCTCGATGTGCTCGGCGACCTTGCGCTTCACGCGCTGGAGGGCGTTGTCGACGGTCTTGGGATCGCAGCCGACGCGCTCGGCGATCTGCTCGTAGGAGGCACCCTCGAGGTAGCCGGTCAGCACGATCGACTCGAGACCGCTCAGGCGATCCTTCATGTGCGCGACGAGGCTCTGCAGCTCCTGGGTGGAGACGACCTGCGCGGCCGGATCCTCGACCTCGCTGCCAGGCAGGCAGTCGCCGATCGTGCAGTCCATCTCGACGTCGCGGCCGGACGGGGTGTGGCTGAAGGAGACGTACGAGTTGAGCGGGACGTGCTTGTTGCGCGTCGCGGTCTTGATCGCGGTGATGATCTGTCGCGTGATGCACAGCTCGGCGAACGAGCGGAAGCTCGCTTCCTTGTCGCGACGGTAGTCGCGCACTGCCTTGTAGAGCCCGATCAGGCCCTCCTGCAGCAGGTCATCGGAGTCGCCGCCGGCGATGAAGTAGCTGGACGCCTTCATGCGAACGAAGCCGACGTACTTCTTGATCAGCTGGTCCAGCGCCTTGGAGTCGCCGCGACGCGCGCGATCGACCAGTCGGTGTTCGTCGAGGTCGGCGACCAGGCGCGCATAGCTCTTGGTCTGCCGCTCGCCATCGAACCGTCGTTCCGAAACCGCCATGCGTACCTCCGAAGTGGCGCGATGCTCCCCTGCACCTCGCCGTATCTCACCCAGGAAACCCGCCCCACTTGCAGGAACTTCCCGTCAAGTCTCAACCAAGGGTCGAGGGTTCGGTGCAACCCTGACCTTCGACCTCAGGTCGAGACTCTGGACGGAAGTGTATCCGGCTAACCGGACGCACGACAAGTCCGGACTCCGGAGGATTCAGGATTCGCCGCGTCGCATCCGCTCCAGGCGGCTGCGTGCATCGTCGGAAAGCGAGTCCCCGAGCCGGCTTCCGGGCTCGGGCTCCACGCGGGGCGCGGTGTCGGGCTGCGGCTCGTCGAGCGACGGATCGAGCAGGAGGGCGACGAATTCATCGCTGCCGAGGATGCGATCCGCCCGGGCGCCCGCGACCATGCGCAGCGCCCCGTCGCTGGTCACGACCCAGTGCCGGCGCCCGGCAGCGTGCAGCACCCGGGCGCGCCGCTCCAGCACCGCATCGCCGCTGGCAGCACCCGTGCCCTCGACCTCGACGCGCTCGCTCGCCCGGACGACGCCGGGCGCCCACGGGCCAACTCCATCGAATGCCATCACGACGTCATGGTCCTGGCTGCCGGCCCAGCTGCAGACCGCATCGACCAGCTTGCGTCGAAGGTCGTGGTCCTCGCGCGTTCCCGCCGCCCTGCGCCACTCGCTCGTGCGCGCGACGTTGGAGCCGTCGATGAGCACGACGGGACGATCCGCGCCGGCGGCGCGCGGGCGGCGACGGCTCATCGCGCTGCGGCGCGGCGCTGGCGGACCGCCTCGAAGGCGAGCACGGCCGAGACGGTCGCGACGTTGAGCGACGCGACGCCGCCCGCCATCGGGATCTGCACCTCGACGTCGCAGACGCTCAGCACGCGCGGGCGGATGCCCGGGCCTTCGGCGCCGAGCACGATCAAGGCACCATCGACCAGGTCGACCTGGGTCCACTCCGCCTTCCCACGCTCGGTCGCGGCGTAGGCCCAGAGGTTGGGGCCCTTCACGCGCTCGATCTCGTTCGCGAGGTTGGTGCAGCGCGCGACGAGCACGTGCTCCAGCGCACCGGCGCTCGCCTTGACGGCTGCGGCGGTGACGCGGGCCGAGCGATGCTCGGGCACGAGCAGGCCGGTGGCGCCCGCCGCGTCCGCGACGCGCGCGATGGCACCGAGGTTGTGGGGATCGGTCACCTGGTCGAGGCAGAAGATGAGCGGCGCCTCGCCAGCGGCACGCGCACGATTGAGCAGCTCGTCGAGGCCGACGTAGGGGAAGGGGCCGACGTCAGCCACCACGCCCTGGTGATCCGACGTGCCGACGAGCGCGTCGAGCTCCGAGGGATGGTCGACGGTGCGGATGCTCACGCCGCGCGTGCGCAGCTCGGCGACGGTCTCGGCGAGGTCCTCGAGGCCACGGGGCGTGCCGTGCACGGCGAGCACGTCGCGTCGCCCGCGTGCTGCCTCGCGCACCGGGTGCCGGCCGTAGACGAGCCGCTCGGTGTCGGGACCGTCGTCCGCCGGCGCCGCACCACGGCTGGAGCCGAACTCACGCGGCGCGCCGCCACCGGGACGTCCACCGGGGCGCCCACCTCCGGGTCGCGCACCCTTGGGCCGACCACTTCCACGCCGTGGGCCCTCAGGCACCGGCTTCGACCTCGGACTCGGCACTGACGTCGCCGTCGGTGTCCTCGCCCGCCAGCACCTCGGTGCCTGCAGCGGTGTCGCGTACGACGTAGCCGAGCGCCTGCAGCTCGTCGCGGATCCGGTCGGATTCCGCGAAGTCCTTGTTGGCACGAGCGGTGTCGCGCGCCTCGATGAGCGACTGCGCCTCTGCGGTCACGTCGACCTCACCCGGGATGAGCTCGGCCAGGCCGAATACCTCGATGAACTCGTGGATCGCCTGGCGCTTGTCGAGCACGAGCTGCGGCGTCGCATGCTCGTCGACATCGGTGTTGAGGTCGTAGAGCAGGCCGCCGAGCTCCTTGAGCGCCTCGGCCGTGTTGAAGTCGTCGCGCAGCGCCTCGTGGAGGCCCTCCCAGTAGCGACTGGAGCTGGCGAACTGGCCGTCGCCCGTGCCGCGCGTCTCGACGGTGGCGAGGTAGCGCTCGCTGCGGCGTAGCGTCTCGGTGATCCGCGTGCCGAGCGCCGCCGCGTCGTGCAGTCCCTGCTCGGTCCAGGCGAGCGGTCCGCGGTAGGAGGCACTCAGGAAGAAGAGCACGAGCTGCCAGCCCGGGATCCGCTCGAGCACGTCGTGGAGCCGATCGAAGTTGCCGAGGCTCTTCGACATCTTCTCGCCGTCGCCCGCCTCGAGCAGGCCGCCGTGCATCCAGATGCGCGCGAATCCACGTCCGGCGCCGCGTGACTGGGCAACCTCGTTCTCATGGTGCGGGAAGAGCAGGTCGAGCCCACCGGCATGGACGTCGAAGTCCGCGCCCAGCTCGGCTTCCGCCATCGCGCTGCACTCGATGTGCCAGCCGGGGCGCCCCTTGCCCCACGGCGAATCCCACGAGGAATCCTCGGTCGGCTTGGTCGCCTTCCACAGCACGAAGTCGAGCGGATCCTGCTTGTGCTCGCCGCCATCGAGGTCGTCACGCGAGCCGGCGATCATGTCGTCGAGCGTGCGGTTCGAGAGCTTGCCGTACTGCTCGTAGCGCGTGACGCGGAAGTAGACGTCGCCCTGCACCTCGTACGCGAGGTCGCGTTCGATCAGGTCCTCGACCAGCGCGACGATCGCGTCCATCGCGTCGCTGGCGAGTGGCTCCACGTCGGGGCGACCGAGGCCGAGGCGGTTCGTGTCGTCGATGTACCACTGCGTGGCCTGGCTGGCGAGCTCGGTGCTCGACACGCCACGCTCGCGAGCCGCCGTGTAGATCTTGTCATTGACGTCAGTGACATTGGAGACGTGCTTCACCTGCAGGCCGCTGTAGCGCAGGTAGTTGGCGAACGCCTGGAACATCGCGAAGGTCCGGGCGTTGCCGACGTGGATGTGGTCGTAGACCGTCGGGCCGCACACGTAGAGCGACAGCTCGCGCTGCCCATCCGCGAGGAGGGGCTGCTTCTTGCGTGTGGCCGTGTCGTACACCTGGAACTGCATCGTCCGCCTCGGTCTGTCGTCGTCGCGCGCGCCGCGAGATGCGGGGGCATGCAGGCACCTTACCCGCCCGCCACGCGTTCTCCTCCACGGAGCTCCTCGATGATCACTCGTGCAAGGTGCACGCGACGCAGCGCCTCGCGGGCTCCGATCGCCGTCAGGACGAGGTCCAGCCCCGGTCCACCGGTCGTTCCCGTGAGGGCGATGCGCAGCGGCTGGAGCATGTCGCGCGTGCCGAGACCGCGCTCGGAGCCGGCTGATCGGGCGCGCTGCAGGAACGGCGCAGCCCAGACGCCATCATCGCCCGCGCCGGCCTCGAGGTCGGTACGCAGCTCATGGGTCCAGAGCTCGAGCGCCGCGTCGATGCCGTCCATGCGGGCGGGATCCGGTGCGACGATGTGCAGGACGTGCGGCAGGTCGCCGGGACCGGGACCGTCGAAGACGAGGCGCAGCTCGCCGCGCAGGTGCACGTGGGAGTGGCTGAGGGCGGCGAGCTCGCGCATGATCGGCTCGTAGCGGGGCTCGGGGCGGAGCGCGGTGCCCTCGACGAGCTGCTCGAGCGGCAGCTCGGCCATGTCCTCACGACCGAGCGACTCGAGCCGCACGCGATCCACGCGCGGCGCGCCGCTGGTGACGAGCGGCAGCTGGAACTCCGGGCCATCCTCGGCGAGCAGGTCGACGGGGCCCTGGCCGAGCAGCTCGGCGAGGTAGCGGCGGATCGACGTCGGCAGGAAGCCCTCGTCGACGATCTCCTCGAGCGTGCCGAGCGGATCGCGCTTGGAGAGCTTGCGGCCCTCCTCGTCGCGCAGGAGCGGCAGGTGGGCGAAGCGCGGCACGCGGTCCTGGCCACCGAGCGCCTCGAACAGCAGCAGCTGGCGCGCCGTGTTGTGCAGGTGGTCCTCGCCGCGGATCACGTGGGTAACATGCAGCGCGAGGTCATCGGCGACCGAGGCGAGCAGGTAGCCGGCGGAGCCGTCGGAGCGGCAGAGCACGGGATCGCCGAAGGAGCCGGAGGGCACGATGACGCGGCCGTGGACGAGGTCGTCGATCTCCACGTCGCGACCGGCAGGGACCGCGAAGCGCAGCACGTGCGGGGCGCCGGCCGCGATGCTGCGGGCAGCCTCCACCGGGTCGAGCTCGCGGCAACGACCGTCGTAGCGCGGCGGCTCGTTGCGGCGCTTCTGGGATTCGCGCAGCTCGGTCAGCCGGGCGTCGCCGCAAAAGCAGGGGTAGGCGTCGCCACGACCCTCGAGCGCCGTCAGCGCGGCGGTGTAGACGTGTGCACGCTCGTGCTGGTAGATCGGACCCTCGTCCCACTCGATGCCGAGCCAGCGCAGCATGCGCAGCAGGTCGAGCGAGTCCTCCTCGCGTGAGCGCGCGGCATCGGTGTCATCGATGCGCAGCAGCAGCTCACCGTCCATCGCCTTCGCGAAGGCGGCATTGGCGACGGCGACGAGCGCGGAGCCGAGGTGCATCGAGCCGGTCGGGCTCGGTGCGAACCTGACCCGGACGGGGCGATCTGTGTCGAGTGGTACCACGAACGGAACGCTACCCGCGCACCCGCCGGTCGAAGCGCTTCAATCGATACGCGACGCAGGACGTGCCCCAGTAGGCTGGCGAGCATGTCCGTTTCCCCCGCCGACGAGCAGCTCGCGCGATCGATCCTCGACTGGTTCGACGTCGACGGCCGTGACTGGCCCTGGCGCGCGTCGCGGGACCCGTGGGTCGTGCTCGTCAGCGAGGTCTGCCTGCAGCAGACCCAGGTCGCACGCGGCGCGGTCTACGTCGAGCGCATCCTCGACAGGTTCCCCCAGCCGCCGGACCTCGCCGTCGCGGAGCTCGGCGAGCTGCTCGCGATGTGGCAGGGCCTCGGCTATCCGCGCCGGGCGCGCAACCTCTGGCTCGCGGCGCAGCAGGTGACGGAGACGGGCTGGCCCGAGCGGCTGCGCGACCTGCCGGGTGTCGGGCCGTACACCGAGGCGGCGATCCGCTGCTTCGCCTACGAGGAGCCGGTGCTGCCGCCGGACATCAACACGCGGCGCGTGCTGGCCCGTGTCTATCCCGCCGGCGCGCCCGACCACGGGACCTTCCCGCTGCTGGGCGAGCGTGCATGGGCCTGGGGCCAGGCCGTGATGGAGCTGGGGCAGACCGCGTGCACCGCCAAGGCGAAGTGCGGTACCTGTGTCCTCGAGCAGCTCTGCCCGTCGGCAGGCACGGAAGAGGTGATCGCCTCGCCGCGCCAGAAGCGCTACGCCGGCAGCATGCGCGAGCGCCGCGGCACCCTCCTGCGCGCCGTCACCGACGCCGGCGCCACCGCCTGGGACAGCGACCCCGAGGCCGCCGAATCCCTCGTCACCGACGGCCTCGCCACCCGCGGTGGCACCGAGCACGAGCTCCTCCTCCCGCCCCGCTGACTTCCTCGCCCCGCTGACCGCCTCCCGCCGCGGCCGACCCTTCCCGCCGGGCCCCGTCACTCGGCCACGCCGAGGTGTCGCACGTTCCTCACGATATGCGTGAGGAAGTCGCACAACCCCGCACTACACGCTCCGGAGGCAGCGCCGATGCCGTTCGACCTGTGCACAGGACACGCCTGACATGAGGAACCCGGGTTGGGCGCCGCCAACCACGCCCCCTGGCCCGTATCCGCGTGGGCTCTTCACGAACATCACGCATATCGTGAGGAACGTGCGACACCCCGTGCCCAACGGCGCCGGACGGGACGAGACAGCCGGTCGACGTGCGCACACGACACGCGTGACACGAGGAACACCGCCTCCGGCGGCGATGACAGGCCCCACGAACACCAGCCCCACCCACCCCCGACACCTCGCGCGATTCCGGTCGCTCCGATCGCACGAACACGTCGACGGCGCGCGTCGACGGTGCGGGCAGGGAGCTCTGTCGGCATGGATGCCGACAGGAAGGGGCGACGGGCCCGAGCAAGGAGCGAGGGTCGCCCCGGCTCCCCGCACGCGCCGTCGACGCGCGCCCCCGACCGACTCAGGCGCCGCGCAGGATCAGCGCCGTGGCCGTCGCCGCCGCACCTTCACCGCGACCGATGTAGCCCAGGTAGTCAGTCGTCGTCGCACGCACCGTCGCACGGTCCACGTCGATGCCGAGCACCTCGGCCAGGTTCGCGCGCATCGCATCACGGTAGGGCGCGAGCTTCGGTGACTGCATGGCAATGACACAGTCGACGTTGATGATCTCGCAGCCGAGCTCCGTGATCTTCGCGACGATCTGCGCGAGCAGCTCCATCGAATCAGCACCGTCCTCGACGGCGCTCGCCGGGAAGTAGGTGCCGATGTCCGCCAGCCCCGCGCCACCCAGCAGGGCGTCGGTCACGGCGTGCGCCACGAGGTCGGCATCGCTGTGTCCCTCGAGGCCATGCGTGTGCGGCACGTCGACGCCCGCGAGCACGAGGCGGCCGCCCTCGACGAATCCGTGCACGTCGACGCCGGTTCCGACGCGCAGTCGATGCAGGTCACTCATGTCGTCGTCCATCCGTCGTCGCTTCCTGGAGCACGCGCGCGACCTCGATGAGGTCCTCGCGCGTCGTCACCTTGCGCGTGCGCAGGTCGCCCGCAACCATCCGCGTTCGCCCACCCGCAGCTTCGATCGCTGCCGCGTCGTCGGTCAGCGCTGCCAGCGCCGCCTCGTCCAGCTCGCGCAGCGCCGCATGGAGCGCGCTGGCCCGGCATGCCTGGGGCGTCTGGGCCAGCCCCAGCGTCGCGCGATCGAGCGTCGCGATGATCGCGCCCGCTGCATCGACCTGCTTGACCGTGTCGGTCACTGCCAGCGCCGGGACGACGGCGTCCCAGCCCTCGGCGAGCGGCGCCAGCACGCGCGCCACGAGCGACGCGGGCACGATCGGCCGCGCCGCATCGTGCACGAGCACCGCAGTCGCCGCGTCATCCTCGATCCAGGCAAGCCCTGCGCGCACGCTCGCCGCTCGGCTCGCTCCACCAGCGGCGATCGCCACGACCTTGCGCGCCCCGACGCGTTCGACGAGCTCCCGCGTTCGCTCGATCCACTCGGCCGGCACGAGCACGACGATGCCATCGACCACGTCGAGCCCTTCGAAGCTCCGGAGCGAGTGCGCGAGCATGGGCTCGCCTGCCAGCTCGACGAAGGCCTTGGGGTCACTCGATCCCAGCCGCGTCCCCTCTCCTGCTGCGAGCAGGATGACCTCGACCTTCGAGGTCACGAACCGACGGCCTTGATGAGACGCGTGAACACGAGCTTGCCGGTCGGGCTCTGCAGCATGCTCGACACCTCGACCTCGACGGTGCGCCCGATCTGCTCGGCGCCGTGGTCGACGACGACCATCGTGCCGTCCTCGAGGTAGCCGACGCCCTGGCCGGCTTCCTTGCCCTCGCGCACGACCTTGAGCTCGAACGTCTCGCCCGGGACGAACTCCGGCTTGAGCGCATTCGCCAGCTCGTTGATGTTCAGCACCGCGACGCCCTGCGCACCGGCGACCTTCGCGAGCGCGACGTCGTTGGTGACGATGACCCAACCGTGCTCGTTGGCGAGCCGCACGAGCTTGGAATCCACCTGCTGCGCGCGGGCGGGATCCTCATCCGTCGTCGTCACGCGACGCGCCTTGCGCAGTCGTGTCACGACCTCGAGGCCGCGACGCCCACGCGCCCGACGCACGTCGTCGTTGGAATCCGCGATGTGCTGCAGCTCCTCGAGCACGAAGACCGGCACGACGAGCTCCCCCTCGAGGAAGCCGGCGAGTGCTATGTCCGCGACACGGCCGTCGATCAGTGCGCTCGTGTCGAGCAGCTTGCCGCGGGCGCCGTCCCCGGCGATCTCGACGCGCACGCCGAACATGCGCAGGATGTCGCGGTGCTTCGCCGCAGCGAGCTCGGCGACGACATAGGAGACGATCAGCGTCATCGGCAGCAGCAGATACGGGCCGATCGGCTTGAGCTGGGAGACAGGAAGCGAGAGCAGCGCGCTGATCGCCAGGCCGATGATGAGGCCGCAGGCGCCGACGACGAGCTCCGCGCCTGCACGGTCGGCGGCGCGAGCGCTGAGACGATCGAGCCCGCGCTGCAGCAGCTTGCCGAGCAGTCCACCGACGAACCAGCCGAGGATCGCACCCAACAGGATCAGCAGCCCGAAGTTGAGCGCGATCTCCGCGTATCCGGGCAGGCGTTGCGTCAGCCCGGAGGTATCCCCGACCTGGTATCCGGCGATCCCCATGATGAGGGCCGCGACGATCCTGCTGACAAGCACCACGTTGTCGACGAGCCTACCCGAACCCGGGCGTGCTGACGCGTTGCCGAAGAAGACAGCGAGGGCGGCACCGGAGTGCCGCCCTCGCGTCGAACCATTCCGGGAAACCCGGTGCTACATCTCGATCGTTTCCTTGCTTGCGGTCTTGCCACGCTTGATGGCGATCTTCGCGAGCAGGTCGTCGAGGTAGTCGTCGGCCTTCTCCTCGTCCATGTCCTTGGCGTACATGAGCTCGGACGCCAGGATCTTCTTGGCCTTCGTGAACATCTGCTTCTCGCCCGTCGACAGGCCCTTGTCGCCGTCGCGGATCGAGAGGTTGCGCACGACCTCGGCCAGCTCGAAGATGTCGCCGGTCTTCATCTTGTCGCGGTTGTGCTTGAACCGGCGATTCCAATTCTTCGGCATGTTCGTGCCGCCGCCCTCGATGACACCGAGGACTTCCTCGACGGTGTCCTCGCCGATGACCTTGCGCAGGCCGGCCTTGTCGACGTTGTCGGAAGGCACCATGACGGTCATGTCGTTATGGAGGATGCGGATCGTGAGGTACTCGCGGTTCTCCCCGAGCACGTTCTTGAGCTCCTTCTGGACAACCGTACCAGCGCCGTGATGTGGGTAGACCACCTTGTCGCCGAGCTCGAACACGTGCATTCCTCCTATGGGGTCTCAACGCCGATGCGAGGCTCGCAGTGGGAGCTGCGGGGCGTCGAAACCGGGTTGTCAGGGTGACATTCTAACGGATCGCGTACACATTTGGCGCAGTACGAGCCGATAACCATCCACTGCTTTTCAAGGTTCCCTCCCCGGACATAAGAAAACCGGGGAAGTCACGCCGTGTTGGGCAGTGGAAACTACACCTGCTCCTCGTCCGCGCTGCCGCCACGGCACGGCCGTGCACGACCGCGTGGCCGCCTGCGCACACCGGGGTGGCCGCCCCCGCCTGCGAGACCCGGCACTTCCTCCAACATCATGCGTTTTTCTCTGGTCACACCGGGGAACATGGTCTGGGCCGGTTGCCCGGCACGCGCCGACCATGCCGCCGGCTCCACCGCTCGAGGAGAACTACATGCGCGACCACGCTTCCTTCGCTGCCCCGACATCCGCCACCCCGACTCCCGGGCGCGCATTCCGTCGCAGCCTGCTCGGCTATGACCGCGGCATCGTCGAGGACGCACTCGCCCGCCAGGAGCTGCGCATCGACGACCTCGAGCACCAGGCCGTCGAGCTGCGCGAGGAGCTGCTGGAAGCACAGCACGTGACCTCCGAGGCCAAGCACGACCTGACCCGTGCGCGCGCCGAGCTGCGCTACTGGAACGACCGCGCCTCGTACGTGGACAGCGAAGTTGCCCGGGCTCGCCAGCGCGCCACCGAGCTCGAGGAATCGGCCCGCAAGCGCGCCGAGGCCGTCGAGGCCGACGCCCAGGAGCGATCGCTGCAGCTGATCGACCGCGTCTGCGGCGAGGCCAACACGATGCTGCAGGCCGCGCGCGAGGAAGCACGGGACATGTTCCTGCGCTTCGAGACCGACGTCGACATGTCGCACCAGAAGCTCCAGAAGCTCGAGGAGGTGCGCACCAACGTCGCCAAGACGATGCAGGGCGCACTCGCGCAGTTCGAGGAAGCCGTTCGCGAGCTCGACAAGGTGGCGCCGGCCAGGCGCATCGTCGACACGCTCGCCGCGCCCGAGCGCCGCGCAGTGCCGACCTTCGGCCAGCAGAAGGCCCTCCAGGCCGCGCAGCGGTTCGAGGAGGAAGCTGCCTACGGCGCCAGCGAAGCGATGAGCACGCCGCTGTCGCTGGTGCTGGGCGCGACCGTCAGCGACGTCGAGCCCCCGCTGGACGAGGTGCTCGAGGAAGAGACGCCGGCGACTCCCGCCACCGAGACGCCCGAGGGCATGCTCGACCCGTCACTCGTGGGCAGCGAGGTCGACGGCGAGGACCTCGACACCGACCTCGACACCGACCTCGATGAGGATTCCGCCGAGGCCCGCCCCGCGCGACGCAGCTTCGACCCGGATGCCGACTTCGTCTCCATGCTCATGCGGCCCTGAGCCACGAGCACCGCGGAAACGCGCGCAGCACCCCACGCACTTCAACGGGCGCCATGGTCGACCTCGGTCGGCTGCGGCGCCCGTCTGGTTACTGGCGGGCCTGGGCCTGCTGTGGATGCGAGAAGTACTCCTGCATGCGGCGCAGGGAGTCGAAGACCTCGCGAGAGCGCACGGGGCCGAGGCCACTGACGACCGCGAGCTCGCGTGGGTTCGCCTGCAGCACGTGGCTGAGGGACCCGAAGTGTTGGACGAGGCGCTCGACGAGCACCTGCGAGAGCCCGGGGATGCGCGAGAGCACGCGGTAGCCGCGCGGCTCGACGACGGTGTCGATCGGATTGACGTCGCGCTCGTAGCCGAGCAGCACCTCGAGGTCCTCGAGGCGCAGCAGCCGCTCGCCGCTGAGGCGACCGAGCTTGTCGAGCACCTTGCGATGGCTCTCGGCGTCGGTGTTGACCATGTAGTCGCGCACCACGGCGGAGCGGTCGGGCATGACGCCGACGCTCAGCTCCCGCAGCTGCATCTCCGTGAGGCGCCCCTCGGTGCCGAGCTCGATCTGGTGGCGCTCGATCTCGGCAACCATGCGCTTGGCCATCTCGGCGCGCTGGATGACGACGAGCGCGTCGAGCAGCGTGGCGGTGCCGGCGAGCTCACGCGACAGGAGCCGGTGCGAGACCTGGTCCAGTCGCATGCGGTACGTCTCGAGCGTCGCGAGCGCCTGGTTCACCTTGATCAGGAGCGACCGCGTTCCCTCGAGCTGGTAGCTCGAGTCGGTCGTGTAGAGCGTAACCACGTCGCGCGCGGCGCTGACGGCGACGACGAGCGCCTTGATCTGGCGAGCCGTGCGTTCGGCGCTGCGGTGGCGCGTGCCGGTCTCGCTGGACGGGATCGCAGGGTCGGGCACGAGCTGGACGTTCGCCCACTTGATGCGCGTGCCGGCTCGATCCAGGACGATCGCGCCGTCCATCTTCGCCAGCTGGTAGGCGAGCTTCGGGGAAAATTCGACGTCGATACGGATGCCGCCCGACAGCACGGGCTCGATGTCCGCCTGGTCGGCCATCACGAACAGCGCGCCGGTTCGACCGCGGATCACGTCATCGATCGCTTCGCGGATGGGCGTGCCGGGGGCGATGTCGCGCAGGGCGCGGATCACCTGGGCATCGCGGCGTGGTTCGACGGGAGACATCAGGGGTGGGCGTACCCGATCCCTCCGTCGTCCGAAACAGGAACGACCGGCAAGAACATCAATTTCGACATTGGGGTTGTGCGGCCCGAATTCCCCCGCTACAGTGATCTCCAGACGGCCCCTGCGGCCGTCTTTTCGAATTTCATGCGCACCGCTCCAGGTGCACGAGAGGAAACTCCCATGGCAGCGCCCTTCACCATCGACTTCATGCGACCGGCCTTCACGGCTGGCCTCGCGGTCGATGTGGTGCGCATGCTGCCGAACGGGCCCCTCGTTACGTCGCCTGCGCTCGCCGCGGCGCCGCGTACCCACTGACCCTCCGGCTCCGCGCCGAGCGCCAGTCCTGATTCCGCCGGGTCGACCACCTGCGTCCCCGGCCCTTCCATTGCCACACCGAGGTTCCTCCCATGCGTGCACTCCGACGCACCCACCGATCATCCACTGCATCCCCGACGCCCGCGTGGCGCCGCGACGTGCGCCTGCTCGCCGCCAGCCGCGGCATCTCGATGGCGGGCGCCGA
This sequence comes from Thermoleophilia bacterium, assembly GCA_025964435.1. Classification (GTDB taxonomy): domain Bacteria; phylum Actinomycetota; class Thermoleophilia; order Gaiellales; family SKUG01; genus JAGQUL01. Next base: position 2,634 of record JAOPYV010000210.1, on the reverse strand, counting down.
GGCGGGCTACATCGCGATGATGGCGCTCGCGTGGCACCTGACCGGCAGCGCCAGCCAGGCGTCGCTCGTCCTGCTCGCCAGCGTCGTCGCGCGCATCGTCGGTTCCCCGCTCGCGGGCTGGATCGGCGATCGCTTCGACCGGCGCACGGTGATCATCGTCGGCGAGGTCGTCGTGGCAGTCGCGCTGCTCGGCATGGCGATGGCCACCACGATGTGGCAGCTCATGCTGGCGACGGGCGTGGTCTCGCTGGCGGCGACCGCGATCGGCGCTGCGCTCGACGCCGCGTTGCCCAACCTCGTTCCCGCCAAGGACCTGGCCACGGCGAACGCGACGATGGGCATGGCGCGCACGGCGGGCCATATGCTCGGCCCGGTGCTCGGCGGCCTGCTCGTTGCCGGATTCGGCGCGCGCACGGCGTTCCTGCTCGATTCGGCCTCGTCGATCGTGGCGGCGCTGCTCGTGCTCGGCATCGTCGGCAGCACCGGTGGTGCGGCTGACGGCGCGGACGGCGATGCCGCGGATGGCGTCCGGTTCCGTCCGCTGGACGGCCTGACGGTGATCGCCTCCGACCCGGTGCTGCGACTGCTGGTCGCGGGCTGGTTCGGCATGTGCATCTGCTTTGCCTTCGTCACGGCGGCGGAGCTGCCGCTGGCGGTCGAGTTCGGCATGGACGAAGCCGGGCTCGGCGCGATCGTGTCCTGTTGGTGCTTCGGTGCGCTCGTCGGCAGCTGGCTGGCGCGGCGCGTCGATGTCGCGAACCGTGGCGTCTCGATGCTCATCATCAACGCGGGCATCAGCGCGGTCGTCTTCGCGGGTGCCGGGCTCGTGCCGTCGTTCGTCGGCGTGCTGGCGTTGATGGCGATCGGCGGCTGCTCGATGGCGCTGGCCGAGGTCGTGGAGTCGACGCTCATCCAGCAGCGGATCCCCGATGCGGTCCGGGCACGCGCCCTGGCTGCCTACGGCGCCGTCATGAGCGCCGTCTGGGGCACGAACCTCGCGTTCGCAGGCCTGCTCGTGGAAGCGACCTCGGCCCGCACGACGTACGTGTTCGCCGGCGCGTGGTGCCTGGTCGGCGTCGCCGGGTTCGCGGCGCTCGCGCGGCACCTGCGGCGCGACCAGCTGCGGGCGACGCTGCGGATCCTGCGGCCACGACACGCACTGGAATCAGAGCTGGCGGAGGGGGCCTGACGGCCTCCTTCGCCGTGTCCGGCCTCGCCGGAGGAGTGCACTCGAGACCTAGTCGGGCGTCGGCTCACCGAGCACGAGCGGCACGATGAAGGATCCACCGAGGATGCCGAGCGCGCCGATGCCCGCTCCGGCGAGGCCGCCGATGCCCACTCGGCCGCGCGTGACGCCCTCCGAGAGCACGCCGACCGCAGCCGCACCTGCAGCGCCGCCAGCCAGCATGCCCATGCCGATGTTCGAGAGCTGGGGGCCACGCTTCTGGTGCATCGCCTCGGTCACCGAGGCGGCAGCGAGCCCGGCGATGGCGCCCATCGCGACCATGCGACCCGTCGTCGAGCCGAGGATCGGACCACGCGCGAGCAGGGAGGTCGGGCTCGCGCCGACCGCCGTGACAAGGCGCGCTCCGGGGCCCAGCTTCGTCGCAGCGAGCATGAGCCCACCGCCGACGACGCCGCCGACCGCGGCGTGCGCAGCAACATAGCCTGGAGAGATATCCGTCATGGCTGTGCCGTCCCGTCCCAAGGTCTCGCTCGTCCACTCCATCTATCGAGCGGTGGCGACGGGCCGTTGCAGGGCCTGACCTTTAGGAAGACGCGACGGACGGCCGCGTCCGCCCAACCCGTCGCCGCTTGCGACCACTCCGGGAACGAACACGATCTCGGCGATGCACCTCGCCGTACGATCCTCGTACCTAGTTCCGAACGAGGATTCCCGAGATACACCTGCAAGCACTCCGCGCCGCAGCCACGCCTGCCGCCGTCACGACCGCCACCCCCGCGTCCAGCGCGCCGAGCCCGGCCGAGCCCGCATTCGAGCAGTCGCAGGCGGCCAACGGCCCGTTCGCCGACATGTTCCGCCTCCCGTTCACGAAGCCGCATCGCCTCTACTTCGGCCCCCACGTGCAGTCGTTCCCGAGCCAGGCGGCGGCGATCGAGGCCGCTCGTGCGCTCAGCGCCGGCGACGCCCCGGCCTTGGTCGTGTCGTCCTTCCCCGCGACCCAGTACGACGGCTACAAGGAGACGACCCGGTTCAACGTCTACAACGTCGATGACGTGCAGGGGCCGCTGATCGAGAACCCCGTGGTTGGCTGGAAGCCGTGGAACACGACCTGGACGCCGTACCACATCGGGCAGTCCGCTCACTTCTCGCTCACGACCTATCGTCCGCCCAGCGGTGACGACAAGTTCACCGGCCTCGTGCTCGTCGATGGCGCCGAGACCGAGCAGATCAAGGACAAGCGCCACTAGGTCGCGCACCAAGGATACGAAGACGCGAAGGGCGGCCCTGGGGCCGCCCTTCGTCGTTCATTCGGTGTCGCCTGCGGCGCGAACGATCACTCGGTGTCGGCCGAGCCCTCGTCCTCGACGTCGCCGTCCGCAGCTCCCACTGCAGCCGGCTCCGGCTCCTTCTTGGCGGCCCGCTTGCGCGGCGCCTTGATCTTCACTTCG
>JAOPYV010000157.1 GCA_025964435.1 Thermoleophilia bacterium | reverse complement strand
CGCTGTCGCGTGGTTACTGCCCGGTTCACCCTCCTGACCCCTCACCCTCTACGACGGCAAGGGGTCAGGAGGGTGAACCGGGCAGTTCTGTTGGAAATTGAACAGAGGTCAGGGTGTGATGGAGATGTGTTGTAAGAGAGAAAGTGATTGGTGGTGGAGGTTGGAAAGGAAGGTCGGGTAGATCGAAGCGGCGTCACGCGGGAGTCGGTCGCGGCGAGGTCGTCGAGGAAGTCGAGGTCGGGAAGGTCTTTTGGCACGAGGTGGACGTAGGTCTCGAGCGTGAAGGGTGCGATGAGCAGCATGGTCTAGGAAGTGGAACCAAATCTCCTCCGCGCCGCCTACCTCCAGCGGCCGATCGCGAACGGTCGACCGATTCGTAGGAATTGGGTCATGGGCAGAAATCAGGATGCCGATGGGTCGACACATGGTCGGTCCCACGTCAGCTGAGTTGCAGCAGCGAGTGCAGGCGCTCTATGAGCACGTCCTGAGCGTGACCGGAGAGGTGTCGCGGCTCGATGCGCGCTTGCTCGATGTGCGGCTCCGGGTGCTGCGACTGGTCGAAGGTCCCGCCGAGCCGGAACACGTCCCACAGTCTGATGTGGTCGTCGTCAACTAGAGGAGTGGGCGCAGTGTCCGATGAGATCGTAGAAGACACATTGGAGCTACGGGCGTGGGCCGTGTTCGAGCGAGCGCTCGATGACGCGATCGCATCCGATCGAGGAGACGTTGCCGCCCTGGAGCTCGGGGTGCGCGTCGCAGAGATGCTTGTGAACAACCGAATCGTGGCGCCGCCCCAATCGGGCCGGTCCCGTGATGGGTCGAGCAGCCACGGTACGCCCCGACTGGCCGCGCCAGCGCCGCTGGAGCTGCACGTCCATGCCTCGGACACGGACGTGCCGGCTATCGCCGCTCGCGTGGCAGAGACGGTTGCCTCGATCGAGGCTGAGTATGGGTGCCCGATGCCGTCGGTGCCTGTGCGTAATAGTTCGGCGCTGGACGCTGGGGGATACGAATTGCGGAGCCTCGGCGACGTGCTTGTGGCTGGCATGCTCGACGGACCTGACCGGGTCCCCGCTGAGCTTGTCGACGCTCTCCTGCGGGCGATGCCCGACTTGCTCGACCGCGAGGTTGCGGCCGAACTCCTGAATGACGCTCGACGCCAGTCACCGATGGTCGTGCAGGAGCTGGTTCCGAACATGCTCGCGCTCGGGCAGCTGCGGCAGGTGCTCCAGATTCTGCTCCGTGAACGGGTGCCCATTCGCAACTTGTCGAACATCCTCAATGCCCTCGCCGACGTGTCGGTCTACACGAAGGATCCAAACGCGCTGGCGGAGCGGACGCGCTCCTCGCTGGCCCGCACGATCAGTGAGCGACACGCCTCCGATAACGTCATCTCCGCGCTGGAACTGTCGCCGGACACCGCGCGGATGATTGAGGGCGGAGTCCAACTCAACGAGACCGGACAGGTGCTGGTCCTCGACCCCGCCGACAAGAATGCATTGCTCGGACAGATCAACGATGCCATTCAGCGGCACGGCATGCCCAGACCGCTCCTCATCGTTGCGCCGAAGATCCGGCGGCACATCCATGCACTGCTCGTCCGAACGCACCCGAATGCCGTGGTGATGACGGACGCTGAAGTCGCGCCGGATTTCCAGGTGCGGGTGCTCGACGTGATCGATGTGCCGCCGACTGATCAGTCGGATCAGCCAAAGTCGAAGGCCCCCGGGGCATCGGGCGGGAGCTGGCTAGGCGCCTAATCCTGGGGGCCGATAGAGGAGGAGAGCCCCGTTCCGCGTCGAGCCGATCGCGCTCGTAGTGACACTGCGGCCAAAACTCGTCCCTGAACAGCCCGAGACCACTCGAGACCGGCCGCGCATTCCGGGTGTGCGATTGCGTCGAACGTGCCTACGTTGGACCCGATGCACAACTCACTCGACATCGGTGATGACCGATCGGCGCCGTCGCCATTGATGGGCACCGCGCAGGTCGCAACCTGGCTGGGCATGAGTCGAGAACAGGTTTGGCGGCTGTGGTCGAGCGGCAAGCTCCCCGGATACCGACTCGATCGCAATCTGCGGTTCGCACCGGAGGATGTGCACGCGTTCCTCGATAGTCGCTACAGCGGCACTCCGACAATGACATCGAGCGGGCGCCCGGCGAAGCGCCGGACGCCCACCCAGGGGCATGTCACATCCGGCACTGACTACCGCCCGATCTGAACCTCGATGTCGGGCGCTGCGGGCAGGAGCATCGCGCGGGTCGACAGCACGCGATCGAGGCGGCGGGTGTCGCCGAGTGAGTCCGGCATGTAGTGGCCGTAGGTTCGCTTCACGAGTTCGGGGTCGTCGCCAGCCCAATTGGCGACCTCCCATAGGTCGCGGCCGGCTGCCAGGCATAGGCTGATGAACGTGTGACGCAGCTCGTGGAACGTCATCGTCGCGCAGTCGTATCGGCTGCCGTTCACGACAACCGGCTTGGTCCGCTTTCGTGCCTTGTCCCACGACTTGTTCGAGAAGTGCTCGGCCCGCACATAGTCGGAGCCATCCTGATTGGGGAACACGATCGTGGGATGCGCCCCGACTGCACGCCACGCGTCCAGCAAGGAGCGCGTGGCGGTCATGAGCGGGACGCGTCGTCGCCCGCGCTTGCTCTTGGTGTCGAGGCGCGTGAACGACACGCGGCAGAGCTTGTGCGTGACATGGAGCCACTCGTCGTCGACCTGGTCCCAATGCAGGCCGAGCAGCTCCGACTGGCGCAGCCCGGTGAAGGCCGCGAGCATCACGATCGTGTAGTCGCGCTGACCCACCCAGGGAGAGCGCTGTCCTCGCTGGAACTCTGGCAACCCGTCGCCCAGGTGGAGCACCTCGTGTGCGATGGCGTGCACCGCCTTGACGGGCCATGCGTCGATCCGCCGGGTCGGTTCCTCGGGAAGCTCCGGCACTCCGTGCGCTGGGTTGGTGGCAATCTGATCGATCTGGACCGCGTAGGTGAACATGCCCTTCACGACAGTCAGCGTCTTGTTGATGGTGGCGTGGCCGGCGTACTCGTTGCCGGGCTCGCGCTGGCGCATGACCTGCTGCATCTGCGCCACCATCTGCCGCACGATGTGGCGATTGACGGTATCGATCCGACGGTGGCCGATCAGTGGGCCGATCCGAAGTCGGAACTGACGTTCAGCGTCCTTGACGTAGACCGGGCTGCACGTCACGACCACGTGGTTGCGATGCCAGTCGGCGAAGAGGTCGGCAACGGTCATCTCCGGACGCGTTGCCACGCCGTCGAGCCGTCGCCTTTCGATGATCGCGAGCTCGGCCTTAGCCAGCTTCTCGTTCCAGGAACGATCGAACTGTCGTTGCCGCTGGCCGTGTTCGTCGATCCACTGGATGCCGTAGACGACCCTGCCTGAGGGGTTCTTGCGCTTGATGACGCCCATGTCGGGCTCCTTCCTGTCGCTGATGCGCGACAGGGCGAATCGGGGGCATTTGATCCAAAGTGCCACCGATCAGTGGCACTCGACAAGTGGGGTACTGCCACATCGAGTGCCACATCTCGGCCTTCCCGCCGACTCAAAGCTCATCCAGAAATGCGAAAACCCCCGACCAGCGGGGGTTTTCACGAGGTACTCCGTACGGGATTTGAACCCGTGCTACCGCCGTGAGAGGGCGGCGTCCTAGGCCACTAGACGAACGGAGCGCGCCGGGGAATGGTAGCGGAGATTTCGGGGCGGTGCAAGGCGTGTTGCGCTTGCCCTTGTCCGTGCCACGCGTCAGAATGGCCAACATGTCCACCGATCCGAGCATCAGCAACGCCACCATCCCCGTCGCCGGTCACGAAGACCGTGAGCCGACCTCGGGTGAACTGTGGGCCGGCTTCGTCGCCGGTATCGGCGCAGTCCTCGGATTCGGCGCGCTGTTCTACAAGCCGCTGCTCATGGGCACCGTCGCCATCCTGCTGTGTGTCCTGGGGTCGCTCGGCGACGGCCAGCCCAGCCGCATCGCGAAGATCACGCTGCCGATCGCCTGCATCTGCTTCCTGCTCGGCATGCTCATGAGCGTGTTCGTCACGCACATGGCGCTCTGGTAGCACCGAGCTTGCGACACGGCTCGTCGATTCTCTGAGCGCGGTATCGATACTGCGCTGACAGAATCGATGGAGCGGTATCCGTACTCGATTCTCTGAGCGCGGCATGTATGGGACGCTGACGGAATCGACGCGCCACGACGCGCCACGACGCGCCACGGGCGGCCGAAATCGCGCGCTCAGCTGCCGTGGACCTCGGTGGCGCGCTCCAGTTCCTTCCAGCGGGCTGCAAGGTCGCGCTCCAGGGCTCCGTGTCGCTCGAGCGCCTCGGCGCTCTTGGCGGCGTCGGTGTAGACGTCGGGGTCGAGCATCTGCTCGTTGATCGCGGCGATCTTGATGTCGAGCTGCTCGATCTCGGTCTCGATCGTCGCGGGACGGCGCACCTTCTGGCTGCCGTCGCGCTTGGTCGCGCCGCCCCTGTTGCCGCCGCCACGCTTGACCGTGCGCTGCTGGCCGGCGTTCGCAGCCGGGGTTGGCGCCGCGGCCGGCGTCTGCGGCGCCGGCTTGGCGCTGCGGCCCGAGCCTGCCGACGCTGAGGACTTCGCTGTGCGCTTGGCCAGCTCGGCCTGGCGCAGCACTTCACCCGGGTCGGTCGGCGGTGCGTCGATCTCGCCTGCGAGCACGGCGCGGGCCTGCTCGTAGCCGCCGACGACGGTGGTGATCGTCTGGTCGTGCAGCACGACGCAGCGCGTCGCGACGCCCTCGACGAGGGCCCGGTCATGGCTGATCATGATGATCGTGCCGGGCCACTCGGCCAGTGCCGCCTCGAGGCCTTCGCGGCTCTCGATGTCGAGATGGTTGGTCGGCTCGTCGAGCAGCAACACGTTGTCGGCGCCGGTCAATGCCATCGCCATCATCAGGCGGCGGCGCTCACCACCGCTCATCGTGCCGACGAGGCGCTGGGCGTCGTCGCCCTTGAAGCCGAACAGGCCGAGCAGGTTCTGTGCCTCGGTGCGGCTGATCGACGGTGCCGCAAGGTTCATGTTGCCGAGCATCGACTGCGTGTCGACGAGCTCGCTGTCGTGCTGGGAGAGCAGGCGCGTCTGCACGCCGTAGCCGACCTTGACCTCGCCGCCCTGGATCGCACCGCTCGGCTCGGCGTGCATGACGGCCGCCTCGCCGATCGCATGGAGGAGGGTCGACTTGCCGGCACCGTTCGGGCCGATCAGCGCGATCTTCTCGCCGCGCTCGACGATCAGGTTCGACGGCTCGAGCAGGATCCGGCCCGGCAGCTGGTCGGTCGGCGCGAACTCGAGCGAGAGGTCGACCGCCTCGAAGACGGTGCGGCCCGGCTGCGTCACCTTCGGCAGCTGGAAGCCGATCGCCTGGCGCTCGGAGATGTCGGCATACTGCGGCGCATCCTCACGCAGCTTGTCGAGCACCTTGGCGCGGCTCTGCGCCTGCTTGGAGCGGGTGCCTGCGCCGAAGCGGTCGACGAAGCGCTGCAGTCGAACGACCTCTCCCTGCCACTTCTCGAGCTCCTTCTGGTGCGACACGGCCTCGAGGGCCTGCTGCGCGCGGTACTCGACGAAGGAGCCCTTGAAGTGGCGCCCACGCCCGTGCGAGATCTCGATGACGCTCGTGCAGACCGCCTCGATGAACCAGCGATCATGGCTGACCAGCACGAGGCCGCCGTGCTGCGCCGCAAGGTGGTCCTGCAGCCAGTCGATCGTGTCGATGTCGAGGTGGTTGGTCGGCTCGTCGAGCAGCAGCAGGTCGGGCTTGCTCGCGAGCGTGCGTGCGAGCGACGCGCGCGTCAGCTCACCGCCGGAGAGCGTGTCGATCGGCTGCTCGAACTGCTGCTCGGAAAAGCCCAGGCCGCGGAGCACGGCGTCGGTGTCGGCGACCCAGCTCTCGCCACCCATCTGGTCGTAGCGCGCACGGACCTCGGTCCACGCCTCGAGCTTGGCGGGATCGCCGTCGGCCATCGAGGCCTCGAGCTCGCGCAGCTCCTTCTCGGCCTGCACCAGTCGCTCGGGCGCGACCCACGTGCGCAGCGGCAGCGGCGAACGCGCCGGGCGCTGGTCGTGCAGACCCACGTGGATGTGGTCCTGCACGCGGACCTGGCCCGCGGTGGGAGAGAGCTGGCGTGCGAGCACGCGCAGCAGTGTGGTCTTGCCGGCACCGTTCGGCCCGACGAGTGCGACGCGGTTACCCGGGCCTACCGTGAGCGAGATGTCGGAGAAGAGCGGACGGGTGCCGAACGAGACGGCGAGCGAAGTTGCGATGAGGTCGGACATGCGAACGGACAGTCTACGTTGCAGCCGGGTGATACGCGCAGCCCTCCATTCCCGATGGAGAGGTAGGAGGACGTGTGGGACCGGGACGAACGACAGTGATTGAACGCGCATCGTGGCGCACCGCAGGGCGGCTGGCATCCAGCTTCGCCCTGCTCATCGCAGCGATGCTGCTCGCCGCGGGCTGCGGCTCGAGCGCCCAGAGCGCCGACGCTGCCGAGGATGCACCCCCGCAGAAGGGCGGCAACCTCGTGGTCGGCCTCGACCAGCAGCCGCAGTGCCTGAACGTGGTCATCGTCTGTGGCGGCATGGCCGTCACGTCCAACATCACCGGCCCGCTCTTCGACTCGCTGCTGACCGTTGATGCCGAGGGCCAGGACGCCCCGCTGATCGCCACCGAGGTTCCGTCGACCGACAACGGTCGCGTCGTGCTGACGCCGGAGGGCGGCATGGTCGTGACGCTCGACATGCAGCCCAAGGCGCGCTGGAGCGACGGCAAGCCGATCACCTGCGAGGACGTCGTATTCGCCTGGAAGCTGCGCATGGATGAGCGCTGGTTGGTTCGCTCGCGTGAGGGCTACAACCTGCTCTCCAAGATCGACTGCGTCACGCCGCTGCGTCCGGTCTTCCACTTCAAGGAGCGTTACGCACCGTTCCTCGGCATCGTCGGGATCGCCCCCATGCCCAAGCACGTGCTGGACGGCAAGGACTTCAACACCTTCCTCAGCGACGAGGTGCCCATCTCGAGTGGTCCCTTCGTCTTCAGCCACTGGGACCGCTCGGTCGAGATCGTTCTGAAGCGCAACGAGGATTACTGGAACGCGGGCAACGACGACGAGCCGTGGCTCGACTCGATCACCTTCAAGTTCATCCCGGACTCCAATACGCTCAAGATCCAGCTGCGCACGGGCGAGGTCGACGTGATTGCCCCGCCGCCGGATTCCTCGCTCAAGGAGGAGCTGGAAGCTATGCCGCGCGGCTCCTTCAGCAGCGAGCCGGGTGCGTACTGGGAGCAGCTCGCCTTCAACACGGGCAAGGCGCCGCTCAACAACCGTGACGTGCGCCTGGCGATCGCCTTCTCGATCGACCGCCAGCAGCTCGCCGATGTCGTGCTGCGCAAGCAGGTCGGCGTGCTGCAGTCGACGCTGCTCGAAGGGCAGAAGGACTACTACCTGCCTGCCTGGAAGGACATCAAGCCGGACCCCAAGAAGGCGACGGCGCTGCTCGAGAAGGCCGGCTACACGAAGGACGGCGCCTACTACGCCAAGGGCGGCAAGCCGCTGACCGTCGTGTTCAAGTCGACCGCGGGCAACAACCTGCGGCTCAAGGTCGCGCAGCTGCTGCAGCAGAAGCTCAAGGGCAGCGGCATCAAGATGGAGATCGCCATGGAGCCGGCGGAGGTCTTCTTCGGCCAGAGCACGATCCAGGGCAACTTCGACATCGCCCTGTGGGCCTGGTCGAGCACGACCGACCCGTCGCAGCGGACGCTCTTCTCGTGCGACAAGATCCCGACCGACGCGAACGAGTACGAGGGCAACAACTACTACCGCTATTGCAACGATGAGGTGACCAAGCTGCTGACCAAGGCGGATGTCACGCCCGACGTCGGTGAGCGCGCCGCGGCGATCAAGCAGGTGCAGCAGCTGATGCGCGCCGACATGCCGATGATCCCACTCTTCCAGCGTCCTGACACGGTCGCCTTTTCGAATCGCGCCAAGGGCATGGACGTCAATCCCTTCGGCGGCATGACCTGGAATACCTACGACTGGTCGGTGGTGGCCAAGTGATCGGCTTCACGTTCAAGCGAGTGCTCTCTGCCATCCCCGTGCTCATCGTCGTGAGCATCATCATGTTCATGCTCATGAAGATGGGCCCGAACCCCCTCGAGCTCCTCAAGCAGGACCCCAAATTCTCGGCCGAGGACGTCAAGCGCATCTCCAAGCTCAACGGCTGGGACAAGCCGCTCGTCGAGCAGTACGTGTTCTGGGGCAAGAACTTCATCACCGGCGACCTGGGCATCTCGACGGTCGACCAGCGCGCCGTGTGGGACAAGATCTCCGAGCGCCTGCCGCTGACGTTGATGGTGACCGGCCTGTCGATGGTCGTGTCGCTGATGATCGCGCTGCCGATCGGCGCGTACGTGGCGATCCACAAGTACTCCAAGAGTGACTACGTGGCGACGCTGTCGACGTTCGCGATGATGGCCTCGCCGTCCTTCTTCGTGGCGCTGCTGCTGCAGCTCGCGGCGGTGAAGCTCCAGGACATGAACGGCGGCACGCTCTGGTTCTACACGGGCGGCGCGCCAGCCTGCGTCGGTGCGGGATCGGATTCCGGCATCCTCAAGACCGTCGGGTCGTGTGCGATGACGCCGATCGAGGCGTTCCGCCGGCTCGCGCTGCCGGTGACGGCGCTCTCGATCCTGCAGATCGCCGGCTGGTCGCGCTACATGCGCAGCGAGCTGGTGGGCGTGCTCAACCAGGACTACATCCGCTCAGCGATGGCCAAGGGCCTCTCCGGCAAGGTCGTCTTCTTCCGGCACGCGGTGCGCAATGCGCTGCTGCCGCTGGTGACGATCGTCGCGCTCGACGTGGCAGGCCTCTTCGGTGGCGCGGTCATCACCGAGAGCGTGTTCGGCCTGCCAGGCATGGGTGGACTGCTGCTCGAATCGGTGAAGTCGACTGACATCGCGGTGGTGCTTGCCATCGTGATGATCGGCGCGACCCTCGTGCTGGTCATGACGACCGTCGCGGACATGCTGTACGGAATCCTCGATCCTCGAGTGCGGGTGAACTGACATGAGTGCAGCAGCGCAACCATCACGTGGGCACCTGCCGAAGTCGGTGCGGGCAGCGCAGTCCGTCGCGGGCGGCACGCAGGCGGCACCGGTCAGGCAGCCGTACCGACGCGAGATCGAGGCCCCGGCCATCGCGGCTCCGGCGCGCACGCAGCGCCAGCAGGTCTGGGATTCATTCTGCTCGCATCGCGCCGCCTTCATCAGCCTGATCATCCTCGGCTCGATGATCTTCATCTGCGCGGTCGGACCGTTCGTGCTGCAGGACCCCGAGGCGATCGACTACGACGTGCTCGCAGCGCAGGCCCCGAGCGGTGCGCACCTGTTCGGCACTGACCAGCTTGGTCGTGACGTGCTGGCGCGCCTCGTCAACGCCGGGCGCACCTCGCTGGCGATCGGCTTCGTCGTGGCGTTCGGCGCCGCGGCGATCGGCGCCTGGGTAGGCGTCATGGCCGGCTACTTCGGCGGTCGCGTCGACAGCGCACTGATGTGGCTCGTGAACGTCCTGATGACGATCCCGTCGCTGCCGCTGCTGATGAGCGTGGCGGTGCTCGTGGCCAGCCCGAGCTCGGCGATCGGGCCACTCGTGAAATCGGTGCCTGAATGGTTCCGCATCGCGGCAGTGCTCGCGTTGCTGGGCTGGATGGGCATCAGCCGCGTCGTGCGCTCCCAGGTGGTCAGCCTGCGCAACCAGGAGTTCGTGGAAGCGGCGCGTGCGCTGGGTGGCACGGATTCGCGGATCATGCTCGTGCATATCCTGCCGAACTGCGTCAGCGTGATCGCGGTGTTCACCACGCTCGCCGTGTCAGGCGCCATCATCGGCGAGAGCGCGCTCAGCTTCCTCGGCCTCGGCGTCTCGCCGCCGACCGCGACCTGGGGCAACATGCTCGCCGAGGCACGCGACCTGTTCGCGATCATGAACTACTGGTGGACCGTCTGGTTCCCGGCCCTCGCCATCTTCATCACCGTGCTGAGCGTCAACTTCATCGGGGACGGCGTGCGCGACGCACTCGACCCCAAGTCGATGAAGTAGCGCCACCGCGCACTGCTGAATGCGTCCCTAGCGCCGGGGTCCGCACATTTGTCACGTATATCGTGAGGAAGTCGCGGAACCCCCGTGCACAATGGACGCGCCGGGACTTGCCGGCGAATCGTACCGATGTGCGACCCGATCCACCGCCGAGTGTGCAGTGCTGCCATCACATGCCGGTAGTTCGTAGCGATCCACGACACGGTTCACGGGATAGTGCCCTCGTCCTGTCTGGCCACCGCCGTGGCCGCACGCCGCCACCGGCTCGGTGAGCCCGATTCGATGGGGCGCTGAGCGGCGAGGCTGGGGAGATGCAGGTATCGCCTCAGCCTCCCGTCGCACCCGCGGCGCCTTCGAGCCTCCCCGCCGTGCTCGGTGCGTGGCTGCCCTGCTTCGGGAGGAATTCGCTGGCCGCGGAGGCGCCCGCGGGCGCGCTCGCCCAGCCCGACTACGGCGCGCTCCAGGGGCTCGAGGGCGCGAAGCTGCTGACGGGGCTCGGTGCGCTCGTGAAGGCCGGACACGTCGACCGCGGCTACGGCGCCTCGGTCTCGGAGCTGTTCGCCCGTGTCGCCGATCCCGATGGCGACAACCAGGTGCTCGACGCGTACACCGGCAAGACCGTGCACGTCGCCTCGAAGTGGGGCGGCTGGGCGCGCGGGCTGAGCGTCGAGCACACGTGGCCGCGGTCGCACGGCGCGACGGGTATCGCCAACGGCGACCTGCACCACCTGCATGTCGCGGGTCGCGCGGCGAACCAGATCCGTTCGAACAATCCGTTCGGGGAGATCGCATCGTCGACGTGGAGTTCCAAGGGCACCGCGGCGGGACGATCCGAGCGCGGGCTCGACGCCGCCGGGTCGGTGGTCTTCGAGCCGGCCGACAGTGTCAAGGGTGACATCGCCCGCAGCCTGCTCTACTTCGCGACCCGCTACGGGAGTGACGCGCCCGCCAAGTACGACGCGACGGGCTTCCGATCGTCGCTCGCGACGCTGCTCAAGTGGCACGAGGCCGACCCGGTGACCGACGCCGAGCGAGCTCGCAACGACGCCGTCCAGGCATTCCAAGGCAACCGCAACCCCTACGTCGACCTGCCCGAGCTCGCCGCTCGCGTGGGCGCCACAGGATTTGGAGCATGACCATCCGCATCGCACCCGTCATACCGTCAGCCGTCACGACCGCCCGGCCCGCTGTCTCCAGTGCCACGCCGGCCCCGGCGCAGCCCAAGCCCGTCGACTACGGCGCGGTCCAGGCGCTCGAGGGCGTCGCCCTGCTCGAGGGGCTCGGCAAGCTCGCCGCGACGGGGCATGTCCAGCGCAGCTACGAGGGGGCGAGCGAGGAGCTCTACACGCGCGTTGCCGACCTCGACGGGGATGATCGCGTGCTCGACCTCTACACCGGGCAGATGAGCGCACCGGTCACGACGACGAAGGATGCGTGGGCGCAGCGCCTGAGCGTCGAGCACACTTGGCCGCGCTCGGAAGGTGCCAAGGGCATCGCCGAGGCTGACCTGCATCACCTGCAGGTGGCGGACAAGGAAGCGAACGGTGCGCGCTCGAGCCTGCCGTTCGGTGAGGTGCAGACCGTCAAGTGGACGTCACGCGGCGATGCGGACGGCCGCTCGGTGCAGGGCACGTCGGCGACCGGTGAGCTGGTCTTCGAGCCCGCTGACGCGGTCAAGGGTGACATCGCCCGCGGGCTGTTCTACTTCGCGACGCGCTATCCGGAGCAGCGCGATGCGCGCGGCTTCAACGTCGCCCTTCCCGACCTGCTGCGCTGGCACGAGGAGGACCCCGTGACAGCCGACGAGCGCGCCCGCAACGACGCGGTCCAGGCCTACCAGGGCAATCGCAATGCGTACGTCGATAACCCGGAGTTCGTGGACCGGGTCGGTCAGGCCGGCTTCCTCGGCCGCTGACCGCGTAGCTCGGGCCGGCGAGGAGATCCCGCCGGCCCGAAGGTGAACTCATTCGATCTCGTCACGCGGGGAGCGCGTCAGGCGACCTGGGTGAGCAGCGGCAGCACGCCTTCGGCGGAGGCGACGCTGACGATGCGCGGTGCGTAGGAGCCCGGCTCGAGGCGCATGGCGCCGGCCCAGTCGAGGTCGGTGCTGAGCGTTGCGACGAGGTAGCCGTTCGTGCTGGCAAGCACGACGTGTTGGCGGCCCGTGCGGCTCGACATGATGTAGGCGACGCGGTCGGCGACGGCGAGGTCGGCAGCCGCTTCGATGACCGTGTCGACGGCAATCTGCAGGTCGGTGCCTGGCATCATGCCGCGCAGTACGCCGATCGGCAGTCCCTGCAGGGCGTGCCAGCCGGTGATGGGCTCGGTCGGGCGCAGGATGGCTGCGTCGGTGGTCAGGTCGGCGGTGGTGGCGAGATCGTGTTCCATGTGATGAAGGTACGATGGGACCTCGCCACCCGGGCTAGGTGAATTACCTACCTTTGTCGCGTGGTTAGGGACGAGCGCTGCGAGGGGAGGTAGCCGGGGTGACTCCCGACCCCGAAATCCCCACCACGCCGCCGCTCGACCCAGCTGCCGAGCGCTTCCTGCTCGCCCTGCTCGACGAGCCAGCGCCCTCCAGCTACGAGGAACCCGCCGCGCTGCTCTGGCGCGAGCGCGCTGCGGAGCTCAACCTCGACGTGACGACCGATCGCATCGGCACCAGCTTCGCGACCTCCGGGCGCGGCGCCGGCCCGATCTTCGCGATCGTCGGACACCTCGACGAGATCGGACTCGTCATCACGCGCATCGACCCGAAGGGGTTCTGCCGTGTCACCTCGATCGGCGGCTGGGATCCCGTCGTCCTGCCCGGCCAGCGCATCCGTGTGCTCGGCACGCCGGCCGGCGGCATCGTCCATGGCTCGATCAGCCGCACCGCCGTGCACGCGCTCGACGCGTCGCAGCGTTCGCAGGCGCCGAAGGTCGACGACCTCTGGCTCGACATCGGTGCTTCCAGCGCGGAGGAGGCCCGCACGATGGTGCAGGTCGGCGACGCCGCGGTGATCGACGCCAGCCCGCAGCGCGTCGGCGGCGCCGATTCCACACGCCTCATGTCTCGCTCCATCGACAATCGCGTCGGTGCATTCATCGCCTTGGAAGTCGCACGCATCGCAGCCGAGAAGGGCCTGGCGGCGGAAGTCGTCGCGATCGGCTCGGTCGGTGAGGAGATCGGCATGGGCGGCGCGACCGTCGCGGTCTACGGCGTCCAGCCCGAGCGAACCTGCGTCGTCGACGTGACGACGCCCGGTGATACGCCCGGCGCCTCCGACCTCGGCGACCTAGCGCTTGGCAAGGGCCCGATCCTCTCGCGTGGAGCGACCCTCACCGGTCGCGTCGTCGATGAGCTGATCGCCGCCGCCGAAGCTGCCGAGCTGCCACACCAGCTGCGTGCCAAGGGGCTGCGCACCGCGACTGACGCGGACCAGACGATCAAGGCCGGCACCGGCATGGCGACCTGCCTCGTCAGCGTTCCCGCGCGCTACCTGCACACCGCGGTCGAGCAGGTCGACCTCCGTGACATTCGAAGTTCCATCGACGTCATCGTCGCCTGGATCGAGCAGGTGGCATCGACCACCGGAAAGAGCACTGCATGAGCGAAGACGCAACGAAGTCCGACAGCCCCGACGCACGGAAGGTCCCGTACTACGACGGTGACGTTCGCGTGGAGGGCGAGCCGTTCGACTTCCTGCTGCGCTTCCTCGACGAGCCGGCACCGTCCGGATTCGAGGAGCCCGCCGCCCAGCTCATCACCGACTACGCGACCCCCTGGGCCGACGAGGTGCGCACCGATTCGATCGGCAACGTGCACGTCACGGTCAACAAGGGTGCCGGCCCGCGCGTCATGTTCACCGGGCACATCGACGAGATCGGCTTCATCGTCACGCGCATCGACGACAAGGGACTGATCCGCTTCGAGCAGGTCGGCGGCTGGGACCTCGCGGTTCCCGTCGGCCAGCGCGTGCGCATCGTCACGCGCGACGGCGAGCTCGTCGGCACCGTCGGCAAGCTGGCGCCGCACCAGATGAAGGACCGCGCCAAGGCACCGACGCTCAAGGACATCTGGATCGACATCGGCGTGGCGAACGGCGACGAGGCGAAGGCACTCGTGCGCGTCGGCGACCCGATCGTGCTCGACACGAAGCCGCACGTCTACGCCAACCGGCGCATCATGAGCCGCTCGGTCGACAACCGCATCGGCACCTTCATCGCGCTGGAAGCCGCGCGCCTCGCGAAGGGCTCCGACGTGGAAGTCGTCGCGATGTGCTCGACGCGCGAGGAGATTGGCTGCGTCGGCGCGATGCCCGGCACGTACGGCGCCGACCCCGACGAGGCGATCGCGATCGACGTCACCTGGACGAGCGACGTCCCCGGCGACCACAGCGACGACTCCGAGGTCGGCAAGGGCCCGACCGTCACCTTCGGCGCCGCCACCCGCGCACGCATCGCGCGTGAGCTCGTGCAGATCGCGGAGGAGGCGAAGATCGATATCCAGGTCACCGCTTCCGGCCGCTACACGGGCACCGACGCCGACACGGTGATCCGCGCCGGTCGCGGCGTCCCGGTCGGCGTCGTCAGCGTGCCGACCCGCTACCTGCACTCGCCGGGCGAGCTCTTCGCCCTCGAGGACGCCGAAGCGGCCATCGACCTGCTCGTGCGCTGGGCCACCCGCCCCCGCTGAGCCGCGGCGGCGCGCACTGGCGCGCAGCGCCCGCATTGCTGGCGCGCGCTCGCACGCTCGCGAGGGGGCCATCTTCACCGACGCTTCATGGAAAGTGCACCACGACAGGGACCCCAGATGGCAGACTTCCGCACATGCTCATCTCCGCTGCCGCCCAGACGATCAAGCCTGTAGTCCACGTCCAGCCGTTGCTGGCCAAGGAATCGGCCGCAGCCCGCAACGTTGCGGCGGCCGCTTCGCCCGACCTGAGCGAGTACTACGCGCCGGCACAGGGCAAGCAGGGCGCCGAGCTGCTGTTCGCGCTCCACACGATCATCC
The DNA here is from genome assembly GCA_025964435.1 of Thermoleophilia bacterium. Taxonomy (GTDB): domain Bacteria; phylum Actinomycetota; class Thermoleophilia; order Gaiellales; family SKUG01; genus JAGQUL01. Next base: position 23,318 of record JAOPYV010000157.1, on the reverse strand, counting down.
GCACGGGTCACGTCGACCGTGGCTACTCGCAGGCTCGTGACGAGCTCTTCAGCGAGGTTGCCGACACCGATGGCGACAACATGGTCGAGGACCTCTTCACCGGCGAGCTGCGCGGACCGATCACCGGCCGCAAGGACAGCTTCGCCAAGGGCTTCAACACCGAGCACACCTGGCCGCAGTCCAAGGGCGCGACGGGCATCGCCCAGAGCGACCTGCACCACCTGCACCCGAGCGACATCCAGACCAACTCCAAGCGCGGCAGCTTCCCCTATGGCGAGGTCGCCCAGTCCGAGTGGTCGGTCGGTGAAGGCGCCCACCAGGCCCAGCTGGGCGTCGACCTGCTCGGCAAGACGGTGTTCGAGCCGCAGGAGGCCGCCAAGGGTGACATCGCCCGTGGCCTGCTCTACTTCTACACTCGCTACAGCCCGTCGCAGACCGGCAAGTTCACGACCGTGAACTTCAAGCACGAGCTGCCGACGCTGCTCAAGTGGGCGGCCGAGGATCCGGTCTCCGACGTCGAGCGCCTGCGCAACAACGCGGTGCAGGCAGTCCAGGGCAACCGCAATCCGTTCGTCGATCATCCCGAGTTCCTCGACGCGATCAAGTTCGAGCAGCTCGAGATCAAGTGAATCGACGAGTGCTTGCGGCGACCGGGTGCGTCCTGGTCGCCTGTGCGTTGCTGATCGCCACGCTCGTGGCGATGTTCGGCCATCCGCCGATCGACGATGCGCTCGTGGCTGACATGCACGAGTGGCGCGACGGGCCGCTCGGCGAGCTCTTCGTCTGGGCGACCCGTATCGGTAACTTCGGCGTCGTGGCACCGCTCATCGCCGGGCTCGTGCTGGTGCTCCTCGCGCTTCGGCGCATCGGCGCTGCTGCACTGCTCGGCTGCGCGACCGCCGCTGTGGCGATCCTCAACCCGCTCACCAAGAACGTGTTCGACCGTGCGCGCCCGAACCTCGATCCGGAGTTCGCGCTGACCAGCTTCTCCATGCCGAGCGGTCACGCGTCCTCGAGCGCGGCCTTCGCCTTCGCGCTGTTGCTCGGCACCCGCACGCGGCGCGAGCGCATCGTCGTCGGCACGATCGCCGTCGCCTTCACGCTCATCGTCGGGCTCTCACGCCCGGTGCTCGGTGCGCACTGGCCCAGCGACGTGCTGGCGGGCTGGGCCGAGGGCGCGGGCATCGCGTTCCTGCTGGCGGCATGGCTGGTGCCATGGCGCGCCGAGGCGCAGGCCGACATGCACGTCACCGACTAGCAGCTGCAACCGCTCCGCTACGCGAGCGGTAGGCCGTTGCTGTCCTTCACCTTGCGCAGGAGGAAGAGGATGAAGTCGATGATCGCCCAGACCCCGAAGCCGCCGAGCGTGACGAGCTTGAGGATGCCGAGCCCGATGTGGCCCATGTAGAAGCGGTCGATGCCGAGGCCGCCGACGAAGAACGAGATCAGCACGGCGACCAGCCAGGACTTCGGCGAGAACAGGCCGGGGATCTCCTTGGCGAGGAACGGATTGCCGCCCTCGGCGCGCCGGACGACCGTCTCGCCCTTCACCATCTCGCTGCGCACCATCTGCTGCAGCGACATGAAGTCGTACGGGCCCTGCTCGGCGCCCATCTGCTGGACGTAGAAGGAAGACAGGTTCTGCTGCTGCTGGATGCCGAAGGAGGAGGAGGTCATCGCGCTAGTCTATGCAGCATGTGTGGTCGCTACCAGCTCGCGCTTCCCGGGCGCACCCTCGCCTCGCTGCTCGACGCGCGGCTCGGCGCGTTCGATGCGCAGGAGCCGACGTGGAATGCCGCGCCGACCCAGGTGCTGCCGATCCTCGCGCTGGCCGAGGACGGGGCGCGCATCCTCGAGCCTGCGACGTGGGGGCTCGTGCCCGGATGGTCACGTGCGTCGGGTGGCATACGTCCGCTGATCAACGCCCGCGCCGAGACGGCGCTCGAGAAGCCGGCCTTCCGTGACGCGATGCGCACGGGTCGCGTGCTCGTCCCGACCACCGGCTTCTACGAGTGGCAGGGCTCGAAGGCTTCGAAGGCGCCGAAGGTGCCGTACGTGATCCGCGTGCGCGGCGAGGCGATCGAGCCGGAGACGGGCACGCGCCTCGGGCGCGCCGCCGAACCGGGCGAGCCTGCCGAGCCGTTCCTCGTCGCGGGCATCTCCACGACCTGGATCGATCGCGATGGCGTGCCGCACGTCAGCTACGCCGTGCTGACGACCGACCCCAACGAGCTGTGTGCGCCGCTGCACGACCGGATGCCCGTCATCCTCGCCGGCGACGACGCCACGTCATGGCTCCAGACGCCGGAGGAGGAGACCGAGCAGCTCCTGCCGTTGCTCGCCTCGTTCCCGAGCGAGCTGATGGAGACGTGGGCGGTCGAGCCGTTCGTCAACGACGTCAATCGCAACGGCCGCGAGCTGGTCGCGCCCGCCGCGCCGCCCGTCGTCGACTCGCTGTTCTGATTCGATGTCGGAACGACGAAGCCCCCACCAGTGGTGAGGGCTTCGTACTAGGTTCCCGGACAGGGATTCGAACCCCAACTCCCCGCTCCAGAGGCGGATGTCCTACCGTTAGACGATCCGGGATCGCCGGTGCCAACTGTACCGGCTGGCGTCGGGTCGCGCAAGACCGACGGCGCCTCGGCGCGGCAATCGCTACGCGCCGAAGGTGGTGGCGGCCACGTTCGTCTGGAACATGCGCTCGTCCGAGGCCTGCTGCTCGAAGGTCGTCGCCTGTGCGGCGGCGAGTGCGGCCTGGTCCTCACCAGAGATCTCGTAGACGGCCAGCACGTTGGTGCCGGCGCCCGGATACGCGCTGAGGATCATGCCGTCGGGTGCCATCGAGACCTTGGCCTCGCTGACGCCGTACTCCGCGGCCTGCTCGGCCGGCAATGGGTACTCGGCCATGCGCGTGTCGCGCACCTCGTTCTTGAGCGTGCCGCGCTGCGTCGTCGCCGTGATGACGCCGAGCACCTGGCCGTCGTTCATCGACGGGCCCTCGACCGCGTGGCGCGTCGGCCAGTAGGTCGTGGTGCGCTTGCCGCGCTGGGCCGGCTCGGGATCCATGTGGTTCTCGCGGATGTGCAGCCAGCGATCCTGCGTCAGGTACGCGCGCTCACCGGTGCCGGTGGTCGTGTACATGACGAGCCCGTGGCGCGAAGGCATCTTGTACGCGCCGTCGGCGGCGTTGGCGACGACGTTGCCTTCGCCGGAATCATCGGGCGGCGTGCCGAGGCCGTCGACGCTGGCGCGGGCATCGGCAAGCGAGCCCGGAGCGAGCGGTGACAGCCCGGCGTCGAGCGTTCGCGGCGCGACCATCGCGCCGGCCGGCTTCTTCGGCGCCTGGCGCACGACCTCTTCGGGGCGCGGCGGCAGCGGAATCTTGGCGAGGCCGGGTGCGTACACCGTGGCGTTCTGCTCGAGCAGTCGCTGCACGACGCGCGACATGCCGGGAACCTGCGGGCCGGTGGCGGGCTGCGCGGTGTAGCTGGTCGCGTTGGCGATCGCCTGCTGCTGCTCGGGAGTCTTCGTGGCGGCGTTCGAGGACGCGACGTCGGCAGCCGCCGATGCGATGGTGTTCGCGCCTGCAAGCGCGCTGGAGGCCTGCACGCCCTGCGCGCCGCCGATGCCCATTCCCTCTGCCATGTCCCACCTCCCCCTGAGGTGTCGCCCCTTGGTCGCTCGGCGCTGCCCCCTCAGGCTGCGCGGCGACCCTGTCCCCTGCATCCGGCGCGTCCCTGCGCCTGTAATACAGGACCAAGGTACGACGGTTACTGGGATCAGTCAACGCAAATTCGTCGCTGATCCACCCGAATATCGCTGAGTGTTCCGACGCTGTTCCGACGAACGGGGTATGGGGAGGGGCCGAGCTGGGGGCAGGGGAGGGCCGCAGTGCGGCCGTTTCCGGTGGCTCAGGTCGACGGACCGGCGTCGAGCCGTGCTTCGATCGTGTCGTCCTGGCCGGCGGACTCGCCGGTCCACGTGCCGTAGAGGGCGGCGTAGAAGCCGCCCGCGGCCAGCAATTCGTCATGCGAGCCCTGCTCGGCGAGCCGGCCGTCGTCGATCACGAGGATGCGATCGGCGCCGCGAATCGTCGTCAGGCGGTGCGCCACGATGAACGAGGTGCGCCCGGCCACGAGCACGCGCAGACCGTCGGAGAGGCGCAGCTCGGTCTCCACGTCGACGCTCGACGTTGCCTCGTCCAGGACGAGGATCGGCGGGTCCACGAGCAGCGCACGGGCGAACGCCACGAGTTGGCGCTGTCCGGCGCTGAGCCGGGAGCCGCGCTCCCCGACCTGCGTGTCGTAGCCGTGCTCGAGCTCGGCGATGAAGTGTTCGGCGCCGACGGCCTGCGCCGCCGCCGCGATCTGCTCGTCGGTCGCATCGGGCTGGCCGTAGGCGATGTTGTCGCGCACGGTGCCGGAGAAGAGGAAGCCCTCCTGCGGGACGATGCCCATGCTGCGGCGCAGCCAGCGCTGGTCGAGCTCGCGCAGGTCGACGTCATCGAGCCGTACGCTGCCGCGCGTCGGGTCGTAGAAGCGCGAGAGCAGCTTCACGAACGTGCTCTTGCCCGCACCCGTGTGGCCGACCAGTGCGATCGTCTCGCCTGCCCGCACGTGCACGTCGACGCCGTGCAGCACCTCGGGCCCGTGCTCGTCGTAGCGGAAGCTGACGTGGTCGAAGTGCACGTCGCCGCGCACGTCGGTCAGCTGCCGTGCCTCCGGCCCGTCGACGATCGTCGGCTCGGTCTCCATCACGCCCATGATCTTGTCGAGCGCCGCCATCGCCGAGAGGAAGGAGCCGTAGAACTGCGAGAGCTGCTGGATCGGGTCGAAGAAGTTGTCCAGGTAGAGCAGGAAGGCGAACACCACCCCGACCATCGCGGCCGTCTGGCTCGGGTCGGCCTCGGCCAGGAAGCCGCCGTACCAGAGCACGATGCCGGTACCGATCGCCGCGAGGAACTCGACGCCCGGGAAGTACGCCGCGCTCAGCCAGATCGTCTCCATGTTCGCCTTGCGGTAGTGCGTGTTGGCGCGCTCGAACTCCTCGTCGACGCGCTCCTCGGCGGCGAACGCCTGCACGACCCGCATGCCGCCGAGCGACTCGGCGAGGAAGGCGGTGACATGCGCCATGCGTTCGCGGGTGCGGCGATAGGCACGGGCCGAGTAGTAGCGGAAGGCGATCGTCGCCGCGATCATCACGGGGAAAATGACATTGACGGCGAGTGCGATGCGCCAGTCGAGCACCGTGAACATGATGACCTCGATCACGAGCAGCTGCAGGACGTTGACGAAGAGCATGAACACGCCCTCGTTGACGAGCTGCGCGAGCGCCTCGACATCGTTGGTCAGCCGCGAGATGACGGTGCCGGTGCGCTGGCGCGAGAAGAAGTCGAGCCCCTGCTTCTGGATGTGGGCGTAGAGCGCCGTGCGCAGGTCGTTGACGACGCGGACGCTCCACACCGACCAGCGCTGGTTGAGGCCGGTGAAGAGCCAGTCGAAGATCGTCGCGACGATCGCCAGCCCGACCCAGAAGCGAACGGCGCCGAGGTCGACGGCACCCGTTGCATCCTCCGTGCCGATGCCGCCTTCGGCGATCGCCTGCTTGAACAGGATCGGAATGGCCATCGCGAGCAGCGTCGAGGCGATCGCCGCGGCGACGCTGCGCAGGAACTCGCGACGATGCGGTCGCACGAACGACGCGAGGTAGCGCAGCCGGCGGCGATTCTGCTCCTGCGTCGGCAGGGGGACGGCGTTGGAGGAGACGAGCTCACCCGACATGGGGTTCCTCCGGTTCCGGCACGCTGGGATCGAGCAGGAACTCGCGGCGCGCCGCGCGCTGCTCGTGCACCATCTGGTACGTCGCGTTGCGCGCGATCAGCTCTTCGTGGGTGCCCTGGTCCTCGATGCCACCCTCGCGCATGACGACGATGTGGTCGGCCATCGCGATCGTGCTCGGGCGGTGGGCGATGATGATCGTCGTGCGCTGGCGTGACGCCGAGGCGAGCGAATCGGAGATCCGCGACTCGACCTGGCTGTCGACGCTCGCCGTGGCATCGTCGAGGATGAGCACGTTCGGGTCGACGACGAGCGCGCGAGCGATCGCGAGCCGCTGGCGCTGGCCGCCCGAGAGTGTCAGTCCACGCTCACCGACCACGGTGTCGACGCCGTCGGGCAGCGCCTCGACGAAGCCGCGTGCCTGCGCCGCGTCGATCGCGCGCCACACGTCCTCGATCGTCGCATCGGGATTTCCGTAGCGCAGGTTCTCGGCGACGGTCGCGCTGAACAGGTACGGCTCCTGGTCGACCAGGCCGATCGAGCGGCGCAGCTCCTGCAGGTCGAGGTCGCGCAGGTCGACGCCGTCGATCGTGATCGATCCCTCGTCCGGATCGTAGAAGCGCGGGATCATCGACGCGAGCGTCGTCTTGCCGCAGCCGGTGGGGCCAAGCAGGGCGACCGTCTGCCCGGCTGGAATCGTGAGCGTGACGTCGTCGAGCACGCGACGCCCATCGCGGTAGCCGAAGCTGACGCCCTCGAAGCGCAGCTCGCTACCGCCATTCTGACCCGTCGGCACGGGCAGCGGATCTTCGCGGACGGGCAGCCGCTCGTCGTTGTCGAGGATCTCCCAGAGCCGCTCGCCCGAGGCGGTCGCACGCTGCGCGCGGCTCAGCAGGTTGCCGATGATGCGCAGCGGACTGGTCAACTGGAAGACGAGGAAGAAGAAGGTGACGAAGGCGCCGACCGTGATGCGTCCCGAATCGATGAGCGATGCGGCGACGAGCACGACGACGGCCAGCGTCAGGTTGGGGATGAGGCCGTACAGCGGCTGGAAGCGTGACTTGACGAGCATCGTGCGGCGCTCCTGCTCGACGACCTCCTGGGTCAGCAGGCGGAAGCGCTCGACCTCGCGATCTTCCTGCCCGAAGGAGCGCACGACGCGGGCGCCGACGATCGTCTCCTCGCCGTGGGCGGTGACGAGCGCCAGCTTCTGCTGCGATTCACGCATGATCGGATGCGAGCGGCGCGAGTACCGGACGCTGACCAGCAGCATGATCGGCATCATCACGAAGACGATCGCGGCGAGCCGTGGCTCGATCACCCACAGGTAGATCGGGATGGCGATGATCTTCGCCGCGTGCATGAACATGTAGGTCAGGCCGTAGCCGAGGAAGAAGCGCACCTGCGAGACGTCGCTCGTCACGCGCGAGAGCAGCTGGCCGGTCTGCTGGCGGTCGAAGAAGCGGTAGCCGAGGCCGGTGAGGTGCGTGAAGAGCGTCTCGCGCAGCGTCTGCTCCAGCCCGAGGCTCATGCGTCCTGCGACGATCCGTCGCGAGGCGCCGATCACTGCCATCGCGAAGGCGGCGGCGAGCAGCATCCAGACGTCGCCGTGGATGGCATCGAAGTTGCGCTGCGTCAGGTGGTCGGTGGCCTTCCCGATCTGGCGCGGGATGAGCATGCCGATGAGGGCGACGCCGATGGCGAAGAGCGCCGACCAGAACACGTCCCACTTGAACGGACCCCAGAAGCTGAGCAGGCGCTTGAAGCTCTTCCAGCCGCCGTTCTTCTCGTCCTTGATCTGCTCGTCCGTCACGCGGGTGAGCCTCGCAGGTTTTCCGGGTACCGTCACCTCGATGGTACGCGCAACGATTTGTATGGTCGCCCTGACGTTTGTCCTGCTTGCAGCGGGGCCCGCCACTGCGGGCGCGGCAGCGGACTGCACGATCCTCGACGAGCCGCAGGCACGGGCCGAGTGCTCGGCACGCGCAACGGCTCGCGAAGCCGCCCGTGCGGAAGTGGCGTCGCGCACCGCCGATGACTCGCCGCCCGCAGCCGGTTCCAGCTCCAAGCGCTGGAACGACGCGATGGAGGAGGCGAAGGGCGTCGACCTCGGCGACGTGATCGACCCCCGCCCACTCGCTGCCCTGGTCGGCGGCACATGGTTCTTCCTCGTCGCCCGCAGCCGCTGGAAGTCCCGCCGCCGCACGCGCCGCGCCTAGCCACGCGAGGTGTGGCGGCTCAGTATCTCCATACGTGAGTGAGCCGCCACACTCCGGACGGGTCATGGGAGGCGGCACACGGGAGGGTCACGCGCGGCCGAGCACCTCGTCGCGCTCGATCTGCTCGATCCAGCGCGTCCAGACCTCGCTGCGCGTGGGGAACGGTGCGACGCAGTGGCGCAGGCGCTCGATCGGCACCTTGCCGACGATGGCGATCGTGGCCGAGTGGAGGAGCTCGGCGATGTCGGTGCCGACGATCGTCGCGCCGACCAGGCAGCCGCTCTCGACGTCGACGATGCAGCGTGCGAAGCCCTCGGTGCCGCGACCGTAGAAGCTGCCCGCCGCGAGCTTCTGCGGGTCGCGGTCGAAGTGGCGCACGTCGAGCCCGGCCGCCTGCGCCGAGGCGAGCGTGTGGCCGACCCCGACGAGGTTCGGCTCGGTGTAGATGACGCGCGGGGCGTGGACGTTGTCCTCGACGCAGTGGGTCTCGAGGCCGGCGGCATTGCGCGCCGCGACGCGTGCCTGGTAGGCCGCGGCGTGGGTCAGCTGCGCGCGGCCGTTGAGGTCGCCGACGACGAACAGCCATGGCAGGTCGGCCACGTACATGCAGTCGCACACCTCGATGACGCCGCGCTCGTCCGCGGTCACGCCCACCGTTGCGAGGCCGAGGTCCTCGACGTTCCCCTGGCGCCCGGTGGCGACAAGCAGCTCGGCTGCCTCGACGGTCTGGTCCTCGCAGTGCACGTGGACGGTTCCGTCCTCGTCGCGCCTGACACGCGAGATGGCAGTGCCGGTGATGACGCGGACGCCCGTGCGCTGGAGTGCATCGTCGATCAGCTGGGCGGCGTCGGGCTCCTCGTTCGCGAGCAGTCGGTCGGCCTGTTCGAGGATGGTCACGTCGCAGCCGTAGGCCGCGTACGCCTGCGCCAGCTCGACGCTGATGATTCCGCCGCCGATGATCGCGAGGCTCGACGGGATGTCCGACACGAGCGTCGCCTCGCGGTTGGTCCACGGCTGGGCCGCGACGAGCCCCTCGATCGGGGGCATCGCGGCGCGGCTGCCCGTCGCCAGCACGACGGCATCGGTGGCGCGCACGCGAGTCGTGGTGCCGTCGACGTCCTCGACGGTCACCGTGCGCTCGCCGTCGAGTCGCCCGTGGCCGCGCAGCAGGGTGATGCCGCGATCGGTCAGCCGCTCCGCATGGCGCGTGTCGTCGAGCTCGGCGACGATCTCGTCGCGCCGCGCCAGCACGGCGTCGATGTCGAGCGCGCCGGTCACCGCGGCCGCAGCGCCGGGCGTGCGGAGCGTCTCGGAGATCGCCTGGGGCGGGCGCAGCAGCGCCTTGGACGGCATGCATCCCCAGTAGGGACACTCGCCGCCGACGAGGTCGCGCTCGACCAGCGCGACCCGTCTTCCGGCGCGTGCCGCGTGGACCGCGGTCGCCTCCCCGCCGGGGCCGCCGCCGATGACCACGATGTCGAACTCCAGTTCATGCATGGGAGCTTCATTCCCCTCGACCGCCCGAACCGTCACACTTGGTGCTGATGGATTCGCGCGACCCCGGCAGCTACGACGAAGGCGAGCTCGAGACGAGCATCGTTCGCGGGCGCCTCGACGTCGACCTGCTGCGAGCGCGCGCGTGGTGTGACGACCCCCAGGCGATGTGCATGTACGCCGACTGGCTGCTGCACCGCGCGCTCGCGCCGGAGGAGGACGAGACCGCCGATCAGCTGGTGGCGGAGGCACGCAGCTGGCTTCGTCGCGCCGTGCGTACCGGCAGCCGTCGCGCGGCCGGCATGCTCGGCGACGTGCTGCTCGACGCGCGCCTGCCGGACGACCGTCGCGCCGGCGCACAGCTGCTGCGCGGCGCTGCCTTCGGTGGCGACGTCGCCGCGATGCGTCGACTCGGTGCGCGTTGCATCTTCCGACCATCGATCGAGGCGGGCAACGACCAGCACGAGGCGCGGCGCTGGCTGATGCGTGCGGCCGCGCGTGGCGACGCCCGTAGCGCCGAGCTGCTCGAGCACCTCAACGACTGACTGGCAGGACCCGGCCACCGGCGGCGACTGTGACGGCCACACCCGACCGCGGCCCCGCTCATGTGACGAGCCGCTGGGGATGTTCAGGTACCACCATCCCTCAGCCCCCAGCCACGAGGTCAATCCAATGCAGCTCTCCGCATCTCCCGTCGTGGGAGCACCGAAGCCGGTGCCCACCACTGCTCCTACTCCCGCCGCGCCGACCGCACCGGCGGCGCCCACGGCTCCGGCCGCGCCCACCACGCCTGGATCCGCCACTCCTGCGCCGACGACGCCTGCCACGGGCGCCGGCAAGGCACCTGCGGACCCCGCAGCCGCTGCCAAGCAGCAGGCGATCGAGAAGCTCGTCAACACCACTGCGATCGACGCGATCCGCGAGATCGACGCGCACCTCAAGCAGGTCTCGGGCCTGACCGTCGGCGGCGGCACGCCAGAAGGCATCAAGGCCGCCCAGGGCGCCACGGCGCTGCTGACCAACGCATCTATGCTGATGCAGCAGGCGCACCTGCAGGCGCTCACGACGCTCAAGGAGCTGACGCCCGACCTGCACGTACGCGTGCTCAGCTCGGCGACCGGCCTTGCCTTCCTCGGCGGTCAGCTCGCCGTGGCGGGTCAGTCGAAGTCGCCCGTGAAGGTCGCCGAGGTCGCTGCCGGCCCGATCAACGAGGCACGCGCCGCGATGATCGAGGTCGTCAAGGCGCTTGCTGCAGCCGAGCAGGCCAAGGCCCCGGCCAGTGCCCCTGCCGGTGCCGGCACTTCCGCGCCAGCTGCTCCGGGCGATCCGGCTACGCCCACCCCGCCTGCGGCTCCGGCATCCGCGCCCGCGCCGGCGGCCCCGGCGGTCCCCGCGCCGCCGGTCGTCCCGACGCCGAAGGCCGCCAACGGCAACACCGGCGTCGCGCAGCCGACGGCTACGCCCGGCGGATGAACGTCATCGTCGCCTCGAAGGCTTCCGAGCTGGTCGAGGCGATCGCAGCATGATTACTCAGGCGTGGGCCTGCCGTGAGCGCGACGTTCGCAACGTTGTCGCCTGACGGCAGGTCCGACGCCGAGTAGGGCACGACGCCGTCCCACCAGGACCGGACGGCGAGGTACTCGGTCGGCCCGTCGGGCACCGTGTCGCCCAGCGTCTCCATGAATTCGCTGCCGCGCAGCATCTGTCGCACCGCGACGCTCGCGATCGGCAGCACCGTCCTGTTCGCCACCGCATCGACCACCTGGTGGATGCGCCGCGCGGTCGCCGACCGCTCCAGGAACGGGTAGTCCTCGATCCGCACCGGCAGCCCACGGTTGGGCGACCCCAGCGTCACGACGTGGCGCACGTGCTCGTCGCCGCCGAGCTCCTTCACGTACCAGCGCGCCACGAGCCCGCCCTCGGAGTGGCCGATGACGTCGACGTCGCCGCCGAGCAGCCGCACCATCGTGCCGAGGCGCTCCGCGCTCTCGCGGATGTCGGCAAAGGCGTTGTCGACCGGCGGCATGACGGCGACCCGCTGGATCCCGTTCGCCTCGTAGGAGCGGCGCAGCAGCCGGTAGAAGTCGACCCCGCCCGCATAGCCGCCGACGATGATCAGCGCGCGCGCATGGTCCACGCGCGGCCCGCGCCAGTCGTGCTCGGGGTGGTTCGCCCACATCCGCGCGCTCAGCTGCACGCCGGTGACCGTCAGGCCCTTGACCAGGCGCATGGCGCGCTCGATGCGCACATCGCGCGGCGTGTCGCCACCGATCGGTCGGTCGGGTGCGCGCGGCGCCGAGCGATCGGCGTCAGCGGCGCGGTGCAGGATGAGGTCGTCGTCGCTCACGGGTCGAGGATACCCCGAGACGTACGACTGCGGCCCCGGCGAAGTGAATCGTCGGGGCCGCAGCAGAGCTCGTTCGTGGTGGTGGAGGCGTCGCCGCCTCCCCGCTGGGTCAGGTCGCGGGACGGGGCGGGTTGAGCGGCTCGGGCTGGAGCACGCCCAGTCGCTGCCACTCAGCATCCATCGCCTTGAGCGTCTCGGAGTTCTCGCCGAATCGCCACGCGGCTGCGGTGCGCAGGGCGCGCGATGCCTCCGTGATGCCGACCGTCTCGAAGTCGCCACGTCGCAGCTGCGCGCCGAGCGACTGCGCCGCAGCACCCGTGACTTCCGCCACCGCATCCCAGCCGATCTTGCTCGCCAGCTCGTGCATCGGACGCGTCACGAGCTGCGTGCCGGCGTGGACGTCGAAGTTCTCGCCGTCGCGCGCCATCGTCTTGCGGAACAGGTCGAGGCTGCCGTAGTCGTGGCTCAGGGCCTTGATGTCGCGCACGCCGAGCGAGCGGACGTTCGCCTTGGCCGCGCCGAACAGGTCTGCGAAGGCCTCGTCGACGACGCCGGCCTCCTGGACCTTCGGCGACGAGTAGTCCTCGGACTGCCCGTAGCCGAGCGCCGACCACGTCACGCCGTTGGCGATGTGCCCCGCCTCGTGGGCGCGGATCGATTCGTCGTTGTCCTTGATCATCTTCGAGAACTTGCGGGTCATCTCGTCGGCGTGCCCGGAGCGACCACCCGGGACGCGATGCAGCATCGCCTCACGGACGCTCTGGTTGCGCGGCCCTTCGTAGAGGGTGAAGCTGCGCTCGGTTCCCTCGTGGTTGGTGCCTGCCGCCGCGTTCGCGACCATGTCCGCGTCGTCGGTGTGCACCTCGAGGCGCTCGCGCTTGGGCCAGACCTCGATGCCGGTCTTCTGCTGGAACCAGTTCTTGATCGCATCCGCGCCGGCCAGGGCCTGCTCGCCACCACGGCGATCGGATTCCGTCGCGGCGAGCACGGGGCGCAGGCCGGAACCGACGCCGACCTTCGAGCGGACGACCGTCTGGTCGCCCACGGCACGCCGCAGCGCCGAGGCGCCGACGCCGGAGGCCGGTGCCGCAACCGGCTGTCGCTTCGAGAGCAGCGCGCCGTCGATGGCATCGCCCCACGTGGACTCGAAGACCATCTCCGGCTGCTTGCTGTTCGAGACCGTGCCGGGCTTGTTCTCGACCCACGGGCCCTGCCAGAACATGAGTGCGGGCGCCTTGCGGCCCAGCGCGGCGACGGACTCCGGGTCCGCCATGACGTTCCAGATGCGTCCGGTCGCGTCGCGCACGCCGGAATCGAGCAGCTCCACGCTGCGCTCGACGAGCTCGGACCACGGCTTCGTCGTCTTCTCGGTGGCGCCGGTCACGGCATCCTGGCGAGCCAGCGAGAGGCTCCCCTTGGGGTCGATGCCCGCAACCGTCCACGTGTCGTAGGGACCGGTCGCAACCGACGTGCCGAGCGGAACCTGTACGGCGCGGCCGGGATCGGTCCCCTCGCTCGAGACGGCTCGTCCCACGAAGGAATCGATGCTCGTCGCGGGCGTCGGCGTGCCGCCGAGCTTCGTGACCGCGCTGCCGACGAGCTCGTTCTCACGCTGCATCGCATGGTTGAGCGTCGCGCGCTCGGTCTTGGACAGGTCAGGGAGGGCGGCGACCTGGGCGGGGATGGTCGGGGGAACCGGTCGGGCGGCGGCGGTGATGGGCGACAAGGCCATAGGGCGATCTGCTTCCGTGCAGGGGACTGGAGACAAGCTGGACGTACCGGTATCTCCCCCGGAGCGCCCGGTCGGGGCGTTCGTTCCGGCCGGAGCGGCCGCCAGCGGTCACGCGCGTGTCCCTGCGTGCCCCGATGCTTCGCTGCCGAAAGGACGGAAGGCGCGGATCATGGGCGCTCAGCGACCATATTTCGTCGCGAACCACCGATCATCTGCCGAGCGCCCAGGCTCGCGAGCTGGACCATGTCACCTGAGGCGGCGCGCCGCCGAAGTGATTCAACGGTCGATGTGGACGTCGGGCCAGGCGCTGGGCTCGAACTCGTCCGCGAGCAGGGCGAAGAGGACCGCGTCGTGGCCGGCGCCGTCGCGCCAGATGCGCTGCGCGAGCACGCCTTCCTCGCGGATCGCAGGCAGCTGGCGCATCGCGCGCAGCGACCGCTCGTTGTCGACGCGGACGAGGAACTCGAGCCGGGCCAGCTGCAGCTCCTGGAAGCCGAACGTCACCACGGCTGCCTTCGCCGGAAGGTTGAAGCCGCGCCGCTGGTGGGGGACACCCAGCCAGGTGCCGACCTCGCCGCGGCGGTTCGCCTCGTCGATCCCGTGGATGCCGGTCGCGCCGACGAGCTTGCCGCGCTCGAGGTCGAAGATGCCGGGCAGCCAGGCCGTGCGTCGCTCCCAGAGCGTGCGCGCCTCGTGGATGAACTCGAGCGAGTCGTCGACCGAGCGGTGGGGTGGCCACTGCAGCAGCCGTGACACCTCGGGATCCCGTGCCAGCGCGTACATCTGCTGGGCGCTGCGCGGCGTGACGAGCCGGAGCTCGACGGGGCCGCACTGCAGTCGGGGAAGGCGCTTCATGCGCAGCAGGTACCCGTGGCAGGATGCTCGCATGCACGTCCCGCACCAGCCGCTGCTCGAATCCGTCCCGAACGTCAGCGTCGGGCGTGATGCCGGTCGCGTGGAGGAGCTCCTCGTGCGTGCGCGCGCGGGAATCGGCGACGGCGCGACCCTCGATGGCTCGCGCGCCGAGATCGTCGACGTGCACCGCGACTCCGACCACGACCGCTCGGTCCTGACCTTCGTCGGTTGGGGCGAGGCGCTCGCCGGTGGCCTCGAAGCGCTGGCGACGGCGTCGGTCGAGCTCATCGACCTGCACGCCGGCCATGGGGTGCACCCGCGCGTCGGCGTGCTCGACGTGCTGCCGGTCGTGCCGCTCGATGCGGAGCCCGCCTCGCGCGCCGCCGCCCATCGACTGGTCGCGCGACTGGCCGAGCACCTCGGCAAGGTCCACGAGGTGCCGGTCGTCGCCTACGGCCTGGATCCGGCCGGCGACCCCTATCCCGGCGCCGGGTTCGCGGGTGCCGTGCGCCGCGGCGGACCCGCGACCGTGCTTGGCCGCGTGAACGCAGGCGAGCTGTTCCTGCTCGCCGGCCACCACGAGGTGCACCCGACCGCAGGCGTCACGCTCGCCGGCGTACGCGACGTGCTGGTCGCCTTCAACGTCGACCTCGTCGGCGATGACCTCGACGCCGCCCGCGACATCGCCGCCCGCATTCGCGCTACGGCAGCCGGCCCCGACGCGCTGCCAGGCATCCGCGCGCTCGGCCTGCGGCTCGCCTCGCGCGGCGTCGTCCAGGTCTCGACCAACGTTGAACGCCACACCAGTTGCGGTCCCGCGCGCGTGCTGGAGACCGTCCACCGGCTCGCCGCCGAGCACGGCATCGAGCTCGCCGCGGCCGAGCTGGTCGGCCTCGCGCCCGACACGGCGCTGGGCGCCCTGCGCTTCGCTGCGGCACGCGTGGGCGTGCCCGTGCTCGCTTCTGAACACGCTTCGCTGGATGCGGCATGCTCGCGCGTGCGAAACTCGGGGGCATGAGCACCACTACGGCATTCCAGGTCACCGGCACCGAGCTTCCCATCGAGGAGGTCGAGCGCGTCGCACGCGGCGGTGTCGCCATCGAACTCGCACCCTCGGCGCGTGAGCGCGTCGCCGCAGCCCGTGCCGTCGTCGACCGCGCCGAGTCGGAGGAGCTCTCCACCTACGGCCTCAACACCGGCGTCGGCCGCTTCGTCGACACGCACATCCCCGCCGGCCTGACTGAGGAGCTGCAGAAGCGCGTGCTGCGCAGCCACGCCGCCGGCGTCGGCGAGCCGTACCCGGACGAGGTCGTGCGCGCCGCCCAGCTGCTGCGCATCAACACGCTCGCGCTCGGCTACTCCGGCGTGCGCGAGACGCTCGTCGACCACATGGTCGGCCTGCTCAACGCCGACGTGCTGCCCTACGTTCCCGCGCGCGGCAGCGTCGGCGCCTCGGGCGACCTCGCACCGCTCGCCCACCTGTGCCTGCCGATCGTCGGCGAGGGCCGCGCGTGGGTCGACGGCGAGCTCGTCGACTCCGCAGTCGCACTCGAGCGTCGCGGCCTCGAGCCGATCGAGCTCGCCTCGAAGGAGGGGCTCTCGCTCATCAACGGCACGCAGTTCATGACCGCGATGGGCATCGTCTTCGGCCTGCGCGCACGTCGCCTGCTGCGCATCGCCGACATGATCGCCGCTCTCAGCGCCGAGGCCCTGCGCGGCTCCGACCAGCCGTTCCTGCCGCAGATCCATGAGCTGCGCCCGCACGAGGGCCAGAAGCTGAGCGCCGCCAACATGTACGCCGCGATGCACGGCTCGACGATCCTCGACTCGCACCGCTGGTGTGACCGCGTGCAGGACGCCTACTCGCTGCGCTGCGCACCCCAGGTGCACGGCGCCTCGCGTGACGCGCTCGAGTACGGGCTGCGCACCTTCCAGATCGAGGCGCAGTCCGTCACCGACAACCCGCTCGTGTTCCCGGAGGAGGAGCTGCTCCGCTCCAACGGCAACTTCCACGGTCAGCCCTGTGCGATCTCGCTCGACCTGATGGCGATCGCGATGGCGGAGATCGCGAACATCTCCGAGCGTCGCATCGAGCGCCTCGTCAATCCCTCGCTCTCGGGCCTGCCGGCCTTCCTCGTCGCCGAGGGTGGGCTCAACTCCGGCTACATGATCGCTCAGTACACGGCCGCGTCGCTCGTGTCCGAGAACAAGATCTACTGCCATCCGGCGAGCGTCGACTCGATCCCGACCAGCGCCGCGCAGGAGGACCACGTCAGCATGGGCAACCATGCCGGGCTCAAGCTGCTCAAGGTGATCGAGAACGCCGAGCGCGTGCTCGCGATCGAGCTGCTGTGTGCTGCGCAGGGCGTCGAGTTCCTCGCGCCACGCAAGCCGGGCGCCGGCACGGCCGCGCTCCACGCTGCCGTCCGCGCACGCGTGCCGCACCTCGAGGCCGACCGCATCCTCAGCGACGAGATCGAGCTCGTCGCCGCGCTCGTCAGCACACCGGAGTTCCTCGCAGAAGTCGAAGCTGCTGCGGGCATGACGCTCGCGTAGTTTCCCCCAGCACCGCTGCGGGCTTCCCTGACGATCGTGCATCGACCGTCCACCACACTGGGGTTGTAACCCCAGCGACGGAGGATCCACGATGACCAGCATGATTCCAGCACCCGGTGCAACGATCAACGCGGCGACGACCATGCAGGCAGCGGTCGTGGAGGAGTTCAGTGGTCCGCTGGTCCTCAAGGACGTTGCGCGCCCAGTCGCGGGGGTGGGACAGGTCGTCGTTCGCATCGAGACGACCGGGCTGTGCCACACCGACATCCACGCTGCGCACGGCGACTGGCCGGTCAAGCCGTCCCCGCCGTTCATCCCGGGCCACGAGGGCATCGGCATCGTCGTGGAGGTGGGGCCGGAGGTGACCGAGGTCGCGCTCGGTGACCGCGTGGCGCTGCCGTGGCTCGGCTACGCGTGCGGCACGTGCGAGTACTGCATCTCCGGACGCGAAACGCTGTGTCCCGAGCAGAAGAACATGGGGTACTCCTTCGACGGCACCTTCGCGGAGTACGCCACGGCGTACGCCCGTTACGTCGTCCACGTACCGAACGACGTGAGCTCCGTCGATGCAGCGCCGCTGACGTGCGCTGGAGTCACGACCTACAAGGCCATCAAGGTCGCGGGCACCCGTTCCTCCGACCTCGTCGTCATCTACGGCGTCGGTGGGCTCGGTCACCTGGCGATCCAGTACGCGAAGATCGCCGGCGGTCGAGTGATAGCCGTCGACATCCACGACGACAAGCTCACGCTCGCGAAGGAGCTCGGAGCGGAGTTCACGATCAACGCGCTGCACGAGGATCCCGTCGCCGCGATCCAGAAGCTCGGTGGCGCGGACCAGGCGATTGCACTGGCCGTCTCCCCGAAGGCGTTCGAGCAGGCATACGGCTCGCTGCGTCGAGGCGGAACGCTGGTGTTCGTCGCGCTGCCGGCAGACAACACCGTCGAGCTGCCGATCTTCGAGACCGTCATCAACGGCATCACGATGGTGGGCTCGATCGTCGGCACCCGGCTCGACCTGCGCGAGGTGTTCGAGCTGCACGCAGCCGGGTTGACGCGGGTCATCACCGAAGTGCGGTCGCTCGATACCGTGAACGAGTCGATCGCCGACCTCGAGGCTGGTCGTGTCCCGGCGCGGATCGTCTTCCGGATGTGACCACGCGGGCGCGTCACATGCTGGAGGTCAGGTCAGCTGGCCTTCGGCCATGCCGCGACCAGCGCAGTACCGAGCAGCGCCGGAAGCGCGAACGCAAGTCCGGCCTTCACGCCGATCTTGCGTGCAGGGTTCGTGAGTTCGCTGGAATAGTCGATGCCGTTGGCGATGTAGGTACCACCCACGCCGGCGGCGACGAAGGCTCCTGCGGCAACTGGGAGGCCCCACTCGCCTCCGGCGATTGCCAGTGATGCGCCGACTCCTGCACCCATGACGGCGCCGAAGAGTGGTGCGCCGATACCGCCGCGCATCGCGATGGCGCTGATGGTTCCGAGCGTGACGGCGCCACCAACGCCTGCCGCGATCGTCGCGGGCTCCACCGTCTTCAAGGCGCCGCGGTGCGTCGACGGTGGTGCAGCAGTGATGGCAGTCATGGTTCCCCCCCAGGAACGGGCGCACCCATAGGCGCCGCTACCCCTCTGTCGAACGATCATCAAAATATGTTGCATCCCCCGAATCTGCCGGGCTGCGCAGCCGTAGACTGCGCGACATGACCACCACGCCCGTCGCCGCAGCCCCAGACACACGAACCGATGCCGAGCTCGACGCGATCGTCGAGCGCCTCGTCGGCGACCTCGCGAACGTCCACGCGTCGATCGGGCTCGAGCTGCTCGCGCGCGGCTGGGAGCAGGAAGCGGCGCTGCGCATGCTCTGCAACAACCTCGACCCGGACGTGGCCGAGGAGCCGACCAAGCTCGTCGTCTACGGCGGCACGGGCCGCGCGGCGCGCACCCACAAGGCGCTCAAGGGCATCGTCAAGGAGCTGCTGCGGCTCGGCGACGATGAGACGCTGCTCGTGCAGAGCGGCAAGCCGGTCGCCGTCTTCCGCACGACGACCGAGAGCCCGCGCGTGCTCATCGCCAACTCCAACCTCGTGCCGCGCTTCGCGACGTGGGACGAGTTCCGCCGGCTCGAGCAGCTCGGCCTCACGATGTACGGCCAGATGACCGCGGGTAGCTGGATCTACATCGGCACCCAGGGCATCCTGCAGGGCACCTTCCAGACCTTCGCCGCCGCCGCGCGCACCCACTACGGCACCGCCGACCTCGCCGGGCGCACGATCCTGACGGCTGGCCTCGGTGGCATGGGTGGCGCACAGCCGCTGGCCGCCACGCTCTGCGGCGGCGCGATCCTCTGCATCGAGGTCGACCCGCACCGTGTGCAGCGCCGGCTCGAGACGCGCTACCTCGACGAGGTCGCGCCGACGCTGGAGGAGGGCGTGGCACGCGTCGAGGCAGCAGCCGCCGAGGGCCGTGCGCTCAGCGTCGGCGTCGTGGCCAACGCCGGCGATGCCTTCCCCCAGCTGCATGCGATGGGCTTCCGGCCCGATCTGGTCACCGACCAGACGAGCGCGCACGACATGCTCGGCGGCTACGTCCCGGCCGGCATCACGCTGGAGGAGGCGATCGCGCTGCGCGAGGAAGACCCCGAGCAGTACCTCGTGCGCGCGCGTGAGACGGTGGTCACCCACGTCGCGGCGATGCTCGAGTTCCAGCGCAGCGGCGCGCACACCTTCGACTACGGCAACAACATCCGCACCGAGGCGCTCGACGCGGGGCTGACGGACGCCTTCGACTTCCCGGGCTTCGTGCCGGCCTACATCCGTCCGCTCTTCGCGCGCGGCATCGGCCCCTTCCGCTGGGCCGCGCTGTCAGGCGACCCGGCTGACATCGCCGTGATCGACGCGGCACTCGCCGAGGCGTTCCCCGACGACGAGCTGCTGCAGCACTGGCTGAAGCTCGCGCCGGAGAAGGTCGCCTTCCAGGGGCTGCCCGCACGGATCTGCTGGCTCGGCTACGGCGATCGCCAGAAGGCCGGCCTGCTCTTCAACGAGCTCGTCGCCAGCGGACGTGTCAGCGCGCCGATCGTGATCGGCCGCGACCACCTCGACTCGGGCAGCGTCGCGTCGCCCTTCCGTGAGACCGAGGCGATGGCCGACGGCTCCGATGCGATCGCCGACTGGCCACTGCTCAACGCGCTCGTCAACACGGCCGCCGGTGCGAGCTGGGTCAGCCTGCATCATGGCGGCGGCGTCGGCATCGGCAACTCGATCCACTCCGGCATGGTCGTCGTCGCCGACGGCAGCGAGCGCGCCGCGCGTCGACTTGCGCGCGTGCTCGACAGCGACCCCGGCATGGGCGTCGTGCGCCACCTCGACGCCGGCTACGACGACGCGCTCGACTGCGCCGACGAGCACCCCGGCCTGCGCACCCCCGGCCGCGACATCCCGCGTGAGGCACCGCCGACCTGAGTGCATCGAGCGGGGTCCGACCTCCGGAGTAGCATCGTGCAACCGACCTGTCCCGGCTCGGCTGAAGGAGCACGACATGCGCATTGCACCCAGCACCATCGCCACGCCGATCGCCGCCCTGGACGCCGCGGGCGGGCGAACCTTCGCCACGATGAGTGGCGTGGACAAACTCACGGGCCAGAACGCACCGATGCAGGTGTACTCGCGCGGGCTCGTCGGTCGGCTTGCCGGCTACGCCTCGATC
This sequence comes from Thermoleophilia bacterium, assembly GCA_025964435.1. GTDB lineage: Bacteria > Actinomycetota > Thermoleophilia > Gaiellales > SKUG01 > JAGQUL01. The sequence continues at coordinate 2,633 of JAOPYV010000157.1, read as the reverse complement.
TCCACGGCGCTCAGCGCCGCCCGCACCCTGAGCCGCGGCGAGGAGAAGGCAGCAGTCACCGTGACGCGTCGCGACGACGGCCGCTACGACATCAACGAGGCTGTCTGGCGCTACGGATTCGCCCGCCTCGAGGCGCCCGGTGAGCGCGCCCCGTACCGCCGCTTCCACTTCGAGGACGGCACGCCGTCCGCGTACACCGCCTGGACCGAAGGCCGCAAGCTCGAGATCAACGCGGCGCTGCAGCTCGGCCTGCCGGCCAGCACCTCGGCCATCGCGCTCGTCGACGGCTCCCGCGTGCTGGAGCTTCCGCCCGTCCGCTAGGAGGCCATCACCTCCAGGACATGGGACTGCTCGCCGGTGGGCGGACCGACCCGCCGGTTAGGCTGCAGCCATGCAGCAGCAGCGCGCCAGCATCGTCATCCACGGCATCGGCACACTCGTCACTCCGGCGCGCGTTCCGGCACCCATTCGCGGCGCCGACCTTCGACAGGTCGTGGAGATTCCCGGTGCGGCGATCGCGATCGGCGACGACGGATCCATCCTCGCGTCCGGCGTCGAGGCCGACGTGCGCGCGGCGATCACGACCGGCGAGGACACCCGCTTCCATGACGCGCGTGGCGCGCTGGCCATCCCGGGCTTCGTCGACTGTCACACGCACCCGGTCTTCGCCGGCGACCGAGCCGCCGAGTTCGAGCTGCGCAACCAGGGCGCGAGCTACGAGGAGATCCACGCGGCGGGCGGCGGTATCCGCGCCAGCGTCGCGAAGACGCGTGCCGCGCTCGACGACGGCAGCATCGGCCCTCAGGTGCGCAAGCACCTCGACTGGATGCTCGCTGCGGGCACGACGACCGCGGAGGGCAAGTCCGGCTACGCGCTGACGCTGCACCACGAGCTCGAGTCGCTGCGCATGCTCGGCGCGATCGCCGAGGACCATCCGATCCGGATCGTCCGCACGTTGCTCGCAGCACACACCGTGCCGGTCGAGTTCGACGGCGACCCCGACGGCTACATCGACCAGGTCGCCATCCCGGCCGTCCGCGAAGCTGCGGCAACCGGCCTCGCCAGCGCCGCCGACGTCTTCCTCGAGCGCGGTTCCTTCGACCGCACGCAGGCGCATCGCTACCTGACAGCTGCGCGCGACGCCGGCCTCGCCGCGCGCCTGCACGGCGACCAGTTCAGCGATCAGGGCGGCATCGAGCTCGCGATCGAGGTCGGCGCCCGCTCGATCGACCACCTCGAAGCGCTCGAGCCGGGCGATGACCGCCTGCGGACGCTCGCCGCATCCGACGTCGCAGGCGTGCTGCTCCCGCTCAGCTCGCTCTTCCTCGGCCGCCCATACGCGCCGGGCCGCGTGCTCGCCGACGCCGGAGCGATCGTCGCGCTGGCCAGCGACTTCAACCCCGGTTCCTCCTACGGCGAATCGATGAGCGTCGCAATCACGCTCGCCTGCCTGGGGTGCAAGCTGACCGCCGCGGAGGCGCTGACCGCCGCGACGATCAACGCAGCCTGGGTGCTCGGCCTGCACGACCGTGTCGGCCGGCTCGACGTCGGCTACCGCGGCGATGTCGTGCTGCTCGACCAGCCCGCGCTGGCGCACCTGCCGTACCACGTCGGCACGCCCGGCATCCAGTCGGTGTTCGTCGGCGGCATGCTCGTCGGTGCGCCCTCGGGGAGCCACGCGTGACGCGCATCGCCGGCGGCTGGATCACGCCAGCGAAGCCTGGACCCACCCGGCGCGACGTGCTCCTGCTCGTCGGCGTCGCAGCAACCTTGTTCCTGCTCTGGTCACTGTTCGGCACCGGCTGGCTGACCAACCGCGGCGACGACGACAAGCGTGTCGATGAGGTCGTGCTGCAGCTGGAGCCGGATGGCACCATCCGCGCCGCAACCAACGACGGCGACGCAGCCGACGCCACGTGGCCGATCGAGGTTCGATCGCGCGCCGGCGTCCGCTTCTTCGTCGCGCGCAGCCGCGGTGAGGTGACCGACACCTCCGGACCGCTGCGCATCTCGGTCGACGTGCCCGCGGGCGTTGCCCGGGCGGCGCCGACGCTCCGTGTGCTCGCGCCCGGGCATCGCGTGCGCCTGCGCCGTGACAAGGACGAGGTGCCGACCGCGCTCGTCGACGACTTCACGCCCGGCGACGAGCTGACCGTGATGGTGACGCTGCCGGCACGTCAGCTGCGTGGCCTGAGCGACGTCGGTCCCGAGGGTGAGCTCGACGCCGTGACGCGACCCTTCGACGACGCCATCGCAGGCAACCGCGACGACCAGGCGAAGCTGCGTCGGCTGCGCGGTGATGCATGGTGGCTCGCGCTGCTCGGCATCGTCGTCACCGCGCTGGTGCCCCTCTTCCTGTGGCGGCGCGCACGCGTGGACTTCCTGCGCATCGGCGCCATTCCCGCTGCCTCCACGAAGCTGCCGACCGGACCGCCGGGGAAGGGTCACGCAGTCGACGCCGCCGTGCTGACGCGCGGCACGCGCGGCGTGGATCCAGCCAGCGCCTTCGCCGGACACGTCCTCGACATGGTCGGTCGCGAGCAGGTGCGCCTGCGCCGAACGCTTGATCCACGCGAGGGAAGCGGCGTGCGCTTCGGCATCGCCTCGGCGAGCGCCCTGGAGCAGGACACCGA
>JAOPYV010000123.1 GCA_025964435.1 Thermoleophilia bacterium | reverse complement strand
CTGCGATCAGCACCAGCGGCTCGCTGACGATCCCTGCCCAGTACCGCGTTCCGGTCGCGCCGTCGGGCTCGACCCCGACCTGCGCGAACTTCACGCTCAACGGGTCACTCGGCGCGCACTACGCCCCGCTGCTCGTGCTCGCATGGGGCGCGCAGCAGGCCGGCTACCAGGCGCGCGACCTGCGCTATGACACGCGCCTGCGCACCACCCCGCCCCCATTCTTCCCCCTGACCGGCCCGTGGCAGGTCAGCAGCTGGAAGGACGCCATGCCGGAATGCCTCACGGCGGCCAACAGGACCGAGGCTGACTGCGGATGAACGATTTCCTGCGACAGAAGACCGAGCGCGGCTTCACCATCGTCGAAGTGCTGATCGCCATGCTCATGATCAGCGTCATCACCGCGGGGGTGACGCTCGCGGCGTCCTCGGGTGGACGGCTGGAGCAGCGACGCGACCTGACCTCGCGCATGACGGCGGCCTCCGAGCGCGTCTACGAGCACCTGCGCTCGAACAAGGACTGGCTCGCCTCCTGCCGTCGTGCGACGGTCTCCAGTGCGCCCCGCACCTGCGCGCCGTTCGAGAGCCTCGATGCCGACGAGCGCGCCCGGCTCGCACGCGACAGCATCCTTGGCACGAGCTTCGTCATCACGTCGACCGCCACTGGCATCGACAATGCCGGCGACGGCCTCGGCGCTGGCGCTGCAGGCACCGAGCCAGACCGTGACGGCAACGCGGACGACTTCATCCGGATCACCATCAGCATCGGCGTCGACAAGGGTGACCAAGCGCGCCTGGGGAACGCCAAGTCCCTCACGGTGACCTCGGTCATCAATGGCTCGACGAACACCGAGAACGGCGCACTCGTCGTCTCCTTCTGCGGCGCCACCAACCAGGTCGACGAGCGCATCCAGATCGCCTCGTGCCCGCAGCGCTTCACGTGGCTCGACATGCCTGACTGCGGCGGCGAGCCCGGCTGCGCGCCGCGTTCACTGTTCAGCGGCCTGCCTCCGGGCAATCCCCTGGCAGCGTCACGCATGGTCGCGATGGAACCGCTCGATCCGCCAGCGTTGTCGATCCGGCTCACCAAGCGCGGCGGCGAGGACAACGGCCGCCAGTACGACGGATCAGCCGCCGTGCGCGTCGCTGCCGGCTCGTACCGCTTCGCCGACCTGCCGACCGGCACCTACGAGCTCTCCAACTACTCGCTGGGTGGCTGGATCGAGTGGGGCACCCACCACATTCCCAGCACCAAGCAGGCCACGGTCGAGCGCAATCGCACAGCGAATGCACTCGTCACGATGAAGCGCCCCGGCGCGAGCGGCGCGTTCACGATGCGGTTCGATCGCGAGGTCGCCGAGCGTTTCCTCGATGCCCGCGAGGCGACGTTCACCACGCCGTGGATCGGCGAGTGCGAGGAGCCCTCCTCCGTCAACTCGGACACCTTCGGAACGCGCACCGCCGACTGCACGACTCCACACCTGAGGATCACGTGGACGGGCGGCACCTCCGCGAACGCCCAGTTCGAGGGCCTCGACGAGACGGCGACCGAGTACAACTCCGACGGCCACTACCGCGAGATCGTGACCGTCAAGTACATCACCGAAGTGGGCCGCAACCAATTCATCTGGAACGGCGCGGCGGGCTCGGCGACCTTCAGCACGCAGCCCGCACCGAACGGGCGCTACACCGAGCGTGCCCGCTCGGGCAACGGCAAGGCCACGTACACGATTCCAACGCCGCGCTGGACGACCGGTGTGCAGATGGCCCCGAAGTATCCGGCAGCAGGACACAACAGCGCCGCAGCGCCCACCGGCAGCGCTTCGATCAGCAACGTGCCGCTCGGCCTCAACGAGGAGATCACCAAGCTCGGCAGCGCCCAGATCGGCAACGTGTTCCAGCGCTACAGCCCGGCCGGCTGTGATCGCCGCTACCAGTGGGTCGTCCCGGGTGGATCCTTCAGCGGCGGCTCCTGCAGCTCGCTCCACTACCGTGGCAACAACGGCGAGTGCTACACGACGATGCGATCCAACTGGACCGGGGTCGCCTACAACCGTCACCTTGGCTGCGCAGGCGTCTACTGGCCGCCGCGAAATGGAACGTTCGTCCAACCCGGCAACTTCGTCGTGCAGGTCTGCAAGCAGCGCGAATCGCGCGTCATGAACATCAGCGAGGAGGAGGTCGTCGGCTACAACGATGACGCCGCCGACGGCATGCAGACGCCCTGGCCCGAGTACAAGGTGTTGATGGCCGGCTACGGTTATCAGGTCTTCGAAACAGGTTCGACCACCGTCGCTGGAATGACGGTCGAGGGGAAGCGCGTCTACAAGATGGAGCGGACGGCGCCCCAGGTCAAGCGCTTCGACCTCGGCTGTCAGTCCTCCCCCAGCGTGCAGCGTCCGCTGATCTGCCCGCGCCTCGACGACTGGTCCAACTGCAGCGAGCCGTTCGAGCTCACCTTCCCGAAGACCCCGGGCTGGGGCACGACCTCGAACGTCGATGACGGTCACCGCCCGATCAATGCCGGCAACAGCATGACCGCGCTCGGCCTCTGACAGTCGACCCGAGGGAGCGTGGTGAATACGAGTGCGCACAGTGCGCCAATCGTGTTCGACACGCCTCTCTCACGCGCGCCCGCCCAACGCCAACCGTGGCGGCTGTATATACGCATGCGCGACTCCACCGCCACACCTGCGTCGCTCTCACGAGGTGTGGCGGCCCACTCCTCGCATGCGCGACTCAGCCGCCACACTCCGGCGTGCAGTCCGGCGTGCAGTCCGGCGTGCACCGTACGAGGTAGTCGATCACGGACCCGAGGGCCCGGGGCTCCTCCCCGACCAGCTGCGGCGACCTAGCTGCGTGCGAGGTCGACCTGCGCTGCGAGGCCGTCGACGGCAAACGCGTGCGCATCCGTGCCGGGCGTGCCTTCGGCGAAGGTCGTGGCGAGCACTTCCTCGGCGATCGCGGATCCGTGTGTGCGCAGCGCCTCGGCCAGGAGGCCCTCGGCGCTCCAGGTGACGGCGACGCGGTCGGCGATGTCGAGCCCGGAATCCTTGCGCAGCTGCTGGAGCTGGCGCACGACTTCGCGGGCATGCCCCTCGGCGATGAGCTCAGGGCTCAGCGTCGTGGAGACGACGACGACCCACTCGGCGTCCTCGGCGAGCGCGTAGCCCTCGACAGCGGTCGAGCGGTACTCGAACTCCTCGGCGGCGAGCGTGAACTCACCGACGCGCGCGGTGCCGTCCTCGTGCATCTCGACGTCGCCGGCGGCGATCGCCTTGCGGATGTCGGCGACCTGCTTGCCGTACTTGGGGCCCAGCTTGGGCAGCAGCGGCATCATGCTCTCCGTCCACAGTCCGGCTGGCTCGTCGGTGAAGGCGATCTCCTTCACGCTCAGCTCCGCGAGGATGTCGTCGACCCACTGGTCGAGCTGGTTCTCGAGCGCACGGGTTCCCTCGCCACGCTGCGAGCGGCGGTACACGATGACCTCCTGCAGCGGCTGGCGCAGCTTGAGCTTGGACGCGGCGCGCGCGGCGCGACCGAGGTTCAGCACGCGCTGCACGGCGTCGACCTCGCCCAGCAGGGCGTGCTCGGCGGCGGATTCGGCATGGGTCGGCCACGGCACGAGGTGGACGCTGTCGGGCACGGATGCTCCTGCGCGTGCCGCCTGTGGCTGGCTCGTCACGAGCGTTCGCCAGAGCTCATCGGCCAGGAACGGCATCACGGGCGAGAGCACGCGCGCGGTGACGGTGAGCGCGCTCCACAGCACGGAGTACGCCTCCTGCCGGTCAGCCTCACCGAGCTCCGCCTTCCAGAAACGACGGCGCGAGCGGCGTACGTACCAGTTGGACAGGTCCTCGAACCAGCGCTCGGCGAGCCGGGTGTAGGCGGGCGTGTCCCAGCGGCCCAGCGCCGCGCTCGTCTCGGCGACGAGCTGGTGCGTGCGCGCCGACAGCCAGCGGTCGAGCGGGTTGGACAGGCTCGCATGGTCGTCGACCAGCGCCTCGGCGCCGGCGGCGGCGAGCATCGCCTCGCTCGGAGCCCAGCCATCGGCGTTCGCGTACTGCGTGAAGAACGACAGCACGTTCCACAGCGTCAGGAAGCGCTTGCGGATCTCCTTCGCCGGACCGAAGCCGAAGTTGAGGTTCTGGCCCGGGTTCTGCCCGGCGTACTGCCAACGCATGACGTCGGCGCCCATCTCCTCCACGGCGTCGTCGAACCAGATCGCGTTGCCCCAGCTCTTGTGCATCGCACGGCCGGACTCGTCGTGCACCTTCTCGTACGCCATCACGCGCTTGTACGGCGCGCGACCCTCGTCGTCGAGCACGACTGACATGAACAGCATCGAGTAGAACCAGAGACGGATCTGCTCGCGCATCTCGAGCACCATGTCGGCGGGGAACCACTTCTCCCACTCCTCATGGCTCGGCAGTGGCGCCGTCGAGAGACCCTCGCTCGCGCCGTTGGCGTACATGCCACCCAGGCCTTCGCCCAGCTCGTCGCTCTTCCAGCCCGTGGTAGCGAAGGGAACGATGCCGGCGTCGAGCCAGCAGTCGCCGACCTCGGAGACGCGCTCGAGGATCTTGCCGGTCTCGGGGTGGCGGACCTTGATCTCGTCGATCCAGGGACGGTGCAGCTCGGGGAGCGCGTCGACCATCTCGGGGTCGACCGCGACCTCGCGCAGGTGGGCCTTGGAGTGCACGATGAAGATCGGCGCCTCCTCGTCCTCCGGGTCGCGGTAGAACGGGAGCGGCAGGCCCCAGTAGCGCTTGCGCGAGATGCACCAGTCGCCCATGTTGTTGAGCCAGTCCTCCATGCGCTTGCCGTAGAAGGCAGGCGTCCACTCGACGCCGCGGTTGGCCTCGATCATGGGCTGGCGGATCTCGTCACACGAGATGAACCACTCGTCGACGAGGCGGAAGATGAGCTCGGTCTGGCAGCGCCAGCACGAGGGGTAGCGATGCTCGAGCGAGCCCGAGCGCACGAGCAGGCCCTGCTGCTTGAGGTCGCCGATCACGACGTCCTTGGCCTCGTGCGTGGTCAGCCCGGTCAGCTCACCGAAGCCCTCGAAGAAGATGCCTGCCTCGTCGACGGGGATGATCGAGGGGAGCCCCTCCTCCTGCCCGAGGTCGTAATCCTCCTGGCCGCAGCCGGGCGCGATGTGCACGATGCCGGTGCCGTCCTCGAGCGAGACCTCTTCCCAGCCCAGCACGCGCCAGACGTCGTCGCGCTGCAGCTTCGCCGCCTCGCGCGCCGCACGGTTGCCGGGAACGCAGGGGTCCTCGCCGCCAGCCGATGCCGGAAGGTGCGCGAACGGGCCGCGGTAGCGCCAGCCGACGAGCTCGCTGCCGGGCTTCGTGTCGAGCACGACTGCGTCCTCACCGAAGACTGCCTCGACGCGGCCCTGGCCCATCCAGAGGTTGAGCCCCTCGCGCTCGACCAGCGCGTAGGTCGCGGTCGGGTTGACGGCGGCGGCGACGTTGGCCGGCAGCGTCCAGGGCGTCGTGGTCCACACGACGACGGCCTCGCCCTCGCGCTCGAGCAGCGGGAAGGCGACGTGCAGCGACGGATGGACGACGTCCTTGTAGCTGTCGAGCATCTCGTGCTGCGAGAGCGACGTGCCACAGCGCGGACACCACGTCATCGGACGATGGCCGACGTAGAGCCAGCCCTTGTCGTTGCACTTCTGGAGGAACTTCCAGATGTAGGAGATGTTCGTGTCGCTCAGCGTGTAGTAGTCGTTGTCCCAGTCCATCCACTGGCCGAGCCGCTGGCTCTGGCGGGTCTGGACCTCGGAGTACTCGGCGACGCGATCGCGGCATGCGGCGCTGAACTTGTCGATGCCGTAGCTCTCGATCTCCTTCTTGGAGTTGAGGTTGAGCGCCTTCTCGACCTCGACCTCCACCCAGAGGCCCTGGCAGTCGAAGCCGTTCTGGTAGCGCTGGTCGTAGCCGCGTAGCCCGTACCAGCGCTGGAAGACGTCCTTGAGCGTGCGACCCCAGGCGTGGTGGACGCCCATCGAGTTGTTCGCGGTGATGGGGCCGTCGAGGAAGGAGAAGATCGGGCCGCCGGTGTTGCGCGCGCGCAGCTGGTTGAAGGTGTCGTCGCGCTCCCACACGTCGAGGATGTGGTTCTCGATCGCCGCATGGTCGGGCTTCCCTGGAAGGGTCGGGAAGGGCGTGGCGGGCGTTGCGGCGGTGTCGGTCATGTGCGCGATTGTACCGGTCGCGAACCTGCCCGTCGGTCGGCATCGCGATCAGCGGATCGCGATGTGCGACATCTTCGGCTTCCTGCCGGAACCACCGAATCCTCTTCCCGACGAGAAAACCGGTCCGGGACCCCGTGCTTAGGTTGCCGCAGTGACGACGCCACGCACCCATATCGCCGCAGCATCGACGGCGCTCCTGGTCGGCCTGCTGATCCTGCCGGGCGCAGCCGGAGCCGCAGTGCCTGCTGATGCCCCGACCGCGCTCGAACCGCTCGCGGGCGTGCTGGACCCGGTCACGCAGTCGCTGGATGCAGCACTTCCCGCGCCGCTGCTGACCCCGGTCGTCGAGCACGCCGACGCGACGGCGACCTCGGTCGTGGACACGGTGCTGGCCGACGTGGTCGCACCACTGCCGATCGTCGGGGCATCGACGAGCGACGTGGTTCGCCCGATCGCGCGGCTGCAGCTGGCGCCGGAGCCGGATCCGCGAGCGGCCCAGCCATCGATCCCGGCAGCGTCCATCTCCGCCACGACCGCACCGTCCGACCCGCCGCGCGATACCGCACTCGCGGTCACCCTCATCCAGCCAGCGATGGCGACGCGGCGCGAGCGCACGGGTGTCGCGACCACCGCCGTGCCCCTTCTGGTCCAGCTCCGAACGGCCGGCGCCGCACGGCCGCAGGACGACCGCGAGCATGCGCTCGCACTAGCGGTCGGGACCGATCAGGCGCCACCTCCGACGCCGGTCAAGAACGATCGAGGCGCGTCGGCCACTCCGGCCGCGACGCCGCTGGCGCTCGGCACATCCGCGCGACTTCCTGAACCTCCGAGCAGCTCCGCTCGAGCACACGTCATCGCCGTTCCCGCGCGCCCACCGCCGCGCCGTGAGATTCCCGTGTCGCCTGACTAAGGGTCCGCTCCTCCCCCCCACGTCAGACAGCAAGTCCCGACATTGGAATCCAGACACAGGAGTAGCACCATCATGAACACCACGAAACGACTCAGGACCTTGATCGCACTCGCAACATCAGCTGCAGCACTCGCCGTTCCGACCGTCGCATCCGCGACGGATTCGAGCAGCCAAGGCCTGCTGACGGGCGGCACCGGCGTCACGCTGCCAGGTGTCCAGGCGGCCTCGGCAAGCACGGACGGCGACGAGAGCTCATCCCAGGCGGTGGCAGTCGCCCCGACGCACATCGCCCAGCAGGGCGCTGCGGCGGCGACCGAATCCACTGACGACGGTGACACCTCAGCCGTTGGTGCCGTGCTCGGCACGGCGCACGTCTCGAACGCCGGCGCGAAGGGCCATTCAGCCTCGACCGACGGTGACGAGGCGAACGCGAGCTCGTTCAACACGGGCAGCATCGCAGCCGCGACCGAGCCGGTGGCTGCATCGGGCACGTCCGCTGACGAGGGCGAGCACACCGCCGGTGGCATCGCGATCGGTGGCGCCGCCGTCGACCGTGGCACTGCAGTGGCGAACACGTCGAGCACCGACGGTGACGAGCACTCCAGCTCGAACCTGACGGTGGGCGACGACTCGCTGGGCCTCGGCCGCATCGGTGCGGTCGGGTCGTCGAATGACGAGGGTGACGACACCGCTGGCGCGATCACGTCGGAGGGCCTGGATGGTTCCCTCGGCGACGTCGTCGGTACCACCGCGAGCAGCGATGGCGACGAGACGTCGTCCAGCGTTGCCCACATCGGTGGAGCCGACACGCTGTTCGGTGGCTTCGGCCTCGGTGGTTCCTCGTCGGACGAGGGTGACGACACCAACGGCGTCGTCGTGCTGGGCGACCTGTGGGCCAACCAGCGTGGCGGTACGTTCGCGAATGCAGCCCAGGATGGCGACGAGGCGTCGATCGACGCATACTCGATCAGCGGCCTCGAGCTCGTCCGCGAGGGCCTGGTGTTCGACAGCGCGTCGCGCGACTGAGTGACATGCAGGACGCCGCACGATGCGTGCGGATGCACAAGCGGGGGCGGCCTTCGGGTCGCCCCCGTCGTGCGTGGTGGCGACCTACTCGAGCCCGTCCGGCGCGATCGACAGTCGCTTGAGCGCGAACTCGGTGATCTCCTCGAACGCCGGAGCCGCGACGTCGCCGCCGTAGCCGCCGACGTCATTGACGAGCACGAGCGTGACGAGCCGTGGGTTGTTTGCGGGAACGAAGCCGACGAACGACGCGTTGTAGCGGCCCTTCACGTAGACGCCGTTCTCCGCGAAGTTCGCCGTGCCGGTCTTGCCGCCGACCTTGTAGCCGGGAATCTGCGACTTGCGGCCGGTACCGCGCTCTTCCTCGACCACGCCACCGAACATGCCGCGCATCGTCGCTGCGGTCTTCGCCGACAGGATGCGGCGCGACTTCGGCTGGATCGTCTTCTCGTTGCCGACCTTCATGCGCAGGTGCGGCTGCACCAGCACGCCGTCGTTGGCGATCGCTGCATATGCCGAGATGAGCTGGATCGGCGTGACGGCGATGCCCTGGCCGATCGGGATGTTGCCGATCGAGACCTTGGTCCACTCATTGAACGGCGTGACGGTGCCCTGGATCTCGCCGGGGAAGTCGATGCCGGTCGGAGCGCCGAAGCCGAACCTGCGGGTCCAAACGTCGTACTGCTTCTGCCCGAGTCGCTGCGCGATCTTGATCGTGCCGATGTTGGAGCTCTGCACGAGGATGTCAGCCGTGTTGAGCACGACCGTGCCGCGCTTGTGCGACTCGCCGACGGTACACGTCTTCTTCTCCTTGCAGAAGGTCATCGTCGGTGGCAGCACGAAGCTCGTGTCCGGCTCGACGACCTTGTCCTCGAGCGCACCTGCCACCGCGACGACCTTGAAGGTCGAGCCGGGCTCGAACTGGTCGGTGATGGCGGGAACGCGCGTGGCGATGCCCGGGAAGCTGCTCCACTTCTCGGGATCGACACGCGGAGCTGATGCTGCGACGAGCACCTCACCGGTGCGCGGATCGAGCACGATCGCCGTGGCCGACGTGGCGTTCTGCGACTTCATCACGCGCTCGAGGACACCTTCAGCCTGCGCCTGCAGCACCGAATCGATCGTCAGCTGCACCGGCTTGCCGTCACGCTCGCGCTGGAGCTTGAGCACGTCGATCGGGGTGCCCTGGGGGTCGCGGACGACGACCTGCTTGCCGGGCGTGCCGGTGAGCGAGCGGTCATAGAGCGACTCGATGCCCGCGATGCCCATGTTGTCGATGTTGACCGCACCGATGATCTGGCCGGCAACCTTGCCATTCGGATACATCCGGTTCTCTTCGTCGTTCCACCCGATCGACGTCAGCGAGGTCGCGACAGGCTTGTCGTCGTTGCGCTCTGCCTCCGCATTGCGCGCGTCATCCTCGGCCTTTGCATCCTGGAGCAGCTCCGCCTTCTCGCGCGGGACCTGTCGAGCGACGTAGACGAAGCCTTGCGACGGCGGGTTCGCAAGTCGCTCGACGAGCTGCTCCTCCTCGATGCGCGAGAGCCCGAGGATCCGACTGACACGCAGCGCGGTCGCAGCGGGGTCCTTCATCATGCTCGGCGTCGCGTAGAAGGTGACCGCCTCCTCGCCGACCGCCAGCTCCTCGCCGTTGCGGTCGAGGATGTCGCCGCGCACCGCCGGCAGGATCTGCGTGTTCTGCTGCTGACCGTCCGCGTACTGCGACAGCGTGCGCTGCTTGACCGACTGCAGCCAGACCGTACGTGTGCCGACCGCAATCAGCAGCAGCAGGAGGGCGACGAACAGGAAGGCGACGCGTCGCTTCGGGATGGTGATGAAAGGAGCGGGGCGTGGGCCGTGGTCGCGCAAGGAGCTCATGTGCCTGCCTTCTTCTTCGAGGGCGGCGCCGTACGCGCCGCTTCCGCTTCTCCTGCGGCGGCCCGTCGCGCGGCCAGGATGGCGACGCGCTTCCGCTCGGCAGCTGCAACTCGCATGCGCTGGTTGTCGGTCAGGGCGCGGCTGTCGTTCTCGAGGAAGATGTAGCGCGGCATGCCACCGGAGTCGGTCATACCGAGCTTCTTCGCGGCCTTGCGGACCACGATGTCCGACGCTGAGAGCCGTGCCTTGTCCGCGTTGAGCAGCGCATTCTCACGACGCAGCTCGCGACGTCGATCGTCGAGCTCGCCGAGCTCGGCCGTCCGCCCGATGACGACGTTGTTGAGGAGGATGACACCGACCGAGCCGGCGATGACCGCCAGGATGCAGGCGACGACGATGATGCGCAGCCCCAGGCGACGCAGCGCCGGGCTGCGACCCATCACGGAGACGAGCAGGCGCAGCGGCGCCAGCAGGAGGTGCAGGATGCGCGGCAGCACGCCGCGGCGCGCCGGTCGCGTCGCAACGCCACTGCGGCGCGAGGGCGCTGCGACGTCGAGCGCGCCCTCCAGCTCCACGGTGCCGGTGTCGGTCGACCACCACGGGTCGGATCCATGCGCTACGTGGTTCGTGCGGGATCGAGCGTCGGTCACAGCGCGGCTCCATACTCGTCGCGCACGAGCCGCGGCGGCTCGATGCGTCGCACGGCACGAAGTCGTGTCGATGCTGATCGGGGATTCTCGGCGACCTCGGCCGCGGTGGGCTTCTGCGCCCCGCGCGTGAGCGACGCGGCATGCGTCAGCGCGCCGCACCGGCAGACCGGCAGGCCGGGCGGACAGGTGCAGCTTCCGGACCACGCCTCGATGCGGCGCTTCACGATGCGGTCCTCAAGGGACTGGAAGGCCATCACGACGAGCCGCCCGTCCGGCTTGAGCAGCTCGAGCGCGAGGTCGAGCCCGCGGTCGAGCATGCCGAGCTCGTCGTTGACGGCGACGCGAAGGGCCTGGAAGGTGCGCTTTGCGGGATGTCCGCCCTTGAGCACGCGTCCCCCGCCCGGCAGCGCGGAGCGGATGACCTCGACGAGGTCAGCAGTGTGCGTGATCGGGTCGCCGTCCTCGCGGCGCCGCACGATCGCCTTGGCGATGGGTCGAGCGAACTTCTCCTCCCCGTACTCGCGCAGGATGCGCGTGAGCTCGTTGAGGTCAGCGGTCGCCAGCAGCTCGGCTGCGCCAGCGCCGCTTGAGGGATCCATGCGCATGTCGAGGGGTGCATCGTGGGCATAGGCAAAGCCCCGCTCGGGCTCATCGAGCTGCATCGAGCTCACTCCGACATCGAGGATGACGGCGTCGGCGGACACACCTTCCTCGAGGAGCAGGGAAAAAGCATCGGGGAATGGCATGCGCAGGAAGCGCGTCGCGAGCGGGGCGACCTCCTCCGCGAAGTCCCGGAATCGCGCCTCGGCCGACGGGTCGCGGTCGATGCCGATGTACGTGCCGTCGCCGGCGAGGCCTGCTGCCAGGAGCCGTGCGTGGCCACCGGCGCCGAAGGTCCCATCGATGACGATGCTGCCGGGTTCGAGCGCAGCAAGCTCCCGCACTTCGACGGGCATGACGGGAAGATGCGGCGGGGAGTCGGGGAGCATCGTGTACATGTTCGCCCACCAGGGCCGGGATCCTGCGTGACGTTCGCTGCAACGCAGATCACCCTCCACCTGAGGTCGAGGGTGTGTCCGAGTCGAGTGACACGATGCGAGGCGTAGGAAGCTGCAGGAGGAACACGCATGGCCCGCACCACGCCCAGCATCGACGTCGAGACCATCCCGGACGCGCCCACCGCGCTGGCCGACGGCTTCGGCGCGGAGTTCCGCGAGCTCGCACGTCAGCGCCGCTTCACGCGGGCCGCGAAGCCCGTGCCCTCCGAGGTCGCGTGGCAGACCACTGACCTCGCCTCGACGACGCTGCCGCCGATGCACCCGAGCGCCACGCCGGCTGCGACCCGTCCTGCGCCGATGCCTGCTGCAGCACCGGGACGCCCGCGCCACACGGTGGACGACATCGCCCGCCACGCTGCGCGCTTCGCAGCTTCCGTGACCCAGGCATCCGAGGCAACGCCGATGCCGGCGAGCACCCCGCCCATCGCCGCCGCACGCACCGCGCCGACGCGCACCGCGACGCCCCGCATCTCCGATGACGCCGCAGTGATGCTCGCCGAGCTCTCACGCATGTCCGACCGCCTCGTCGAATCACGCGAGCTGCTGGCCGGCGAGCGCCTGCGCGCCGACTACGCCGAAGCGCAGCTTGCCGCCGCGAACGATCGCATGATGGCAGCCCGCGCCCTGGTGCACGAGGCCCAGCGCGCGACACGCGAGAGCGCCGATCGCGCCGCATGGCTCGAGGGACGCAACGAGACCCTGCAGGAAGCCCTGCACCTCGCGGTCAACTCGTCGATCCTCAGCCGCTGGCGCTGGCGCCGCCAGCTCCGCCAGGCCGACAGCGCGATCTGACTCCCGCCGCCGCGTCATACACCCGGCACGTCCGTGCCACACCCTTCGCGCCGCGCGCCGGTGTGCACGGCACGTGAGGAACCTTGAGGCGCAATATGCGCACTCAGGTTCCTCACGTCTGCGAGTCCGTTCCCGCGGGGCACGTCCCGCGGGGCTCTGACCCCGAACAGGCGACCGTTTTCGACCGTAACACGCGAGCCGTGGTTCCCGACATACCGGTAGGAGCTGCGCGCGGGACCGCGCGGCCGGGACCACGGGGCGCCATCGATGTCGGGTATCAGGCCAATCGGGCCGGCACGTCCGCACGCACGTACACACGCACGTACGCTGTCGGTCGTCGCGCAGCAGGCCGCCGCGATGCCTGCACAGGGCGCGGCACCCGCCGCCGCCACCGCTGCGCGCACCGGACGCTTCCCCTTCCTCGCAGGAGCAGTGGTCCTGGGAGGCATCGCAGCAGCGGCAACTGCCGTCATCCTCCTCCAGCGCCGGTCTCCCGAGGCACCCAAGCCAGAGATTGCACTGCCCACGCCCACGCCCACTGAGACCGAGCCCACCGAGACCGAGCCCACCGAGCCCGAGCCCATTGAGCCCGAGCCCACGCAGCCGGCTGCTCCCCAGCCCGCCCCCCAGCAGGACATCTCGATCGGGCAGCTCAACGCATACAACCTCTTCGACACTGTCGATGATCCGCGCAAGCAGGACGACGTCCGCACCGAGGCCGAGTACGACCTGCACCTGCATCGGCTTGCGCTGACGCTGCGCGACACGATGGGCGCGCCTGACATCGTCACGCTCGAGGAGGTCGAGAACGAAGCGGTCCTCCGGGATCTCGTCGCGCAGCCCGAACTCGCGGCCCTCGGCTATGTCCCGGTGCTGCGCGAGGGTCGTGACCCGCGCGGAATCGATGTCGCGGTGCTCTACCGCAGCAACCGCTTCCAGGCCACATCCATCTCGATCTGGGACACCGATGGCGTGTCAGCCACCGGCCGCAAGGTCAAGGACTTCACCCGCCCGCCACTCGTCGTGGAGCTGGTGCCGACCGGCGGCGCCGACACGGCACGTGCCGGTGCCAAGACGCTGACCGTCGCGGCGCTCCACCTCACCTCACGCCTGCAGGGAGTCGACGGCGAGCGACGCCGGGCCGACCAGACCGAGGCCGTCGCCGAGAAGATCGACGCGCTGCGTGCAGTCGACCCCGAGCACCTCGTCGTGGTCGGAGGCGACCTGAACATGGCTCCCGACGAGGCCCCGTACCGCGCCCTCGTCAGCGGCGCACCCGGAGCCGCAGGTCCCCGCCTGCTGGAGCCGCTGAGCGCACTCGATGCAGCCGATCGGTACTCCTACCGTCGCGGCAGGACCCACGAGCTGCTGGACCACGTGTTGGTCACGCCCACGCCGGGCGTGACGATCTCCGGTGCCTCGATTCCCCACATCAACACCGGGGTCACGAAGACGACCGATGGCCCGGCCGGGGCGAGCGACCACGACCCCGTGCTGGTCCAGGTCAGACGTTGAAGCGGAAGTCCACGACGTCGTCAGGCTGCATGACGTAGTCCTTGCCCTCGAGCCGCGCCTTGCCGACGGCTCGCGCCGCCGGGACCGAGCCCGCCGCGACGAGGTCGTCGAAGCTGACGATCTCCGCGCGGATGAAGCCACGCTCGAAGTCGGTGTGGATCACGCCGGCAGCCTGCGGTGCGGTCGCGCCGATCGGGATCGTCCAGGCGCGGATCTCCTTTTCGCCTGCGGTCATGTAGGTCTGCAGGCCGAGCGTGTGCTGCGCGGCTCGCGCCAGCTGGGAGAGGCCCGACTCGGCGAGTCCGAGGTCCTGCAGCATCTCGGCTGCGTCCTCGGGATCCATCTCCGACAGCTCGGCTTCGATGCTCGCGCAGACCAGCACGGCGTCAGCCGGGGCGACCATGGCGGTCAGCTTCTCGCGCAGCGCGTCGTCGCTGAGCGAATCCTCGTCGACGTTGAAGACGTAGATCGACGGCTTGGCCGTCAGCAGGAACAGCTCACGCAGCTCGGTCAGGTCGATGTCGGTGCCGAACAGCACGTCGCCGCGGGCGAGGATCTCGTACGCCGCCTCGAGCGCCTCGGCGAACGGCTTCGTCGCAGGGACCTTGATCGCTTCCTTGCGTGCCTTCTCGAGCCGCTTCTCGACGCTCTCGAGGTCGGCGAGCACGAGCTCGGTGTTGATCGTCTCGATGTCGCTGGACGGCTCGACGCGGCCGTCGACGTGGGTCACGTTCTCGTCCTCGAAGGCGCGCACGACCTGCACGATCGCGTCGCACTCGCGGATGTTGGCGAGGAACTTGTTGCCCAGGCCCTCACCCTTCGAGGCACCTGCGACGAGGCCGGCGATGTCCACGAACGTGACGCTCGACGGGATCACCTGCGGCGTGCGCGTCTCGGTGGCGTTGAGGTCGCGCAGCCGGTCGAGCCGCTCATCCGGGACCGGCACGACACCGACGTTCGGCTCGATCGTGGCGAACGGATAGTTCGCCGCGAGTGCTCCCGCGCGGGTGAGCGCGTTGAACAGGGTGGACTTGCCGACGTTGGGGAGACCTACGATGCCAATCTTCATGCGCCCATGGTACGCGATCCGCCCACCGACCGTGGAAAATGCGACATCTGCCAAAAGCTGCAGGAGAGTGCAGATGCTCAGCCTACTGTCGGTTTGACGGCGTGACAGGGGGCAACAATCACCAGGTATCCATCATCACCCATCGGAGGTTCCTCATCATGCCCATCCTCATCGCCCTTGCCGTCGTCGTCATCCTCTTCATCGTGGGTGTCAACGTCATCGGATTCGGACTCAACCTGCTCTGGATGCTGCTCCTGGGCCTCATCATCGGCGCAGTTGCCCGACTGCTCGTCCCCGGCCGGCAGGAGATGTCAGTGCTGCTGACCTCGCTCATCGGTGTCGTCGGCGCGCTCACCGGCGGCCTGCTCGCTGACCGCGTGTTCGACTGGGGCGGCATCGCCCAGTTCCTCGCCTCGCTCGTCGTCGCTGCCGTGCTCGTCGCCATCGCGGCAGGCTCGACCCGCTCCGACAGCGGACGCATCAACTCCTGATCCGTCGATACATCCAGCACTGCATCGGGGCCGGCATCATGCCGGCCCCGAATCGTTACCCATGTGTGCGGCGGCCCTCGGTCCGCCCGGGCGCTACTCCGCGGCAGCGGCGACGGCCGGTGCCTTCTGGCGGGTCGCCTCGTTGAGCAGCGCGATGACGACGCCGCCAACGAAGACGCCGAGGCCGATCTCCCAGCCGGACCAGTCGCCACCGGTCAGGCCGAGCGCCGAGTCGAGCGAGTACTCGCCCGCGCCCGTGATCGTCACGACGACTGCTGCAGCGATGATCGCGAAGTTGTACTCCCAGCCAGCGGGGTTGAAGAAGCCCGCCTTCAGGTGCACGGTGAGGATGGCCGTCGTCATGACGACGACGATGCCGAGCGCGACGATCGGCGTCAGGAAGCCGGCCGCGAGCGCGATGCCACCGCCGAACTCGGTGACCGCCGCGAGCAGCGCCGCGAACATCGGCGCGCGCACGCCCATCGAGCCGAGCCAGCCGGAGAAGCCAGCGAGACCTGGACCGTTCCACCATCCGAAGAGCTTCTGCGCACCGTGCGCCGCGAGCGTGAGTCCGAAGACGATGCGAAGGGTGAGGATGGCGATGTCGATGTCCATGGCGGTTCCTTGGCTGGAGATAGTTGTCTCCGCAACTATAACGCGCCGGTCGGCCGGACCTCGCGTGAGCCCATGCCCAAGGTTCGGTCATACGCCCGTTCGCCGGCGACGTAGGTCGCACGGACGACACGATCGTCACCCATCACCGACAGCACGAACAGCTGCTCCTCGATCGAGACGCACCGCGCCGACCGGTGGCGCAGCAGCGGCGTCGCGTTCGGGTCGAGCACGACGATGTCGGCCTCCTTGCCGACCGCGATCGAGCCGATCCGATCGTCGAGGTCGAGCGCGCGGGCGCCACCCAGCGTGGCGAGGAACAGTGACTTGATCGAGTTCATCGGGGAGCTGTTGAGCGCGGCGACCTTGTAGGCCTCCCCCATCGTCGTCAGCATCGAGAAGCTCGTGCCCGCGCCGATGTCGGTGCCCAGCCCGACGTGGATCGGCTCGCTCGGATCCTTCGCCTGCTGCACGTGGAAGAGCCCGCTGCCCAGGAAGTTGTTCGAGCTCGGGCAGTGCGCGATCGAACACTCGCGCTGGTGGCAGATGTGTCGCTCCGGGCCGGACAGGTGCACGCCATGCGCGAGGACGGCACGTCGCCCGAGCAGGCCGTAGTGGTCGTACACGTCGAGGTAGCTGCTGCGCTCGGGAAAGAGCGACTTGACCCACGCCAGCTCGGCGAGGCTCTCGGAGACGTGGGTGTGGACCCACGCATCGGGATGCAGCTTCCAGAGCGCGCCCGCAGCCTCGAGCTGCCCAGGGGTCGAGGTCGGGGCGAAGCGCGGCGTGATCGCATAGTGGTTGCGACCCGTGCCGTGCCAACGCTCCAGCAGCTCCAGCGACTGGTCATAGCCAATCTGCACGGTGTCGAGCAGCGCCTCGGGCGCATTGCGATCCATGAGCACCTTGCCGGCGATCATGCGCGTGTTGCGCCGCATCGACTCATCGAAGAACGCGTCGACCGACTCCGGGTAGACGGCGCAGAACGAGAGCGCGGTCGTCGTGCCGTTGCGCAGCAGCTCGTCGAAGAAGAGCCGCGCCATCTCGGCCGAGTATGCCGCATCGTTGAAGCGCTGCTCCTCGACGAAGGTGTAGTCGTTGAGCCAGTCGATCAGCTGGGAGCCGAAGGCGGCGATGATGCCCGTCTGGACGTAGTGCACGTGCGTGTCGACGAATCCGGCGCTGAGCACGTGGCCGGGATAGTGCTCGACGTCGACGTGGTCCGGCACGAGATGGTGCAGCTCATTCCACGGGCCGAAGCGCGTGATGATGCCGTCCTCGATGAGCACGAGGGCATCAGGAATGTCGAGGAAGACCTCGTTCGATGGCGCGTAGAACGGGTCGCCGGTGAAGGTCACGGCATGACCGCGCAGCGCGATGCTGCCACCCCGGCTCGATACGACATGGCCAGCTTCCATCCCGCACTCCTTCCGAGGTTGCATCGGCCGTGCGTGCGTCGGGCACCACGGCGACCGGGCTGGCGGATCATAGCGGCGGCCCCAGTGGCGCGAGCGACCCGGCCGGATCAGTACTCCTGCTGCACCGGATGGATCGTCAGCTCGTCCACGACGGCATGCGCCGGACGGGTGACCATGAACAGGACGGCCTCCGCCACGTCGCGCGGCTGCAGGATCCAGTCGTTGCGCTCGTCCGGCTTGCCGTTGGCGAACTCGGTCTGCACCATCCCGGGAAGGATCGCTCCGACGCGCACGCCGCGCGGCCGACACTCGGCGCCGAGCGCCAGGCCCAAGGCGTACTGGCCGTACTTCGACGCGCAGTAGCCACCGCCGCCGGCGAACACGCGACGACTGACATCGGAGCAGACGTTGACGATCCAGCCGTCGCCGCGTTCGAGCATGGCGGGCAGCACGGCGCGCGCACAGAGGAAGCTTCCCGTCAGGTTGACATCCAGCATGCGCTGCCAGTCCTCGAGCGTCGTCTCGACGACGGGCGCGAAGGAGCCGACACCCGCATTGTTGATGAGCACGTCGACCCGGCCGTGCGCGGCGGTGACCTCCGCGACGAGTCGAGCCACGTCGGCTTCGGAGGTGACGTCACACTCGACCGCCAGCGCCCCGGGAAGCTCCGTGACGAGCTGGTCGAGCTCCGGTGCGCGACGCGCTGCGACGACCACGCGCGCGCCCGCGCCAGCAAGCTGCGTCGCGATCGATCGACCGATCCCGGACGACGCGCCCGTGACGATCGCGATCTTGTCATGCAATGTCTGGTCTTCGCTCATCGTGGAGCTCCCGTCGCTTGCTCGATCAGTGCAAGGTCATCGCCGGGCTCGAGCGCGTAGCGGTCGTACCGCTTCGGCAGGCCGGCAAAGCCCATCGTGTCCTCGATGTGCGTGCCCTCGCTGCGGAAGCCCAATCGCACCGGGATACCTCGGCTGCGCACGTTGTGCGGATCCATGCGGATCTCGATCCGTCGCGCATCGAACTCGCGCAGGGCCGTGCGCGCGAGCGCGGCCACGCACTCGGTCATGTAGCCGTGCCCCTCATGGGATTCCCTGAGCCAATAGCCGATCTCGAACCGGAGCGCCTCCCAGTCGATGCGATGCAGGCCGGTGCCGCCCAGCAGCTCGCCAGTCTCGCGATGGAAGACACCGAACGGCAGGTCGTCGCGGTCGGCCCAGACTGCCTGGAACCGTTCGATCGTCCGCACGGCGTCGTCGATCGACTCGTAACCCGCGACCCATGGCAGCCACGGCTCGAGCGTCGCGCGCGACTCCTCGACCCCCGCCCACAGCGCCTCGGCGTCCGCAGGCTCGAAGGCACGGATCACCAATCGTGGGGTCTCGATACGTCGGGTGTACCAGATATCCATGCCAGACCATCGAAGCGCTGCGGGGCGTGGTTGCGCCGGGCGTGCCAGCGAGCAGCTAGGCTGGCACGATGAACCTCAGCGCCTCGCCCAACTCGTTCAACCAGAACACCCAGCCTGCCGGCGTTCCCGCGCCCGATGGCACGCGCGGCGTCGAAGGCGCAACGGGCCCCGATCGCGTCGTGCTCAACCTGCACGCGCGCCTCGTCGAGCTCGAGCCCTCCGCCGAAGCACGCGCAGCGCTGCTCAAGGTCACGACCGACGTCGACGCCGCATGGCTCGAGGGCAAGATGCTTCCCGTCCTGCGCTCGCGCCAGAAGGCGATCCAGGCCGCCGTCACCAGCCTTGAGTACACCGCCGCCAAGAAGTAGCGGAGCCAGGAGCTACGGCCCCGGATCCGTGACCGCCGCCCGCAGCAGCGCCTCGACGCGTGCATCCACGTTCTCGACCGGCGGTCGTCGCGACAGCACGAATTCGCTCCATGCTGCCGAGACGAGCCCCGCGAAGGGGGTCGCCACGATGGCGCCCAGCAGCCCGAACGCGCTGCCGAAGGCAAGCACGAACACCACCAGGTAGGCCGGGTGCACGTCCATGCCTCGGCTCTGGATCCGCGGCAGCACGACGTCACTCATGATCTCGTTCATGACGACGTAGAAGACGGCGATCCATGCAGCGAGCGCAGGGTCGACGAGAACCGTCACGAGCACTGGCGGCAGCGCCATGATCCAGGCGCCGATCTTGGGAATGAACACCGCGACGCTTGCCAGCACCGCCCAGACGAACGCGCCCGGGACGTCGAGCCACGACAGGAACATCGCGACGAGCACGCCCTCGACGACGCCGACGAAGACATTGGCCCAGAGCCAGCCCATCACCATGCGCGAGAAGGACACGAAGGTCCGCTCGACCGCATCTCGCTCATCGACCGGCGCCAGCCGCAGCATGCCGCGCAGCATCGATCTCGGCTCGAGCACGAGGTAGATGACGATCGTCAGCCACGTGATGGCCAGCACGACGAGTGCCGCGACGCCGAGCGAGAAGCGACCGACGTGCGTCGCGATCTCCCCCACCTGCGGAAGCACGGCGCGGATCGACGAATCCGTGCTGCCCGGCTCGAACTTCCGGTCCAGGTCCGGATAGTCACCGAGCACATCGTCGGACCGCGCCTCCAGCTCGTCGAGATATCCGGGCGCATCAGCCGCGAGCTCGGCGACCTGCTCCACCACCTTCGCGCCGACGAGCAGGCCGACGCCGATGATCAAAACCACCGCGACGAGCAGCAGCGACAGCGTGCCGGCAACGCGCGGAACGCGCCGCTGCTCGAGCCACGTGACGGGACCGTTGAGCGCGATCGCGAGTACGATCGCCCCGAAGGCGAGCAGCAGCACCAGTGACACCATGCTCGCCATCCAGAACAGCACGAGGGCCGCTCCGGCGATGAGCAAGGCACGCACGAGCGCCCCGCGGAGCGACTCCACGCGGATCGGCACCTCGACAGGATGCTCGGCGTTCGCCATGCTCGGTGGATCCCCCACCCCTCCCGCGTTGATCGCTCGATGCGGGAACGCGAAGACGGGTTGCCGAACATCCGCACGTCGGGGAGGATCGGCACATGAGCAGCATCGCGTTGCACGGCAAGCGAGTCCATCTGGTCCCACCCACGCTCGAGCACGCTGCTCCGCTCGAAGCGGTCGCCGGGCTGGATCCGGATGCCTTCCGCTACATGTCGGCGTCACCGCTCATCGATGGTGGCGAGCACTACGTGCGCGACATGCTCGAGGCCAAGGCGCGTGGCGAGTGCATTCCCTACACGGTCATCGATGTGGCCACCGGCGCTCCGATCGGCTCGACGCGGTTCGCTGACATCGACAGCGGTCATCCCCGCTGCGAGATCGGCTGGACCTGGCTCGCACCGTCGCATCGTGGTGGCGGGATCAACGCGGAGATGAAGCTGCTCATGCTCGAGCACGCGTTCACCGCCCTCGACTGCGAGCGCGTCGCCATCAAGACCGACCTTCGCAACGTCCGCGCGCAGCGAGCGATCGAGCACCTCGGCGCAACCCGGGAAGGCGTGCTGCGTCGGCACCTGCTCGCGACGGACGGGTACATTCGCGACACCGTGTACTACTCGGTCATCGCCCCGGAATGGGACGAGGTTCGCGCGCACCTCGAGCAGCGACTCACATGTGGCCGATGACGCTGGGTGCAAGCAGCACGTTGCCGGTCGTCACGTCGATACGCTCGACCGCGCCTGGCCTGAATGACCGCTGGATGAACGCCTGCGATGCACGGTTGGTCTGACCTGCGGCGATCTCGGTGTCGCAGATCGTGATCGAGGTCAGCTTCGGGTGCCGCGAGTCCATGAGGAAGTACTCGCGGAACCCATCGATCTGCTCGAACTCCGGCACGAGTTCGCTGCGCACGAGCTCGGTCACGACCCCGGGGGTCAGTCTGTCGTCGCGGATCTCGAATCGGCGGACGGAAATGAACATGGTGGCGCTCCTGGACGCTCAAGTGACAATGCATCCGTAACGTTCTCCGAGCGCACCGCGAGAAACCGAGATGTGTCAATCGTGCGGGCATCCGCACGACGCAGACAGAGTAGCCAGAAACTTGTTGCACATGTCAGGCGCCCCGCTCCCGCTTGCGCGACCGGCCACCGGGTATGCCGATCACATGACGACCACGCCACCGCTCATGCTCCTCGACGCAGCTGCAATGTACTTCCGCGCCTTCCATGCGCTGCCCGACTCGATCCGCGCACCCGACGGCACCCCGGTGAACGCCGTACGCGGGATGCTCGACATGGTGGCGCGGCTCGCGACCGACCTCGAACCGTCCGGCATCGTGGCGTGCTGGGACGAGGACTGGCGCCCGCAGTGGCGGGTCGACCTCATCCCCAGCTACAAGGCGCATCGCGTCGCAGAAGCCAGCGATGCTGCAGGAATCCCCGACACGGAGGAAGTGCCCGACCTGCTCTCGCCCCAGGTGGAGATCCTCGCGGAGCTGCTTCCACTCCTCGGGATTCCGATCGTGGGAGCAGCCGAGCATGAGGCCGACGACGTGATCGGCACGCTTGCCGCGACGGCCGACGGACCGGTGGATGTCGTGACGAGCGACCGCGACCTCTTCCAGGTGGTCGACGACGAGCGGCGCGTCCGAGTGGTCTACACCGGACGCGGCATGAGCAAGCTCGACTACGTCACGGACGGGTGGCTGCGCGACACGTACGGCATCGGTGCCGACCAGTACGCCGAGTTCGCCGTGCTGCGTGGCGATCCGTCGGACGGGCTGCCCGGCGTGCCGGGCGTCGGCGAGAAGACGGCGGTCGACCTGCTGCAGCAGTACGACGACCTCCTCGGAATCGTCCGTGCCGCTGCCGACCTGACATCCTCGATGCGCCCGCCGCACCGGAGGAAGATCGTGGCTGCAGCCGACTACCTCCTCCGCGCCCCTGCCGTGGTGAACGTGGTTCGGGATCTTAAGCTGCCGACGTTCGACGCGGGGCGGGGTGTGGGTGACGCGGACCGCGCGGAATTCGAGCGCCTCGCCGAGCACTGGGGACTGGGCGACTCCGCCAAGCGAGCGCTCAAGGCATTGGGCTGATCGACGCCGGGCCCTGGATTTCAGGGGCGTTCGAACTCGACGTGCGTCGTGCCGGACGGCGTGCTCGTGACGCGCACGTCTTCGAACTGGTGCTCGAGCCCCTCCAGGCCTTCGCCCCAGAGGCGAGAGCCGCGGCCGAGCAGCACGGGCGCGATCGCTAGGTGCAGGTAGTCGACGAGCCCTGCCTCGAGGAATGCACGGACGGTCGTCACTCCACCGCCGAGGCGCACGTCGGTGCCGGGCGCCAGCTCGCGAGCGCGGGCGAGCGCATCGGCAGGCGACGCGTCGAGGAAGTGGAAGGTGGTGCCGCCCGCCAGCTCGAGGGGCTCGCGCGGATGATGGGTGAGCACCACGCAGGGCGTGTGGAAGGGCGGCTCCTCGCCCCACCAGCCGCGCCACTCCTCGGGCCACGTCCCCGATCCCGGCGCGTACTTGCCGCGCCCCATGACCTCGACGCCGATACCCTCGCCCCAGCGGCCCGCGAAGTCGTCGTCGATGCCGGTCTCGCCGCCTGCTGGATCGCCCACCATGCCGTGGAATGACCGGGTCGCCTTGAACCAGTCCATGATGTGGGCGCCGTGGCCGAACGGCGCGTCGGCCGTCCGCGGTTCGCCGGCGCCATAGCCGTCGAGCGAGATGGTGAGGTTGTGGACGCGGACGCGGGACATGTCAATCCTTCGATAGGTGATCGGGACGTGGTACCCGGATCGCATGTTCCGTCACATTGCGGAAATCGCTCCTCAGCACCCTCGTACGTAGCCCCAATGCCAAGGCTCCCAGCTGTAGCGCTGCACCCATCCATGCGTTGGGCCGTTCGTGGTCAGCCAGCGATGGACGGCGGAGCCAGCGGGACCGACGGCAATGTCGAGCTCCGTCGCGTCGTGGTGGCGACTGGTGCCGGGCGGAGCAGCGATGACGGGGCCGAGCTGCGCGTACAGGGCAGCCTGCTCAGCCCAGCCACGGAAGCCACTCGTCGCCCAGAGCGTGATCCCGTCTCCCCCCGCAGCCGTGTCGATCGCGCGATAGGCACGCGCGACGCGCGGACAGAGCCGCGCGCCCCCATCCACCACCTCGAGCGAACCGGCATAGACCCCAGGCGGATTGGGGCCGCCATCTCCTACCAGCGCGGGCGCGGGCATGTCGGCGTAGGCCACGGCGCGCACCTGCAGGCCCGCCGGCACGCCGAACAGGCGGGGCGCGGGCGCCGCGACGCGAATACGCAGGCGCGCACCGTCCTCGATCGTGTCGATGCGGACGCGGCCCGCACCATTCGCACGCGCCATCCGCTCGCCACGAAGCTGGGGCGAGTCGGCGCCGCCGCGCTCGATCACTGCCACGGATAGGTCAGCCGCCTGCTGGAGCTCGGCATGCGCGACATAGCTGCCACCGAGCGAGGCAACGATTGCCACGAGGAAGGCGGCGCCAACGAGGATGCCCAGAGCGAGGATGGATGTCGAGCCACGCTCAGCTGGAGTCCGTCGACGCTGCATGGATCCAGCATGCGCCATGACGTGTGACACGACGGTGACATTCGTCACGACTTCGTGACGAATGTCACCGTCGCTGGAAGCGCTCGTTGGCTCGACGAGATCAACTCCACCCGTAAACCTGATTGCATATATCCAGTTTATCGGATACGATGGAGCGCCACTCCCCGACCAGTTGGAGGTCTCACAATGTCGATCGCAATCGGAGCTCCGGGCGTCACCGCCCCGAAGCCTCACACGCCCCTGCCCGCGTTCCCCGCCGCGCCACCTGGCTGGAGCATCCACCACTCAAACCCCAAGAACGACTACGTCCTTGGCTACGTGGGGCCAGTGCTGCATGGCCCGGACGGAACCCAGTACATCGGGATCGACACACGCTGGACGGTCCTCGACGACCTCCGAAAAGCCGCCCTTGCCGCGGGATCGAATGGCGGACACGGGGCTTGGCCCCGGGGCTCCCGATGACGACGGGTGAACCAACCACCCATGTCGCACGCAGGCTCAAGACGCTCGGGCATCCCGATCGCCTGCGACTCCTCCGGCTGACACGAACACCATCGGCCTTTCCCGACAACCTCGTGGACCCGCTCGTCGTGGGCGTCTGCGTCAATGACCTCGCACGCGCGGCAGGGCTCCCGCAGTCCACGGCATCGCGGCACCTCGGCCTTCTGCACGACGAGGGGCTCGTCGACATCACCCAACACGGTCAGTGGCGCTACGTGCGCACCTCAGAATCAGCCATGCACGCCTTGGCGGAGGAGCTGCTCGGGCTGCTGGCGCCCGTCAACGACCAAGGCCCATCGGCCGAGCAGTGATGCTGCCAGCCGACGCCAGGATCAGCCGAAGCTGACGGCCGCGTGCTCGCGCTCGACACGAGCGAGCATCGGGTCGGCGCTGAAGTTCGGGTTCTGCAGGGCGGGCTGCGGCGCAACCTGCTGCGTCGGCTGCTGCGGGGCACCGCCGTAGACGCCTGCCGGCGGCTCCATCGGCACGACGCGAACGGGCGCCGCCTGCATCGGCGCTGGCGCCTGCATCGGAGCCAGCTGCTGCATCTGCGCAGCGACCTGCTGCTGCGGCGGCTGCGGAGCGACGCTGGTCGGGACCGGCACGGTTGCGCTGACGACC
This sequence comes from Thermoleophilia bacterium, assembly GCA_025964435.1. Classification (GTDB taxonomy): domain Bacteria; phylum Actinomycetota; class Thermoleophilia; order Gaiellales; family SKUG01; genus JAGQUL01. The sequence continues at coordinate 19,389 of JAOPYV010000123.1, read as the reverse complement.
TGGCTGCGTGCACTCGAGGACCACACGAGGATCGGATCGGGAGCAGCGCCCGGCTGCCCGCCGTAGACGACCTGCTGCACCTGCGCCTGGAGCGCGGGCGGCACCGGAGCGCCGATCGACATCGCGTGATGGCTGGAAGCCGAGACCTGGCCCTGACGAACCTGCGGGCCGCGGTAACCGGCACCGTTCGGCAGTGCGTACGGGCGTGACGACTGGAGCATGCCGGACGCGACCTCGATCGATTCACCGGGCGCGCCGACCTGCTGCGGCCGTGCAGCGCCGCCGCCCATGACCTGCGCCTCTGGTGCCAGCACGAAGCCTTCGGAAGCGGCGCGCTCGAAGAGCTGCTGGCGCTGCGGGGCGACCGGCGCGGCTGGTGTCGGCGCGGCAGCGGCCTGCACGACGGGAGCCACGGGTGCGACCGGAGCTGCCGGTGCGGCTGCGCCGCCACCGAGGACCGCGCGCTCGGCGCGATCAGCGGCATCGGCTGCGTCCCAGATGCGTGAGATGACGCCGTCGGAGAACATGCCCCCGGCAGGCGGCATCGGAGCTTCGATGGGCGCGACGGCAACAGGTGCGGTCTGCGGCGCCTGACGCACCTCGCCGTACTTGACGAGGCGGATCGCGGCGTCGAGCGTCGCGACCTGGATGGCGCGCGGATGCTGACGCGTCAATGGCTGACCGACGACGACGACGTGCAGGTTGGCAAGGTGACGCGAGGTCGACAGCGCCGACGACTCGAGGATGCGGGAGACGAACTGGTCGGGCGTCAGGTTGAACGGGCCGCTCTGTGCGGGCGTGAGCACCACCAGGTCAACCGGCGCCTCAGCAGCGGTCAGCCGCTCGAAGGCCTCGACGTTGCGATCGAATCGGTACAGGTCGACGACACCGGCGAATGCTTCGGCCCACATGGCCTCGGCGCGTGCGTCGTCTCCTACGATGACATGGACTGGGCTCATGCGATCACCTCGGCGGGCAGTTCAATGCGTGACGTCAGCTGGATGCCACCGGCCACGCCCAGGAGGGTCGGCCGGCTCGTGATGGTGAGGTCCAGCGCATCGTCTCGATCGTGGACTTCAAGGGTTCGGGCGACGCGGCTCGGCAGTGCGCCGCGAGCGGCACGCTCCACGTCACTGCCAGCGACGTGTGCGGCTCCGGCGCGCGAGGCAGCCTGGGCGATCGCCATGCGGTCGCGGACGACGATGCCGCAGTCGACGAGCGCCACAGCGCATGCCAGGCAGACGGGGAAGACGGCGACAGCTTCGATCAGTGCCTGTCCGCGCTCCCGGTTCATGACTGCAGCTCCGGCACGTCCACGTGCACGACGAGCCGCGAACCGATGCCCGGAAGCACTGCGGGCGTCACGACTGTCGCGCGCACCCGTCCATTCCCCACGACGACCTGCGTTCGTGTGCGCCAGCCGCTCGGCACTGAAGCCCGTGCCTGCGACTGCGACGCGCCGTGCGCCGCACGATCCGCAGCAGACTGCGCGAACACCAGGCTGCACGCCGCGAGCATCGCCTGCAGGCAGGTGAGCATCCCGAAGGCGAGCAATGGCAGCGCACCGACGAATTCGACGGTTGCCGACGCGCGCTCGGAGCGGCTGCTCGGGGCGGGTCGTTCGCGGCTGGTTCGGGGCTGGGGGCACGTGGTCTCGTTCACTAGAGTATTGTCGCTACTGCAAGTAGACCTCGGCAAGGGGAATATCGTCAATAGTCTGTGACGAATATGTGCCGCATCCCGGCACACCTCCGTTCGACAGGGGCGATAGGGTCCGTCCATGACCAGTACCGTCGTTTCCCCAGAAGAGTTTGCAGCCGGCATGGAACGCCACTACGTGGCAGGCGCCGATGACGCACGCAAGGTGACCGTCGGCCTCCAGCCCGAGTCGCGCTTCGCGGACATCTACGCCGAGTTCGCACACCTCTACACGCACGAGCAGCTGGAAGCGCTCGGTGAGGCCCGCGCCGCAGCGACGGATCCGGTCGAACGCGATCGTCTCAATCGGCTCTGGTTCGAAGCAGCCGACGCCGTCGCGGCAGGCGACGTCGTCCAGGCCGCGCAGGACCTGATGAACGAGCGCCTTGCCTGGCGCGCCGACTTCGACGGCGAGCCCCAGTCGCTCAACGCACTCCTGGCCTTGATCAGCTCGGAGCCGGACTTCGAGCGCCGCGCTGCGATCTACGAGCTCGTCTGCCAGGCGGACGAGGAGTTCGCCGAGCGCGACGTCGAGCTGAACGCACGCTCACAGGAGCTGCGCACCCTCGTCTTCGGGCTCGACGGCGAGATCGCCATCGCCAACGCGCGCATGGGTATCGACGTGCAGCGCTTCTCCGACCAGATCAATGCGGTCAGCGAGCGCACTGCCGCCCACTATGCCGAGCAGGCCGACCGCCTCTTCCCCGAGCTGCTCGGCCGCGACGAGCAGCATCCCTCACGCGCGCACGCGGGCTACCTGCGCTCGCTGCACCAGTGGGACCACGTCTTCACGCGCGAGCGCATGGCCGAGGTGTGCGAGCGCACGCTCGATGAGCTCGGCTTCCCGCTCGACCGGATCCCGACGATCCTGCCCGACCTCGAAGACCGCCCCGACAAGGACCCGCGCGCCTGCGTCATCCCGGTGCGCGTGCCCGAGGAGGTGCACCTGATCGTGCGCCCCACCGGTGGCCTCACCGACTACGGTGCCTTCCTGCACGAAGCGGGCCATGCGCTGCACTTCGGCCTGACCAGCGACCAGCTGCCCTTCGAGCACCGCTACGTCGCGCCCGACAACGCGCTCACCGAGATCTACTCCTACGTCGTCGAGCGCATCACGCACGAGCCGCTCTGGCACCAGCGCCACTTCGGCCTCTCCCGCGAGGACGCCGAGCTGGTCGTCGCGCAGAACTCCTTCATCGACGCGTCGCTGTTCCGCCGCTACGGCGCGAAGCTCGCGTACGAGCTCGAGTTCTGGGCCGACCCGCGCGACCCGCGCAATCCCCAGCGCTACGCCGACCGGCTCTCCGCCGCGACGCGCATGACGTATCCGACGAGCCAGTTCGCCAGCGACATGGACGCCGGCCTCTACGCCGCCGACTACCTGCGCGCCTGGCGCACCAGCGAGCAGGTCATCGCGTGGCTGCGCGGCGAGCATGGCGAGGAGTGGTTCTGCAACGGCAAGGCCGCCGACTTCCTGCGCGAGCTGTTCGTCCAGGGCTCGGTGCCCAGCAACGAGGACGTCTCACGTCAGATCGGCTCATCCGCCGATGACTTCGACGACCTCATCGCGCATCTGTCAGCATGACGAACCATGAGTGACCAGCCCGAGAGCCTCGTTCGAGTACCCCACGGCCACGTCGAGGACGGCGCCGACGCGCCGCGCCAATTCGTGAGCTGGACCTGCTACAAGCTTGCGGCCGAATGGCGCCGGCTGCCGCAGGAGGTGCGCGAGCAGCACAAGGCGGAGTTCGCCGAGGTCGTCGACTCGTGGGCCGACCGCATGGTCCTCTCCACCTACACGGCCGTGGGCATTCGCCCGGACGTGGACCTCATGACCTGGCGCGCGACGCCCGAGATCGAGCTGCTCCAGCAGAGCCAGACCGACATCTTCAGCACGGCGCTCGGAACCTACCTCGAGCCGGCGTACCTCTACACCGGCACGACCAAGGGCTCGCAGTACACCAAGGCTGCCGAGGACGCGGGCTTCAAGAAGGCGCGCCCGCTCGCCGTCACGCCGAAACCGAAGAAGTACTTCATCGTCTATCCCTTCGTGAAGCTGCGCTCGTGGTACGCGCTGCCGAAGGAAGAGCGCGGCCGCATGATGCGCGACCACGCGGTGATCGGCCGTCAGTTCCCCGGCGTCACGCTGAATACGGCATTCAGCTTCGGGATCGATGACCAGGAGTTCATGACCGCCTTCGAGACCGATTCGGTGCACGACTTCGTCGACCTGATGATGCAGATGCGCGAGACCGAGTCCTCCGGCTACACCGAGCGCGACGTGCCGATCTTCACGACGATCCGCATGGACGTCCGCGCGGCGCTCGACACGCTCGGCGGCGTGCGCGCGGCAGTGCTCAGCGAGGCCTGAGCCCCAGCCTCACCACTTGCTGGTGCGCTGCTGCCACGAGTACCAGATCGCGAATCCGCAGGCGAAGACGCTGCCCCAGAACAGGACGGGCTGGCTGTTCGACCAGCCGAACGGCGGTGGCAGCTCGACGAACGGCAGCCGCAGCATGCCCGTGACGAAGATGAGCAGCAGCGCAAGGCACGCCGCCTGCAGGATGAGGCGCGGGCCGACCGGCATCGTGGCGATCGTGCCTGAGTTGCGCTGGTAGATCGTGACCAGGAACCAGACCAGCACGATGGTGAAGGCGAGGTTCAGGAATGCCATCGCGCCGCCCGCACCCAGGTTGAATGCGCCGCTGAAGAGCACGCCTGCGATGGCGATGGCGACGAGGATGATCAGGTTGCGCTGCGAATCGGACATACCCTCACCTACCCGCGAAGGGGTGCGTCCTCACGCACCGGTCCAGAACGCACGCAGGCCGAGCGCGAAGACGACGAGCGAGGCGATCGAGAAGACGCGCACGTTCACTCGTGGATCCTTCGTGCGGTAGCCATAGGACGCGACGATCGCGACGAGCATGCACGGCCCATACACGCGCACGTGGAGCTGATCCGCAACGTCGTGCCCCTCCGCGAGCAGGAGCAGGCCAACGATCCCGGCGCCGAGCACGAGCGTGTGCGAGAGCTGCAGCACCTGGGCGAATGCGCGCCCTTCGCGCGGGCGTTCCGGCGTCGTCACCTGCGCCGTTCGAGCCAATCCCCAGACGCCGACGAGCGCCGACGACGCCAGCAGCGCGACGGCCGCGATCACATGCACGGTGACGAAGGGATCCACGACTGGTATGATACGGATCTGCCCGGAACGGATCGTTTGTTTCGGCGGTCACATGCGGATGTGGCGGAATTGGTAGACGCGCTGCGTTCAGGTCGCAGTGGGCTCCGGCCCGTGGAAGTTCGAGTCTTCTCATCCGCACTGTAAGCGGCGCCCCCTCCACGGGGCGCCGTTTGCGTATCTCGGGCCAGATTGCATACGTGAGGAACCTGAGGGTGCACATTGCGCACTCAGGTTCCTCACGTCAGGACTGGATACGGTCTCAGGCCCGCCACACGCGAGCGCGCGCACGACACCGGGGGCACGCGCCGGCTGTGCCGGCTCACGGCCGCGCTACGGCGTCAGGTCGCGGCGCACGCCGTGTACCGGTCGGCCGAGGGCGCGCCACTGGTAGAGCGTGATCGTCGGGCCGCCCCCGTCGTACTTGACGATGCGGGGGTTGCGGCCGACCTTCTTGGCGATCGCCGCGTGCTCGAGCAGCGGGTCGGGGGTCTCGGCGATCACCACGTGATGACATGCCGTCACCCACATGACCTCTTCGCCGCAGGCAGGACATGGCCACGGGTCGGTGCTGATCGCGTACCAGCGTTCCTGCTCGGGAACGGGATCGTCGAGCTGCAGGTCCTGCAGCGCTCGCTCGAGTTCCTCGACTTCATAGACAGTGGCCATGTTCCGCATCTTATCGAAGGCAGAGGCGGTGACGGCCAGCGAGGCGGCTCTCAGCGGCCAGCCCTTCAGGATCTGGATTGGTTCGGACCCCCATCGTGCAGGATCATCCAACTGTGGTTCCGGCACGGACGTCGGACCCACGTGCTCCCCCCTTCGAGAGATGAGAGGTCACGGATGACGTCGATCGCCGCCCCCGCTGTTGCCCCGCGGTACGCCCCCACCGGGTTGGACACTGCCCCGCCGCAGGAGCCAGCGCCCGCGCTGACGAAGTCCGAGGCGAATGCGATCGCCAAGGAGGAGTCGAAGTTCACCGAGTTCCTCGTGCTGCTCGACGACCAGGCGAATCGCGAGGTCGGGAAGGCCTTCGCGATGCCCGTCGGTGACGAGCGCCGCCAGTACGTCGCGAAGACGCTCATCGACAACATGGCCAAGACGCAGGGCCCGCTCTGGAAGGTGCTCGACGGCCTCCAGGCATCCGGCCACGTCTCCGAGCGCCGCGGCTACACCCCACTCTGGATCCAGAACGCCATCGTTGTCTACGGCGACGAGACGGCCGAGTCCGTCATGTCGAGCGCAGCCGGCGTCGCCCAGGCGATCAAGTCCGCCACCCACGTCCTCGACACGCCCGGCTCGCACGTCGACCAGCTCGCCGGCCTCAGCGACGCCGCGATCGGCGCAGGGGCGGCCCTTGCCGACCTGCCCGTCGACATCGGCGGCGGCGCGAAGAAGCCCAGCAAGTCCGCCAAGCCGAACCTCGCCAACGACCCGCAGTGGAACCTCACGCGGATCGGCGTGGACAAGGCGCGCGCAGACGGCCTGACCGGCAAGGGCGTCACCGTCGGCGTGATCGACACCGGCCTCGACGTCGAGCATCCCTTCCTGCTCAGCAAGTACCGCGGCTACGACGCCAGCTCCGGCACGCGCAGCGACATCGGCAACTGGTACGACTCGGTCACGACCGAGAAGTCCCCGGTGCCCGTCGACAAGGGCCTCCACGGCACGCACGTCGCCGGCACGATCCTCGGCGAGTACGGCGGCGTCCAGGTCGGCGTCGCCCCCGATGCGAAGCTCGTCGCCGCACGCGGCCTGGGCGAGCAGGGCGGCACCGACGGCATGCTCCTCTCCTCGTTCCAGAACATGGTCGCCCCGCGCGTGCCGACCCCCGGCAGCCGACCCGGCTCCGTGCGCGTCGTCACCGCAGGCCCGGACATCATCAACAACTCCTGGGGCTCCGACGACGGCACCAGCATCAGCTACATGAACGCGCTGCGCAACATGGACGCGATGGGCATCATCAATGTGTTCGCCGCTGGCAATGACGGCGAGGCAGGACGCGGCACGATCGGCTCGCCCGGCTCCAACCCGCACATCATCACGGTGGGCGCGATGGACCGGAAGGACAAGATCGCCACCTTCTCGTCACGCGGTCCCAATCCGCTCCCGAGCGAGAACGGTGACCCCGTCCCGTTCATCGCCATGCCCGGCGTCGACATTCGCTCCACGATCCCCGGTGGCGAGCTCGAGGCCGGCTGGAACGGCACGTCGATGGCGGCACCTGCCGGCAGCGGCGTGATGGCGCTGATCCAGCAGGCAGCCCAGGAAGCCACCGGTCGCAAGTTCGACACGACGGCCATGAAGGAAGTGCTGCGCCGCGCAGCGCAGGACCTCGGCAAGCCCGGCATCGACGATGAGTTCGGCCACGGCGTCGTCGTCGCCGACAACCTCCGCGAGGTCGTTGCCGGCGTCGCCAAGGACCTCGGCCTCGCCCGACCCGAGCCCAAGGCAAAGGCCGCCACCAAGTAGGTCGCTTCCGCGGAAGCGTGCGGTAAGGTGCCAGTGATGCTTCCCGACGCACGCACCCGCACCGGCAAACCCCTCCTCAACGAGGAGGCCACGTCCGCGCCACGCTCCGGCTGGATCGGCGTGCTGCCGGTCGAGGAGCTGCCGCGCCCTGAGGGCGTCAAGGAGACCGACGAGCTCTACACCGAACTGCTCGATATCGCGGTGCAGTGTCCAGACTGCACCAACTACGCACGCATCGAAGGCATCGGCTCGGAGTTCCGCAACATCACGAAGATGCTCGATCCGGTCTTCGGCTGCTCCGTCTGCTCCTGGGGACCGAGCGAGCACGACAATCCCGAGAAGTGGCAGGTCTACTACGCCGGTCGGCTCGAGGGAGCGATGGTGTTCGCGATGAACGAGGAGCACATGGCCGTGCTCGTCGAGTACCTCGAGACCCCGCCGATCCGCCGTAACACCGTCGAGTACCCGTGGGAGTACCGGGCGCTGATGGGCCGGCTGCCGCGCGGGATGCTCTCGGGCAAGTTCCGTGGCGACATGGTCTCGCTCGTCAAGCGGCTGCAGCGCACCCGCCCACACGGCATCTGACGCTCGACGTCGGGACCCGGAGATGGCGGCCGCGGCACGGCCCGAATGCAACGATCTCGCCGCAAACCGTGATAGCCAGGGGAAGCGCCATATCCCCAGGAGGCATCCATGGTCAGCGCCGTTCCACTTCGTCAGGCTCCCCCTTCGGTCCTCCCGCGTGCATTGCATGCCGGGGCGCCCGTGCCCGCAGCTCCACCACGTACGAGTGTCGATGCTGGCGCAACCCACGGCGGGGGCGGTGACGCGGCGACCCGGGGCGGCGGCGGCTTCAAGCTCGGGAACATCAACTTCGGGCGCATGGCCGTATTCGCCGCACTCGGCGCGGCCGCAGCTGCCGTCATTCCGCCACTCGCCGCGCTCGGCGGTCCCGTCGGTGGCGCCGTCATCGGCGCATTGCTGAGCCTCGTGCTCTAGCACGCGCCGACCAGCACCCCTTGCTACAGCTTGGCCACCGGGAAATAGATGTCGGTGCGCAGCTCTTCCTCCGGCACCTCCGACGGCGAGTTGCGGTAGACCTCGACGATCGGCTGCGCGAGCAGCGTCCAGCCGTCGTTCTTGAGCGGCCCTTCGATCACTTCGGCGTACGTCTGCGTGAGGCGCTCGTAGTGGCCGACGTGCGTCGCGCACAGGTAGCGCCCGGGCGCGGTGACCACGACGAAGCCTGGACCCGCAACGTTCTCGACGTCCTCCGGCAGGATCGGGACCCCGACGTCATAGCGGCGCTGCTGCGGGGAGAACTGGCGCGGATCGTCCCAGAGCAGGCCGACACCGCGCGCATCCGGTGAGCGGCCGAGCAGGCCTCGCGGGGATGCCCAGATGATCAGGTCCTGCCACGTCGCATCGGCGACGCCCGGATCATGGGGGCCGCGATGTCGAAGGGCGGCGACCCAGATCGGCTTGAGGTACTGGAGGGCGATGTCGGACATTGGTGGGTTCAGGTACCCCGGTGTGGTTTCGTCGGAACGTAGTTGTGCGGTAACGCCCATGTGAGTGACGACCCCGACGGAAAGCGCTGCCCGCGCTCGACGCTCAACCCGCGCTGGTGAGCGCCCGCTCCATGGCCTGCTCGACACGGCGGCGGACTGCTTCGGCGACGTCGTGCACGATCGCACGATCAGCCGGAGCATGGTCGAGCACCTGCCGCTCCTGGGTCGCGGACACGAGCTGCATCGAGACCGTCGTCTCCGCCGTGGCATCGGCCACGCCCGGGACGATGCCGAGCGTCGGCAGCGCCTCATAGACGCCGCTGCGCTCGATCTCCTCCAGCAGGTCGATCACCTGTCGCGAGGTCAGCGAACCCACGTAGCGCTCACCGCTCGCACAGGAATCGCCGTTCGCGTGGAGCACGCTCGAGCGCCACACCTCGGCGCCTGTCCGCGTCGCACGCAGTTCGAAGGCGTGGTCGGTGCGGATACCTTCGAGCGCGCTCTCGGTGACCGTCAGCAGCAGGCGGCTGAAGGCGTGGAAGCGGTCGGGTGCGGGGTCGGTGCTCATCGTCCAATTCTCGCCAGCGACCCACCGGTGCGTCGGACGAGGACGCAGGACTGGACGCCCTCGGCCGCCGCCTCGTCCCACGACGGCCACCGGCAACGAGAACCAGCCTTCTTCCAACGGCGTATAGGAAGTTGCGCGCTTCACAGTTTGCTAACACACTTGCGGGGGAATCAGTACAACATCATGCAGCCACTCACGAACATGACGGTGCTGGTCGCCGAGGACGAGCGCTCCGTGCGCATGCTCCTCCGCGTCGTGCTGGAGGCTGCGGGTGCGCGTGTGCTCGAGGCGGACGACGGCATCCAGGCGCTGCGCCTCCTGGAGCTCCACGCCGACGTGGACGTGCTCTGCACGGACGTGAACATGCCGAACCTCGATGGGCCGGGTCTGGTCGATGCGGCCCGCATGCGACGCCCCGACCTGCCGGTGGTGGTCTGCTCCGCACTGGACCTTCGCGGGCACGCGGCGCCGCTGGCCGGCCTCGCCGACGCACACGTCCAGAAGCCCTTCGTCCCATCCGACCTCGTCCGCGCGATCTCGGGCTCGTACCCGCGCCCGGCGCGTCGCGACTCCGTCGCCGCTTCCTGAGCGATACCATGCACGGTCAGATGCCGACGCAGCCCACCACCCGTCCAGTCGTGCTCGTCACCGGTGCCTCCAGCGGCATCGGGCGCGCGACCGCCCAGCGATACCTCGGTCGGGGTGGCGTCGTCGTGCTGCTCGTCGGCCGTCGCATCGACGCGCTCCGGGAGACCGTGGACATGGCACGCCTCGGGCCAGGCGCCGAGGCGCACGTGCTCGTCCACGACCTCGCAGAACCCGGGCAGACGGCAGCGCTGGCGAAGCAAGTTCGCGAGCTCCACGGCCGACTCGACGTGCTCGTCAACAACGCCGGCGTCGGCAGCCAGCTGACGTTCGAGGACAGCTCCGGAGCGGATGACATCGACCGCCTGCTGGACACGAACCTGCGCGCACCGATCCACCTGATGCACGACCTGTTCGAGCTCCTCTCCGCATCGGGAGGTGCCGTGGTCAACGTCTCGAGCGTCGCCGGCCTGGTGGGAACGCCCGACTCTCCCGTGTATTCGGCGACGAAGTGGGGCCTCACCGGCGTGTCGGAGGCGCTCCACGTCCGCTGGAAGCCTACGGGCGTCCACGTCGCATGCGTCCAGCCCGGGCCCGTGCCGACGCCCGGCTGGCCCAACCACCACCTGATGGGGAGCTGGATCGGTCGACGCCTCACCGCGAGCGCCGATGACATCGCACGTGCGATCGTGCGCGCCGGTGACCGCCAGGGCCCAGCCTTCGTCACCCGGCCCCGCGCGTTCGGCGCGATCCACGTCGCTCGCGCTGCCGCACCGGGACTGCTGCGCACCATGCTGCAACGCGTCCGGAGCGGCACGGGAAGTGGCCGCCTCGTCGAGCACTCCGGACGGGACTGAGCGCGATGCACCTCCTTCGCAGCTTCTACCAGCGACGATCCTCCCTCGTCATCCGCACGCGCCATGTCGACCTGCGGCCTCGCGGACTCCGCCTCGGCCTGCGCATCGTGCTGGCGAGTGACATCCACGCACGGGACGACTGGTTCCCGCGCCAGAGCGTCGAGCAGCTGGTCCGCACCATCAACGACGTCGATGGCGCCGACCTCGTCGCGCTCGTCGGCGACTTCGTCGGCAACGACGTCGATGCGATCGACTGGTCCGCCGAGCTCCTGGGCGCGATCACCGCTCCGACCTTCGCGACGCTCGGCAACCATGACCACTGGACCGACGCGCGACGCATCGAGCGCACGCTCGAGGCAGCTGGCATTCCCGTCCTCACCAACCGCGCGGTCCCGGTCGGCACCGGCTCCTTCGTCGCGGGCATCGATTCGTGCTGGACTCGCCGCACCTCCGGACCCGGGCCAATGCCCGACCTTGCCTTCGCCGACGTCACGCCGGGCAGCGACGTGATCGTGCTCGGCCACGAGCCGCACCTGGCGACGCTGCACGAGCACGCGCTCCACCTCGCCGGCCATACGCACCTCGGCCAGGTTCGCACGCCGGTCTTCGGCGACTGGACCGCGCGCATGCACATGCCGCGCTTCTCCGAGCCCTATCCGTGTCGCCTCTACGAGCTCCCGGTCGAGCAGGATCCCACGGCCGCACATCGCACCAGCCTCGATCGACGATGGGTCTACACCACTGCCGGTGTCGGCTACTCGACCGCCGACTTCCGACTCTTCTGCCCGCCGGAGATCGTTGTCATCGACACGTGACCCGGCCATCGGCAAGTAGGATCCGCACATGACCGAGTTCGTCGACGTCGCTCCAGCCGGCACGCCTCGCCCCTTCCGACGCGCAGCGTGGGAGCTGCTGGCGGTGTCCCTCACGATCACGGCACTCGCTGCCCTGGTCGCCGTACCGATCGCCCGCGCGCTCGACGAGCGATGGGCACTGGTCTTCGTCTACGCGCGCTGGGCGTGCATCTTCACGCTGCTGGCGGCGCCCGCACTGCAGCAGGTCGCGAACCGCCGGGGCACGGGGTGGCAGCTGCCCTGGGCGCTGCGCACGCCGACGACCGCGCTGCTGCTGATCTGCGAGTCGGTCGCCTTCGACATCATCAGCGCCACCACCGACTGACACTGGTACGCGGCTGCGACGCTACGAGCGGAAGCGGCGTTCGAACCCGAGCAGGAAGTCGAGCTGCGCATCGTCGAGGCCGTAGGCCGCCGCGAGCTCTTCGTCGATGCGATCCAGCACCGGCCGCGTAGCGCCTTGGCGGAAGTACGTGTTGCGGATCGTGCCGATCGACCGGTACGTGCAGGTGCGCACCTCGGAGCAGGCGCGGAGCGCGACCATCAGCTCGTCCCCCAGCGTCGCGAGACGAGCTGCGCGCTCCCGGTCGATCTCCGGAACCGGGAAGGCCCGGAGGTCGCGCAGGTTCACGTTCCGGTTGTCGGTGAAGACGGCGAAGTACCACCAGAACAGGGTGCTTGAGTAGAGCGCCAGCAGCACGCGCGCGTCGAGCTCGGGCACCACGTGCAGCGTCTTGAACTCCGACGGCGTGCGGGGCTCGCCCTGTGCGTCCCAAATCGGCGGCACGAAGTCCGTGAAGAGCAGGAAGTAGGACCAGCGGCGCTTGTAGTGGAGGACGTTGTCACCGCCAGCGCCCGCCGAGGTGAGGAAGCGACCCGCCGGCGCATGCCGTCGCACCTGCGCGAGCAGAGCGAGCTCGATGGGTGATCCGACCTTGGGCAACGAGCCTCCGTCGCCCGGCGCGGGCATGGCGACGTGGCGTACCCGGTCCAACAGGCCCGGCCGCTCGGCTGCCGCCCACCGGTGATAGCGCGACACGTGCCAGGCATCCGCGGTGGCGCCTTCGTCGACCCGACGATGCCCCTCGACCAGCGCAAGACGCTGCACGACGCCGGGAAACAGCGATGCGGGGATCGTGTCGAAGCTACTGACGTGCACGCGGTCGCAGCTGGCACGCCACGCCGCACGCGCCGGCTCGAACGCGCTCGTGCAGATCGTCGAGATCGGCAGCACCATCGCGATGCGTCCATTCGGCCGAAGCACCTCGAGCGCGCGCTCCACGATCCAGGCGGACATGTTCGGCACCTGCGCCGTGCGCAGGTCCCCGGCGCTCCGCGCAGCGGCTGCCCGCACGAAGGGGGGATTCCCCACGACGATGTCAGCCGCGGGCAGTGCGCCTGCGTCGATCGAGTCGGCGCACGTCAGCTGCGCCGTGCCGCTCGCGCCGGTGACGATCGCGAGCGTTGCCGCACACGCAGCGATCGCATCCGGATCACGATCGACGCCGAGCAGCTGCGCGGGTCGCACGCGCGCCCCGGGCGTGATACCGAGCACGCGCGCTGCGCCGTCCAGTACCCCCTGCAGCTCCACGAGCGCGCCCCACGCCGCGACGAGGAAGGCGCCTGCACCGCAGGACGGATCCAGCACGCGCAGCTCGGCGAGGCGGGACGCGGCGGCAGCATGTGCCGCCGACGTCATGGCTCGATCGCCCACGATGCGCGTCAGGTCGGCGCCGTCGGCCAGCGCTGCGTCGATGTCGCCGGCCGGTGCGTCGAGCAGCTCCAGCAGCGTCGCCCCAATTGCCCGGCGGGTCAGCCAGATCGCGACGTCGGGAGCCGTGAAGAAGGAGCCGTCACTCCGGCGCTGGGTCGCATCGCTCCGTGGCTCGACGATGCCCGCGAGCAGGTCGACGGCGACGTCGGGCGGCAGCTGCGCCAGTCGCACGGCCTCCGCGACGTCGGCGATGCGCTGCTGGACGACTCCCATGCAGCAGATGCTAGCCGCGAGCCCGGTCGCGACCTCGAGGCTCGCCGCGAATCTCGCGCTCGAGCGCCTGCACGATGGTGCGGTCCAGGAACTCATAGCCGAGCCCCTCGAGTCGGGACGGCACGACCTTCTGGCTGTAGACGAGCAGCGAATCGATGACGTCGCCCATCGCCAGTCGCAGCAGCGGCGTCGGCGTGGGCAGCACGGTCGGTCGATGCAGCACGCGCCCGAGCGCCCTGACGTAGTCGCGGTTGCGTGCCGGCGTCGGGCCGATCGCGTTGATCGGTCCCGCGACGCGGTCGTCGTCGAGCGCGAAGCACCAGATGCGCACCGCCTCGGTCAATCCGACCCACGGCGCCCACTGCCTGCCGCCGGCGATCGGTCCGCCCAGCCCCAGCTTGAAGGGGAGCAGCTGCGCCTTGAGCGCGCCGCCTCGCGGTGACTGCACCGCACACATCCGCAGGTGCGCGGTGCGGATCCCTGCCGCACGAGCGGGTTCGGCGGCCGCTTCCCATGCGACGCAGACGTCTGCGAGGAACCCATCGCCAGGAGCTGCGCCGTCGACCAGCAGCTCCTCGCCGCGATCCCCGTAGATACCCGTCGCGCTCGCGCAGATCAACGCCGTGGGCGGCTGCTCCAGCTGTGCGATCGCCTCGGCGAGCAGCGTCGTGCCATTGACGCGACTGTCCATGATCCGGCGTCGCTTGTCGGCGGTCCAGCGTCCGGCGATCGTCTCGCCGGCCAGGTGGGCGACGGCGTCGAATCGGCCCTCGGCCAACGCCGCACGATCGATCGTTCCAGCGGCCGGGTCCCAGCGCACGTCGAGCGCGCCCGACGGCTCGCCGCGCACGAGTGCCCCGACCTCGTCGCCACGCTCACGGAGGGTTCGGACGAGCTCCGCCCCGATCAGTCCTCCGGCACCGCTGACGAGGATGCGCATCCGTCAGCCCGCGATCGCGAAGTCGTCGAGCTTCCAGCGACGCAGGATTCGGTCCATCGAGCCGTCGTCGTACATCGCCTCGATGCCGCGTTGCAGCTCCGCGCGGAGCTTGGTGTCGTCGTGCCGGACGGCGATGCCGATCGGCTCGGAGTTGATCGCATCACCGGCGAAGGCATAGGTCAGCGCCTCCTGACCGATGTGGTACGCCACGACCGGGGAGTCACCGAAGTAGGCGTCGACGCGGCCCGTCTTGAGCGCTGCCGTGGCGTCCGTGTCCTTGGCGAATGGCGTGATGACCGGCGGCGTGCCGTCGACATCCTTCGCATGCCCCCGCAGGAACTCCTCGTTCGTCGTCCCGGCCTGGACGGCCACGCGCTTGCCGCCGAGGTCGTCGAGGCCTTCGATGTCGCTCGGATTGCTCGTCTCCACCATCAGGCTCTGCCCGACTTCGAGGTAGTTCACGAAGTGCACGAGCTCGCGCCGCTCCGCCGTGTTGGTGAGGCTGCTGATGACGGCATCGCATGCGCCGTCGTCCAGGTCGGTGAGGACATCGTCGAAGGGCGTGTTCACGAACGCGGCCGAGACGTCCATCAGCTTCGCGAGCCGCTGCCCGATCTCGATGTCCGCGCCAGCTGGCGTCCCCTCGTCGTCGAACTCCATGGGCGGGTAGCCGATGTCGCTGCAGAAGGTCAGCGCGTCGTCCGCCACCAGCGTCGCCGGCGCCTGCAGCTGCACGACGCGCTTCGCGACGGGAGCCGAATCGTCGCCACCGCAGCCTGTGATGGCCATCGTCGAAGCCAGCAGGACCATCGCCACCGTGGTGGTCGTTCGTCGTGCCCGGAATGGCGCTGTGCTCATGCTGCTCGTCGCTCCTCGGTGTCCGTACTGGCAGCGGTGTCGAGCTCGAGGGCTCGACGACTCCGCGCCAACGCGACAGACGCTGGCACCACAGCATTCGGCCCCGCATGCTGCAATGCCTGCTGCAGGGCCGCGACGCAGGCCGGATCGAACTGGGTCCCCGCACAGCGCTCGAGCTCCTCGAGCGCCTCGGATGCCGGACGCCCCAGCCGGTACGGCCGGTCGGAGGTGATCGCCTCGAAGGCATCCGCGACGAAGATGATGCGTGACTGGAGCGGGATCTCGTCGCCGGCCAGGCCATCGGGATACCCCATGCCATCGACCCGCTCATGGTGGTGGCGCACCCACGTCGACTCCTCGGTGAGCTGCGCTGCGGCGACGATGCTGGCGCCGAGAGTGCTGTGCGAGCGCATCTGCTCGAACTCCTCGTCGGTCAGGCGATCCGGCTTCTGCAGGATCGAGTCGGGCACGCCGATCTTGCCGACGTCGTGCATCAGCCCAGCCAGGCGCAGCCGCTCGGTCTCGTCGCCATCGAGCCCGAGCTGCTCGGCGATGAGGACGCAGAGCTGTGCGACCGTCTCGCAGTGGCTTCGCGTGTAGGAGTCCTTGGCGTCGACCGCCTTCGCGAGCGCCGTCGCGAGGAATCGACGCTGGTCGATCGTCTGCCCGCTGTCGACGGCTATCGCTTCCATGCCCGCCGCCCAGATCAATCCACGATGGCCGAGCTTCTTGGCCTCGAGCAGCGCCAGGTCGGCGCGCTGCAGCAGCAGGTCCGGCCGGCCATTCGCGGCTGCGAGGTCGGTGACCCCGACGGTGACGAGGGTCACCTCCTCCACGATACGTGCATGGATGCCAGTGACGGGCGGGTTCAGGTGCGCCTGGAGATCCTGCGAGTAGTGGTACGCGTCGACCGCCGCGTTGCCCTCGAGCAGGACGACGAACTCGTCCCCTCCGATGCGGAACGCTGTACCACCCTCGGGCATCGTCGCCCGAAGTCCATCGGCAAGGCGTCGGATCAATTCATCGCCCTGGTGGTGGCCGCGCGTGTCATTGACGAGCTTGAGGCCATCGAGGTCCACGGCCATGAGCGCGAGCGCCTCGCCTGCGGCGTGCGCCTGCGCGGCAACCACGGGCAACGTCTCGTGCAGCGCACGGTGGTTGTGGAGCCCCGTCAGGTTGTCGAGGAAGGCTGCCGCCTCCAGGCGCGCGATCTCGCGCGCGGTCGACTGCTGCACGAGCCGGCGGTACCAGAACATGATTGCGCAGAAGAAGACCACGAGGACCATGCCGACGCTGCCCATGATCGGCACCCACCGCGCGACGAAGCGGCTCGACTCCCGCAGCTCCTGGAGGCTGCCCGTCGCTTCCTGTCGGTGCACCGCCGCGGCGGAATCCACGGCCGATCGAACCTCGTCGTACAGACGCGCCGTGTGGCGCGCGTCAGCGACCTGGGTCCCCGCACCCGCTCCACGATCGATCGCGGCGAAGCGCCGGGCGGCCACCTGAAGGTACTCCCGATGCATGTCGGCGATCCGGCGAGCCGTCGCACGGTCCCGACCGCCGGTCGCCTCGAGCTGCTCGAGCACTGCCGTCAGCTGCGCCGCGGCGGAGTTGTATTCGTCGCGGAGCAGTGCGTCCGGTCGCGCGCTGTAGGTCGTCTCCGCGCGCGCCTCCACTGCGACTGCCTCACGGGCGGCCGTGTACAGCCTGTCCAGCTTCGACGACCTGTCCACGACGTCGGTGCTCCGGCTGGTCGCGAGCGCTGTCGAGATGGCGACAAAGCAGACAAAGACGAGGATCAACGCCAGCGCGACAGGGGCCATCGGCCCGAGTACGGAGAGGGCTCGCTGCACTACCTGTCGATCTCGCATGGGCATTCGCCGGCCCTATCGGTCAGGAGTCGGTACTTTCTTGAGGACTCAGCGTGGCTGCACTGGGCCAAGTGGCCCCCACTGGAACCCAAGCAGTGCCCGCGGGCGATAGTCAGGCGACCCCTCGACCGAGAGCAGGAGCGACGATGCAGGCAAGTTCCGTGCTGACGAGCGCCCGCGTCGTGGCGTGCATCGCGGTGACCATCGCGACTGGCCGGATCGTCGGCGACCAGGTCCGGGCCGACCAGGAGTCGACGCGGGACGCG
Organism: Thermoleophilia bacterium; assembly: GCA_025964435.1. Taxonomy (GTDB): domain Bacteria; phylum Actinomycetota; class Thermoleophilia; order Gaiellales; family SKUG01; genus JAGQUL01. The sequence continues at coordinate 1,741 of JAOPYV010000123.1, read as the reverse complement.
CTGCGTCGCGGCGGCCTTCCACTGCTGCTGGCCGGCATCGTCGGCACCGCACAGGTGTTCATCTGGCCCGGCACGCGGGCAGCGCGCCACGGAGTACCGGGCGCCGCGGCAGGCTTCGCCGGCTGCTCGATCCTCGGCCTTGCCGCCGGGACCGCCGCAGGCGCGGCACTTGGTGGTCGACGCCCGCGCGCGTGAGTCAGCGCAGCAGCGACAGCACGTTCCGCGGCGCCTGGTTCGCCTGCGCCAACATCGCTGTCGCGCCCTGCTGCAGGATCTTCGTGCGCACGTAGTTACTCATCTCGGACGCGACGTCGACGTCACGAATTCGAGACTCCGCTCCCATGAGGTTCTCACGCGTGTTCTGGTTGGCGGACAGCGCGTACTCCAACCGGTTCTGGATCGCCCCCAGTCGACCACGGGCCGTCGCCACGTCGTCGATGTGCAGGTCGAACCCGGCGAGGTCCGCGTCATTCCAGGAGACGGTGAAGAACGTGTTCGGTCGAACCAGGCTGCCCGCGCCGCCGCCGATCAGGTCGACGAGCGAGATCGTGATCATCTCCCCGTCGTTGGCGCCCACCTGCAACGTCAGCACCGCCGACGCATTCTGCAGCAGCGGGATCCCGTTGAACTGGGTCGACCCTTCGATCCGACCGATCTCGGCACAGAGCGCCAGGAACTCGCTCTTGATCGCATTCTTCGCCTGGGTGCCGATCCCGCCATTGTTGCGCTGCACCGCGAGCTCCCGCGCGCGCTGCAGGATCGAGTGCACCTCGTTCAGCACACCATCCATCGTCTGGAGCAGGGAGATGCCATCCTGGATGTTCCGGTCGGCCTGCTCCAGGCCGCGGATCTGGCCACGGAGCCGTTCGGAAATGCCCAGGCCAGCCGCGTCATCGCGCGCACTATTGATGCGCAGCCCACTCGACAGGCGCTGCATGGATTGCTCGAGGCGACCTGACGCCCCAAGCGCGTGACGGTGAGCCGTCACGGCATCGATGTTGTGACCAATCCTGATCGTTCACGGCCTTCCATGACCGGTGCCGTACAGCAACTCCCCACCCTTTGCGGAATCACCAACACGGCATATGTCGTTTGCAATCGGCTAACTTCACTCGGCTCTTGAGCACGAACCCGTCTTCTCGGAAGGTTCAATGGGCCACTTGGCCACGTTCACTACTTCATCTTCAGCAGATTGCAGGGTATGCCGATCCACTACACATGAGGAAAGCAGGCATTCACGCACGAGCGCTGCTCATCGCAGCGATCTGCGTCATTTCGTTCGTTTCGGCGCAAGATGCGCTGGGACGGTCGAAGCCTGCGCCGAAGCCGGTCGCCAAGGCGATTCCGTGGACCGTCACCGGCCTCGGCCCCAAGGTGAAGCGACAGCCGGCGTCAGCAGCCGTTCGCTATCCATCGCGGCTCGATGGCGCCGTCCAGATTCGTACCTCGCGCGGCGCCGCATCCTGGAAGATGCTCGGTGCCCCGAATACTCGCGCCGCCTTCTACAAGCGCGGCGTGCGCTACGTCGCCCCCGGCTTCGAGGTCGTCAGCAACCAAGGCACCGGCACGATCAAGGAGTACATCGTCGTGCAACGCCGCCAGGGCGTGCGAACGTGGCGCTGGCAGCTGTCCGGCGCCGGCGCGACGCGCCCCCGCCTCCTCAAGGGCGGCGCCGTACGCTTCGGCCCGAACGTCACCATCCCGCCACCGATCCTGCTCGACAAGGCCGGCCGCCAGATCG
>JAOPYV010000104.1 GCA_025964435.1 Thermoleophilia bacterium | reverse complement strand
GACATCGAGCGCGGGCTCCGCGAGGCGGCGGCACTGCCAGTGCCGAACCTGATGGCGCGGGCCACGGCGCTCCAGCACGACGTCCGGCGGCGCGCCGCGCGCGTCGAGGAGATCCTCGCGGCCACGGTCGTGGCGCGCGCTCGGGACTGACTACGTCGCGGTGAACCCGGCGACCGCGGCGACGACCGCGGCAGCTGTCTCACGCGCGTGCGTGGCGTGCAGGTAGTGGCCTGAGCCCGCGATGCGCACGACCTCCGGGTCATCGAACCAGTCGGCGGCAAGGTCACCGGCGCCGCCGAGCTCCTCATCGCCGTGGATGATCGCGGTGGGGCAGGTGACGCGGTCGGCGTAGCGGGTCCAGTCCCCATCGAGCTCGTCGACGACGCCGAGCGCCATCGCCTCCCACGTCTGCACGGTCCAGGCGCGCAGGGCCTCGCTGGCGTCCGGGTAGATCGCGGCGACCGTCTCCTGCAGCGTTCCCTCGCGCCGCGCGCGGACCATGCGGGCCGTGTTGCCGCCGACCACGTCGTCGGAGATGCGCACGACAGGATCCAGCAGCACGATGCCGCGCACGCGCTCGGGCTGGAGCGCCGCTGCGGCAACGGAGGTCGCGGCCCCGTAGGAGTGCCCGACGAGGACCGGATCGGGCGCGTCGCGCTGCGCGACCTGCTCGAGCACGTAGGTGGCGTGGTCGGCGAGCGCGTAGCCGGTGGCGGGCTTGGGCGCCTCACCGTGGCCGAGCAGGTCGAGCGACTCGACCTGCCACGTGTCCGGGAGCAGGCGCTCGAAGCGTTGGAAGGCCCGGCGGTCGGCGCCGAGTGCGTGGAGCAGGAATACCTGGGTCATGTGCGGAGCATCGCACAGCTTGCACCACGAGCTGCAGGGCTGGTCGTTTGTTCGTTGCCGCGTCGGGAATTCACCGTTCCACTACCGCTGACCCCCGAAGGAGTCTTCCATGCCGCATGCCGACCGTTCCCTCTGGCTCGAACGTGCCGCTGGCCGCCGCTACGCACCGCTGGCCGAGGACCTCGAGGTCGACGTCGCCATCGTCGGCGGCGGCATCGTCGGCACGACGCTCGCGCTCCTGCTGTCGCAGCACGGCAAGCGGGTCACGCTGCTCGAAGCTCGTGGGATCGGGACCGGTGCGACCGGCAACTCGACGGCCAAGGCGGTCGTCCACCAAGGCTTCAACTTCGCGCGCCTGATCGATTCGCTCGGCCTCGAGGATGCGACGCGCGTCGTCAACGGCGATCGCGCCGCGCTCGACGTGCTGCTGCACTGGTCTCGCGAGCTCGGCGTCGAGGATGCCGCGCGCCCCGTCTGGGGCTGGTCGTGGGCCACGAACGAGGATGGGCAGGCGACGTTGGAGGGCGAGCGCGCAGCGGCCGTCCAGCTCGGCATCGAGGCGCGCTGGGCGACGGAGGAGGACGCGACGCTGGGGATCGCGGCGCTCGGAGTGCCGGACCAGCTGCTCGTCGAGCCGAACGTCCTGCTCGATGCCTTCGCCGCGCGCGCCGCGGAGCAGGGCGTCCTGATCCATGAGGGCACCCGCGTGACGGATGTGTCACTCGACGACGACGAGCCGATTGCGCTGACCACCGATACGGGCGCGGTCGTCCGTGCCGGCGTCGTCGTGCTCGCAACGCAGGTGCCGATCGTCGATCGCACGCTGGCGTTCGCCGGCTGCACGTACCGCCGCTCGCACGTCGTCGCATTGCACGTCGATGACGGCACCTTCGCGACCGACGACATGCACACCGGTATCGATTCGGGTGGCCTGTCGCTGCGCCCCGGCACCGCGCTCGATGGATCGCCGTTGCTCGTCGTCGCGGGGCACGGGCACGACCTGAAGTCGGACGAGGACGGCACGCACATCGACCAGCTCGTCACTGCCGCTCGCGAGCTCACCGGCGCGGGCGAGCTGCACTCCAGCTGGCTCGCCCACGACGCCTTCCCCAACGACGGGAACTCCTACATCGGCCCGACGGGCATCGACGACCGGCTCTACATCGCGACCGGCTTCGGCGGTTGGGGGCTGGCGCGCGGCGTCGCCGCAGCGACGACGATCACCGCCCGGCTCGTTCGCGGCCATGAGGAGTTCCACGATGCGTTCGATGCCAAGCGGCTCGGCGGCCTGGTCACGACCGACGCGCTCAAGGAGGGCGTGAAGACGGTCAAGGCACTGGTCGGCGATCGCATCTTCACCGACGATCCCGATTCCGTCACGCAGCTCGCGCCCGGACACGGCACGGTCGTGCGCTTTGGCACGTCATCGGTGGCAGTCGCACGCGATACGGCAGGTGAGCTGCACGCGGTCGAGGCAGCATGCACCCATCTCGGCTGCCTCGTGCGCCACGACGCCGAGCGCGGCAGCTGGCAGTGCCCCTGTCACGGCTCGCGCTTCGACCTGCAGGGTCAGGTGCTCGCCGGTCCCGCGACGAAGCCGCTGGAACCGGTCGAGCTGCCCCAGGAGCTCAGGACTCCTGCGCCAGGTTCCTGAGCACGTACTGCAGGATGCCGCCGTGGCGGTAGTAGGAGACTTCCTTCGGCGTGTCGACGCGCACGAGCGCGCGGAACTGGCGGCGCATGCCGTCCTCGCCGCGTGCCGTGACCGTCACCGTGCGGTCGCCCGCAAGGCCGGAGCGCTCTGCCTCGGCCGTGAAGAGGTCCGCGACCCCAGCGAAGTCATACGTCTCGTAGCCGGTCAGACCCAGCTTGTTGGCCGAGTCGCCGTCGAGGAACTGCAGCGGCAGGATGCCCATGCCCACGAGGTTGGAGCGATGGATCCGCTCGTAGCTCTCGGCGATGGCCACGCGGATGCCGAGCAGGTTCGGACCCTTGGCTGCCCAGTCGCGGCTGGAACCGGAGCCGTACTCCTTGCCGGCGATGACGACGAGCGGCGTGCCCTCGGCGACGTAGCGCTGGCTGGCCTCGAAGATCGAGGTCTCCTCGTGGCCCGGCATGTACTGCGTGAAGCCACCCTCGGTGCCCGGCGCGATCTGGTTCTTGAGCCGCACGTTGGCGAAGGTGCCGCGCATCATGATCTCGTGGTTGCCGCGGCGTGAGCCATACGAGTTGAAGGCGCGTGCCTCGACGCCGCGCTCGAGCAGGTAGCGACCGGCCGGGGTCTCGGCGCGGAAGCCGCCTGCGGGGGAGATGTGGTCGGTCGTGACCGAATCGCCCACCATCACCAACACGCGTGCACCGAGCACGTCAGTCGGCTCGGCCGGCACCGTCGGCAGGTTGTCGAAGTAGCTCGGGCGACGGATGTAGGTGGAGCGGGGGTCCCACGCGAAGCGGTTGCCCTCGGGCGTGGGCAGCGAGCGCCAGTGCGCGTCACCCTCGTAGACGGCGGAGTACTCGGAGCGGAACATGTCGCCCTGGACGCACGAGGCGACCGTGTCGGAGATCTCCTGCTGCGTCGGCCAGATGTCGGACATGAAGACGTCGACGCCGGCCTGGTCCTGGCCGATCGGGTCGTTCCACGGATCCCAGTCCATGTGGCCGGCGATCGCGTAGGCGACGACGAGCGGCGGCGACGCGAGGAAGTTCATCTTCACGTCGTTGTTGATTCGCCCTTCGAAGTTGCGGTTGCCCGAGAGCACGCTCGCGACGACGAGGTCGTCCTTCTGGACCTGCGCGACGATGTCTTCCGGCAGCGGACCGGAGTTGCCGATGCAGGTGGTGCAGCCGTAGCCGACGGTGTAGAAGCCGACCGACTCGAGGTCCTCGTTGAGGCCCGCGTTCTCGAGGTAGCGCGTCACGACCTTCGAGCCCGGAGCGAGCGACGGCTTGACCCACGGCGCGGCGGTCAAGCCACGCTCACGAGCCTTGCGCGCCACGAGACCTGCGGCGACCATCACCGACGGGTTCGAGGTGTTGGTGCAGGAGGTGATGGCGGCGATGACGACGGAGCCGTCGGTCACCTGCGGCGGTGCGAGCGTCGCGACGCCACCGGCATCGGGGGCGCTGGCTGACAGCGGCGGGCGGGTGGCGATGGCCTCCGGCTTGAGCTTCGCCAGCTCCTTGTGGAAGGAGGACTTGATCGAGGTGAGCTCGATGCGGTCCTGTGGGCGGCGCGGGCCGGCGACGCTCGGCACGATCGTGCTGAGGTCGAGGCTCAACGTCTGCGTGTAGCGCGCCGGGGTGCTCTCGCTCGTGCGGAACATGCCCTGGGCGGTGTAGTAGTCACGCACGAGCTGGATCTGCTCGGCGGAGCGGCCGGTCAGCTCGAGGTAGCGCAGCGTCTCTTCATCGACCGGGAAGATGGCGACGGTGGAGCCGAACTCGGGGCTCATGTTGCCGATCGTCGCGCGGTCGGCGAGCGGCAGCTTGTCGAGGCCGCTGCCGTAGAACTCGACGAACTTGCCGACGACGCCGAGCTCGCGCAGCATCTCGGTGACGCGCAGCACGAGGTCGGTCGCGGTGGAGCCTTCCGGCAGCGCACCGGTCAGCTCGAAGCCGACGACCTGCGGGATGAGCATGGAGACGGGCTGGCCGAGCATCGCTGCCTCGGCCTCGATGCCGCCGACGCCCCAGCCCAGCACGCCGAGGCCGTTGGCCATCGTCGTGTGTGAGTCAGTGCCGACGAGCGTGTCGGGGTACACGAGGTCGCGACCATCGGTACCGCCGCCTGCCTCGACGAACGCGACGTGCGCGAGGTACTCGATGTTGATCTGGTGGACGATGCCGACGCCCGGAGGCACGGCGGTGAAGTAGCGGAAGGCGCCCTGGCCCCAGCGCAGGAAGGCGTAGCGCTCACCGTTGCGCTCGTACTCGAGCTCGATGTTGGTGTCGAGCGCCAGCTTGGAGCGGAACTCGTCGACCTGCACCGAGTGGTCGATCACGAGGTCGACCGGGCGCAGCGGGTTGATCTTGGAGGGGTCGCCGCCCATCTCCGCCATGGCGTCGCGCATTGCGGCCAGGTCGACGATGGCGGGCACGCCGGTGAAGTCCTGCATCAGCACGCGCGCGGGCGTGTAGGCGATCTCGGTGTCGGGCTTCGCGGTGGGATCCCACTTCACGATCGCCTCGATGTCGGCCTTCGTGACGGCGACGCCGTCCTCGAGCCGGAGCAGGTTCTCGAGCAGCACGCGCAGCGAGAACGGCAGCGATGCCACCTCGGGGAACTGCTCGGTCAGCGTCGGGAGCGAGCTGTACTCGACCGTGCGGCCTCCCGAGTCCAGGGTGGTCCGTGTGCCGAAACTGTCCGCCATGATGATCCCTCTCGCGCGTGATACCTGCCTGCATCCTAGAGGATTCCTGCCCACGTTTCCCCGCTGGAATCAGGGTTTCGTGTCAGGCCGCCCTTATTCGGCGGGTTCGTCTGGAACGAACTGCCGTGCGCTTCGGCGGCACACCGTAGGATCGTTCGACCCGCACACGGATGTTGCGGGACGTCGCACGGAAGTGACCTCATGGACATCTCTGCCACCCAGCTTCGTGGATTCGGTCGTCTCGACCGATCCGGCTCCTCCTACCAGCTCGATCAGCTGGCTCATGACCTCGGACGCTTCGACCAGCGCGTCGAGCAGCTCGTCCGCAGCAACCAGTACCCGAGCGTCGGATGGGATTCCGCATTCCAGGGCTTCGCGATGCGCCTGCGCGACGCGCGCGACGGCGTGCGCTACCTGGCTCCCGGCGCCGAGTACGTCGCCCGCCAGCTCGAGGGCGAGGCCCGCAACCTGGACATGGCAGCCGCGCACATGCGCGATGCCGCCTACCGCCGCATGGTCCCGAACCGGTCGATCGTCGACGTCGTCGGTTCCGCCGTACGCGTCGTGCGCGACGCGGCAGACCTGCTGCGCAACGACCGCTTCCCCGGCAACCCGTACCCCGGCAACCCGTACCCGGGTAACCCGCGTCCGCGCCCGCCGTACCCCGGCCACCCGTACCCCGGGAATCCGTACCCCGGCAATCCATACCCTGGCAATCCGCGTCCGCGTCCGCCGTATCCGGGCAATCCGTATCCGGGCAATCCCCGCCCGCGCCCGCCATTCCCCGGCGGCGGCAACCCGTACCCGGGGCATCCGTACCCCCGCCATCCGTACCCTGGCAACCCGTATCCGGGCCCGGCACGTCCCGTGCCGCGCCCGCAGCAGCCCCCGCTGCCACCCGGCGTGCCGCGTCGCCCCTGATCCAGCTCGACGTCGACCCGGGACACCGTCAATTCTCTGAGCGCGGTATGGATACCGCGCTGAGAGATTCGACGGCGAAGATGGCGCCTCGAATCCGTGAGCGCGGTATGGATACCGCGCTGGGAGATTCCACCGAGACCTACGGGTCGAATCTGTGAGTGGTACGTGGGTGCACCGCTCACCGATTCGAGGCGGAGCGTGACCCCCGGACATGGCTCCTCGTCGGGTGGCCCTTCGACGGCCGCCGGACTGGCCGGAGCGGGACCTGCGCCCACGTGGCGCGTTGTTTCTTGATCGAAAGACGGCGAGCATTCGCCGTGAACCTTCTCCCAACGACCAAGGATCGCCTCCGATGAACGTGAATTCAGTTTCGTATCCGCCCAATGCCGGCCAGCTCATCGAGGATTTCCGTCGCCTCGAGTCCGACCTGAGCAACCAGGACTACAAGCTCGAGGACAACGCCCGCTACGGCCGCGTGCCGAGCCAGGGCTGGAACACCTGGTTCGCCGACAAGGCGATGCAGATCCAGAACGCACGTGACGGCTTCACGCAGCTGCGCCCGAACGAAGACCGGATCATCTACGAGCTCGGCAAGGAAGTCGTCGACATGGGCATCCAGGCCGGCAAGACCGAGATGTACCAGAAGCGTGACATCGCCTTCGGCCGCGGCTGGGGCGAGGTGCTCGACTCGACCGTCAACGTGGTGCGCGACGCGATCAACGCGCTGCACCGCGGCGGCAACGGCGGCGGCTACCCGGGCTACCCGGACGCCCCCGGTGGCGACAACGGCGGCTACCGCCCGTAGTCAGTCCAGGAATCAACGAGGGGCCCCGTCGCGCAGATCGCGGCGGGGCCCCTCGTCGTTACTTACTGCAGGTGGCGCGTGTCAGCCATCGATCCCGAGCGCCTCACGCACGATGCGTGTCTGCTCGAGGTTGTGCACGCTGGTGTAGCCCTCGCTCGCGCTGGAGCGCTTGGGTCGACCCACGTAGGACCACTCGACGCCCTCGCCGAGCAGGCCCGGCATGCGCATGTTGAGGTGGGGGAATGCGCCGAAGTTGAGCGGCTCCTCCTGGGCCCAGACGACTTCCTGCACGTTCGGATACGAGGCGAGCAGGCTGGCGACCTGCTTGCGCGGGAACGGATAGAGCAGCTCGAGGCGGGCGATCGCGGTGTCAGTCACCTCGGCACGCGACTCGTGCTGGGCGATGTCGTGGTAGACCTTGCCCGAGCAGAGCACGAGTCGACGGACCGCGTTGCGCTGCTCGTCGGAGGCGATCGCCGGATCATCGATGACCCACTCGAAGCGGCCGTCGGTGAAGTCCTTGAGCGGGCTCTGTGCGTAGGCCACCTTGAGCAGGCCCTTGGGTGCCATCACGATGAGCGGACGCTTCTGAGCGATCAGCGCCTGGCGACGCAGCAGGTGGAACATCTGTGCCGACGTCGACGGCATGGCGATGCGGATGTTGCCTTCCGCGGCGCTGGCGAGCCATCGTGTCAGTCGACCGTTGGAGTGCTCCGGGCCGTTGCCCTCGTAGCCGTGCGGCAGCAGCAGCGTCAGGCGGCTGGTGAGCCCCCACTTGACCATGCCGCTCGTCAGGAACTGGTCGCTGACGATCTGCGCGCCGTTGACGAAGTCGCCGAACTGGGCTTCCCAGATGACGAGTGCCTCGGGTGCGTGGATCGAGTAGCCGTACTCGAAGCCGAGGCAGGCCAGCTCGCTCAGCGGCGAGTTGTAGACCTCGAGCGAACCGCTCGCACCGGTCAGGTGCTGGACGGGCGCGAACTTCTCGCCGGTGTTGGCATCGTGCAGCACCATGTGGCGATGCGAGAAGGTGCCGCGCTCGGAGTCCTGGCCGGTCAGGCGGATGTTCGTGCCTGCCTCGAGCAGCGACGCGTAGGCGAGTGCCTCGGCCGCGCCCCAGTCGAAGGTGCCGTCCGGCATCTGCGCACGCTTGGTGAGCTGACGGGCGAGCTTCTGGTTGACGGTGAAGCCATCCGGAACCTGCAGCAGCTCCTCGCTCAGGCGACGGATCTCGCCCTCGTCGAGCGACGTCTCGGGCTCGGTCGACGTGCCGATGTCGATGATGTCGCCGGTCGGCTCGTCGAGCTCGCTGGCGTCACGGTTGCCGAGGGCCAGGACGTTCGCCTCGTGCAGCGAGGAGAGCGCCTTGTAGCGCTCTTCGTAGCGCTCCTTGACTTCCTCGGCCGTGATGATGCCCTCGTTGACCAGCTGCTCCGCGTAGAGCTCACGCACGCGCTTGTGCGCCTTGATCGTGGCGTACATCTTCGGCTGCGTGTAGTTGGGCTCGTCGGTCTCGTTGTGACCGTGGCGGCGGTAGCCGATCAGGTCGATGAGCACGTCCTCGTGGAAGCGGCTACGGTAGGCGACCGCCAGCTTCATCGCCGCGAGGCACGCCTCGGGGTCATCCGCGTTCACGTGGATGATGGGCATGTCGAAGCCCTTGGCGAGGTCGCTCGCGTAGCGCGTGGAGCGGCCATCGCGCGGGTTGGTGGTGAAGCCGACCTGGTTGTTGGCGATCAGGTGGATCGTGCCGCCGGTCTGGTAACCGTCGAGCGCCTGCAGGTTGAGCGTCTCGGCAACGACGCCCTGGCCCGCGAAGGCGGCGTCGCCATGGATCAGCACGGGCACGGCTGCCGAGCCGTCGAACGTCAGCTCGCGTCCACGCTGCAGCGTCTGGCTGGCGCGGGTGCGTCCCTCGACCACCGGGTTCACGACCTCGAGATGGCTCGGGTTCGGCATCATCGTGACTTCGATGTCGCCGTTCTGGGTCTCCACGGTCGAGCTCGCGCCCATGTGGTACTTCACGTCGCCGGTGCCGCCACCGGACACCTCGGTGCCCTCCACGACGCGGCTCTCCGCCTCGAAGAAGCGCAGCACACGGTCGTAGGGCAGGCCCAGCGTGTGGCTGAGGATGTTGAGGCGCCCGCGATGCGCCATGCCGAGCACGACCTCGTGTGCGCCACTCTCGGCAGCCGCCTCGACGAGCACGTCGAGCATCGGGACCATCATGTCGAGGCCCTCGATCGAGAACTGCTTCTGCGTCAGGTACGCGCGGCGCACGAAGCGCTCGAAGCCTTCGACCTGGATCAGCCGACCGAGCAGCCACTTCTTCGTGCTGGGGTCGAGCGGCTGGCGATGCTCGCCCGCCTCGATCATGCGCCGCAGCCAGACACGCTGGTCGTGGTCGGCGATGTGCTCGATCTCGTAGGCGATCGTGCCGCAGTACTTCTCGCGCAGGCGCGGCAGGGCGTCGGCGAGCGTCTCGCCCTCGACACCGATGCGCAGCACCTTGGCGGGAATCGTCCGCATGATCTCGTCGGTCAGGCCGACCGTCGCGGGATCCATGTTCGGGTCACCGGGCGGCGGGGAGCCGAGCGGATCGAGGTTGGCGGCGAGGTGTCCGTGCGTACGGAACGCCTTGACGATCGCCATCGCCGCGGCGACGGAGGCCAGCTGGTCCTCGCTGACATCGATCTTCGCCGCGGGCAGCAGCGGGAACGGTGCCGGCTCCGGCAGCAGGTCGCCGTGGACCGGCACCATCGCGGCGCCGGGCTCGAGCAGCACCGGGGCAGGGCCGTGGCCATTGTCGGCCGCCTGCTCCGGGCTCGGTGCATCGGTGACGACGGGCTCGGGCTCGGCGGTCGTGGTGACCTCACCCGTGCCGACGCCGAGTGCATCGGCGACGCGGTCGTAGAACCCGTCCTCGCCCTGCAGCAGCTTGTCGACGATGTTGAGGAAGCGACCCGACTCGGCGCCCTGGATGATGCGGTGGTCGTAGGTCGAGGTGACGGTCATCACCTTGGCGACGCCGATCTCGGCGAGGCGCTCCTTCGACAGGTGCTGGAACTCGACCGGGAAGTTGATCGCGCCAGTGGCGATGATGGCACCTTGGCCGTTCATCAGCCGCGGCACGCTGGCGACGGTGCCGAGGCCGCCGGGATTGGTCAGCGTCAGCGTCGTGCCGAGCATGTCCTCGAGCCCGAGCTTGCCGGTGCGCGACTTGGCGACCAGCGCGTCGTAGGCATCGAAGAAGCCCTTCGGGCCGAGCGTGTCGGCCTGCTGCACGCACGGGACCATCAGCCCGCGGGAGCCGTCGGGCTTCTCCACGTCGACGGCGAGGCCGAAGTTCACGTGCTCGTGGGGGATGCGGTACGGCCTGCCGTTGATCTCCTGGAAGACGTGGCCCATCACGGGCACCTGCTGCCAGCCTTCGACGAGCGCCCAGGCGACCAGGTGCGTGAAGGAGAGCTTGCGACCCTGCCCGGCAAGCTTGGCGTTGAGCTCACGGCGCTTCGCGTCGAGCGTCGCGACCGCGATCGTGCGGATCGTCGTCGCGGTCGGCACGGCGAGCGATGCGGTCATGTTCTTGACCAGGCCCGCGTCGGGACCCTTCATCGGCTTCGCATCATCCGGGATCGCGCCGTTCGCCTTCGCAGCCGGCTTGGCTGCCTGAGGCGCGGCGGCGGGCGAGGCCGCCGGTGGTGGTGGGGGTACGGCTACTGCCGTCCCGCCGCGAGCGGGATCTCCACCTTCACGGAACAGCGTCTGCCATTCCTCGCTGACGCTCGCGGGATTCGCGAGCCAGTTCTCGTACATCAGCTGAACGAAGCCGTCGTTCAGTGCGTCGGACCTGTCACCAGTCACGGTTTGTCTCATCCCTTATCGGGGGTGTATCGGTACGTCCCGAAGTATTGCATGCGCGCCGTGCTGGCATGACGTCGCCGTGACGTGTCGGTTCGATAGGTTGCCATGGTGTTTCACCTTCGACCCTTTCGCGCGTTCGCGCTGCTGCTCCTCGCAGTCCTACTCGCCGGCTGCGGTGGGCCCGATCGAGCCGAGTACCAGGCTGACCTCGTGCGCGCGGGTGACGTGATCACGACGGCGCTCGACGAGATGCCGCAGACCGATCGCGCGACGCTCGGGCCCGACGACGTCGATTCGATCGCCGATGACGTCCGCGAGGCCGCCGATGAGATCGCCGACCTCGATCCGCCGGACGATGCCGCCAAGCCGCAGCGTCGGCTCGTTCGTGGACTGCGCGGAGTCGCCGCCGCCTTCGAGGACCTCGCCACCGACCTGCGCAAGGTGCAGACCGACGAGCAGAAGGCAGAGCTCTTCGTGAAATTCGCGACGGACCCCGATGTCACCACGGCGTTCGAGGATGTCTCGGCGTCGCAGGCCGCGTACGTCGAGGCCGGGTACCGCGTCTTCGGCAAGGCCGCGCCGAGGCCGGCGAAGTAGTCAGCGCTCGACGATGCTGCCGCCGACGATCGCCTCGCGGCCGTCGTCGAATTTGACCCAGGCCTTGGTGCCGCCGTCGTAGTCGGGGCCTTCGAAGATGAGCGTGGCGGTGGAGCCGAGCACCTGCACCGGCTCGTCGAGCAGCGGGCGATCGCCGCGCCAGGCGAGCACGAACGGATTGTCAGTCGCCTCGTCGCCGATCGTCGACTGGTCGGTGTGGCCGGGGAAGACGATCGTCTCGGGCGGCAGCTCGAGCAGGCGCGTGACTGAGTCGCGCAGCTCCGCGAAACCGTTGGCGCCACCGTTGACCGTGCCGCCGACGGTGTGGTGGAAGAGCACGTCACCGGTGAAGACCGCGACGGGTGTCTCACCGTCGTAGGCGACCCAGGCGACGTGGGGCGCGCAGTGGCCGGGCGTCGAGATCGTGCGCAGCTCGAGTGCGCCGGACTGCACGTGGTAGCCGTCGGCGGACTGGTCGGCGGAGATGACCGTCGCGCCGTAGCGCTCGCCGAGCTCGACCGCATGGATCGTGTGGTCGTGGTGATCGTGGGTCAGCAGCACGTGCGTGACCCGCAGCTCCAGCTGGTCGACGTGTGCGAAGAATGGCTCGATCGGCCCGCCTGCGTCGATGATGACGGCGTGGCCACCGGCCTTGTCGGCGACCAGGTAGGAGTTGGACAGGAACTTCGGGTGCATGCTGCGTTCGACGATCATGCCGACTGCCTACCCAGCTGGGCGATCAAGGAGGCGTGCCGCCCGGGCCAACTCGTCCGCGCGGGCCGCGCCGGCGGTGCGCGTTGCTCAGACGTGTCGCACATGAGCATCCACTACGAGACATGAGGTTCGACACGTGCCCGAGTTCTCTCGTGTGCGGCTGGCCGAAGCCGGACGGATGGCGCGCGACGTCCCGTACATGAGGACCCGATGTACGCCTTCATGTTCGTGACGTGCTGATTCGTTCGTGGGCAGGAGGGCTGCGCGCGGAGCGAGCTCGTGGTGTGGCGGCTCAGTTGCTCCATGCGCGACTGAGCCGCCACACTCGCAGCGTTACTTCTGGGCGGTGTGGCCGTCGCTCACGTCGTAGCGTCGCTCCTGCTTGCGCAGCGCGTCGGTGGCGGTGCCGCCGGCGAGGATGCCCGCGCCGCCAGCGACGAGGGCGCCGCCAGCGACCTTGAGGCTGGTGGCGAGCGGCGAGGCGCCGCGACCCTTGAGCAGCAGCGTCAGGAGTGTCGCGCCGGTCGCGGCGCCGAGCGCACCGCCGGCGAGGCGTGCCACGTCCTCGGACCGGGTCGCCTCGAATGCGAGCGGCGCTGCCATTCCGCCGAGCACGAGCGGGGCGACGGTCATCGCGCCACCGACCATCAGGCTGTTGACGACGCCCATCCGGCTCGAGCCGAGCTGGGTGAGTGCCGCGCGCACGCCCGGCAGGACGCCGCCGCCTCCGTGCAACGTCGTGCGCAGCATCGTTACACCGGTGCGCGTGGCGAGCACGCCGGCGCCCAGCGCGACACCTGCGGGAATGCCGACGATGAGCGGCACCTTCAGCCCCCAGTCGACGCGGTCGGTCAGGTCGCCATCGACCGTGTCGGGATTCTCCGGACCATGCGGCGTGCGTCCCTGTACCGGCTCGCCGGACTTCGGGCGATCCCAGTCGCCGCGGTCGAAGGTGCGGGCGACCGCCTCGGCATCGATCTCCGCCCAGTGCGCATCGTGGATCGCTGCGGAGTAGCTGAGCGGCTCGTTCGCGCGATCCGGATGCGCGAGCTCGGTCAGCACCTCCGAGCTTCGCGACCAGCCCTGGACGGTGTTGGCGCTCGCGGCCGATGTCAGCCAGCCGACTGCCGCGCCGCCGAGCGTGGCCGCCGCCGCGCCGATCATGCGACCGCGACCGCCGGAGAAGGCGCCCGCGGCAAAGAGTGTTCCACCAGCTATCGCACCACCAGCAAGCGTGCCGACGCCCTGCGCTGCGCCGTCGCCGATGACGTCGCCGAAGGCGCCGGCGAGCGACCCGGCAAGTGCGGGCGCCGCCACGAGCGCGAGCCCGGTGCGATAGCCGCCAAGCTTGCCGAGCAGGCCGGGCGTGCCGGTCGTCAGGCGCGCCGCGGCGAGACCGCCACCGACGGCGAGGCCCACCGGGAGCCCGGTCGCGAGCGCCGGTACCGCGCTCGAGACGAGGCGGTCTCCGAAGCTGGTCGCGCCGTCGCCGAGCTCATCCTCGGTCTTGCCGGTGCTGCGCATGCCGGTGAACAGTGAGCCCCAGACCGGTGCGCCGGCGCCGGAGCCGGGCTGCTGCGGATCCTTGCCCACGACGAGCGACTCGAAGTAGTCGGCCAGGAAACGATGGCCCGAGCTCTCGTGGTACGAGGCGTACTGCATCGTGTGGGCGAGCTCGTGGACGAGCCAGTTCTTGCCCTGGGGCGAGAGGATCCGCTCGAGCGTCTTCTCGTCCGGCACGAAGATGTGGTGACCGATGGTCATCGCGGTGTTGTCCGGTGCCGGGCCTCCCGTATAGAGGTAGACCTTCGCGAGCTCGCGGCGCACGAACCCCTCGTCGAGCCCGAACTGCGTGGCGAAGAATGGCGCGGTCTGGTCGACCATCGCGGTCGAGAGGCGCTGGCCCGGCCGCTCCTCGACGCCACCGAGCGTGAAGTCGAGCGCCGAGCCGACGAAGCCCGTCGCGTTCTGTGACGGCACGGCGTTGATCTCGGCCGGCGACCAGCCATTGCGCGCGGTCGGAGCAAGCGGGTCGTGGGCGACCTGTGACGCCTCGGTCGCCTCCTCCGGCGAGGGTGCAGCGGCCGCACCGAGCGAGGGCGCAGCGGCGTGAGCCAGCGGCGTCGTCCTCGGTTCGATGCTGCGGATCGTCACGGTTACGGTCCCCACGGATGGTGCGCAGCGGCCCCCCGGTGCGCGTACCCGTGTATCGAGGCGCGATCGGCGGCATGCGCCATCCAGGACCGGCCGACCGGCGGCCGGATTCGAGACCACCGACCGTCGGACGCCGCGCGCATGCGGGATTCCCCGATACACTCCGTAGGTCCCCTCGAGCGATTTCAGGAGCCGCCCCGAAGATGCCAGCTGCCGCCTACGCCGGAAAGCCATGTGTGTGCCAGTTCAAGGTCGGAACCTGCGACCAGCGCTGCACGGTGGAGATGCTGAACACGACGCACTACATCGCGTGCCTCAACCTCAAGGGCCGTCGCGCGCTCGTGGTCGGTGGCGGACATCTCGGCCTCGAGAAGACCGAGGGCCTGCTGGCGAGCGATGCGCTCGTGCACGTCGTCTCGCCGGAGGTGCTGCCCGAGGTGGAGGAGCTGGCGCGCGAGGGCTCGATCACCTGGTCCAAGCGTGACTACGAGACGAGCGACCTCGACGGCTGCCTGATGGCGATCGCGTGCACCGACGACACCGACACGAACATCCGCATCTACGAGGAGGCTGAAGCCAAGGCGATGCTCGTCAACATCGTCGACGTGCCGCCGCTCTGCAACTTCATCCTTCCGGCGATCGTGCGTACCGGCGCCATCGCCGTCGCGATCTCCACGCGCGGCGCGAGTCCGGCGCTGGCCAAGCGCATGAAGCGCGAGATCGCCGACCTGTTCGGCACCGAGTACGCGCGCATGGCCGAGCTGCTCAACGAGGTCCGCGGCTGGGCCAAGGGCACGCTGCCGACGTACAACGACCGCAAGGACTTCTTCGAGGAGATCGTCAATGGCGATCCCGATCCGATCCAGCTGCTGCGCGACGGCAACGAGCAGGGCGTGCGCGACCTGATCGCCGCGGCGCAGGAGCGCCACGCGGCGCTCGTCAGCGCCTGACGTTCAGCGGCACTCGGAGTAGTCGCGCGCCGTCTCGCGACCGTCGCCGGTGGGGGTGCGGCCCGCGAGCTCGTCATCGAGCCGAATGCAGTGCCCGACGCCCACGTTGCGGGATGCCAGGTCGACCCATGGGTTGAGCACGACGGCCCGGACGACCGCGTCGTCGGCGCTTCCCGTGACGTGGAACGAAGATTCCTCATCCAGCGAGCTGACGTGGATGACGGCCGGCTTGCCGGTCGAGGTCACGGTCGGACGCCATGTCCCGACGCTGGCGTCCATCGGTGCGAGCGTGAGCGTCAGGATCAGTGCGGCCATCGCGGCGAGCATCGCGCGGCGCGGGTCGGCGCGCCACCAGTGGGCGACGATCGCGATGAGCATGCCGGACAGGGCGACGATGCCTGCGACATCGATGGCGCGCACCGCCACCGTCGAGGAATCGATCACGCCGGGCACGAGCGCGATGGCTACCGTGGTCACGCCGCAGCCGAGCAGCACGGTTCCGAAGAGACGGAGACGGCGGTGCGGGGTGGTGGAGCGTACGCGCATGCCCGTGGAGACACGGCGTTCGAACCGGTCTTGCGCGCCGGCTAGCTGGAGCGGCGGCTGAAGGGGCGCGCGACGGAGTCGGCGAGGCCGACGGCGGTGAAGGCGTCGTCGATGCCCTGCGTCTCGGCGCGGTCGGCGAGCATGAGCAGCCACGCGACGGCGAGGCAGCCGATGGCGACGGCGTGCCATACCGGCAGCGTCGTGTCAGTCGACTGACCGATCAGCGGCGCCGTGATGGCGATGCCGGCTGCGACCGCGACGAACATCCGAGCCAGGCCGGGAATCGCCAACAGGAATGCGCGGATGCGGGCGCCTGGGCCGCGGAGCCTGCGGGCGAGTGACTCCAGTGCCTCGGCGACGTCGGTTGCGGGGGCGCGGCTCGCGGCCAGCGCGACGAGCATGGCGGCGTCGCGGCGACGGCGCGCGGCGATCAGCATCGAGGTGGTGTCGGCGATCCGCTCGAGGTCCGGGGCGGGCACGTCGAGCGCCTCGAGCTGCGTGGTCATGCGCTCGAGTCCGGCGCGGGCTGCGCGCTGGTTGAGCCGGCGCGTCAGCACCGACGGGGCGATCCAGGCGTAGAGCGCGACCGATCCCCATGCCGCGATGATCGCGAGTGCGGCGACGCGGTAGCTGGGCTGCGACATCGCCAGGGCGTGCAGCGGCAGCGCCGCGACCACGAAGCCGACGAGGAAGCCGGCGAGTCCGCCGGGGAAGTCGCGCAGCCAGCGAACGAGGCCGGGCACGGGGCGCAGCAGCGGGCGCTCGGAGACGTGCTCGAGCATGGCGCGTACGTCATGGATCTCGGAATCACGGGGCGCGAGGCGCTGGGCGCGCATCAGCAGCGCACGGGCGCGGTCGACGTTGCCGTGCTCCATCTCGACGGAGGCGAGCTCGAGCATCGAGTAGGGATCTTCGGGGTGGAGCTGCACGCCCTGGCGCAGCGCGGCCAACAGTGCATTGCGGTCGGTGCCCTCGTCGAGCGCGGCCGAACGCACGGCGAGCGCGCCGCTGTTGGTCGGCTCGATGCGCAGCGCGGTGGTCGCAGCCTGCAGCGCTTCCTCGTGGCGGCCGCGGGCGAGCGCGATGCGCGCGAGGCCCTCGTGCAGCATCGCCTCGTCAGGATTGTGCGCGATGCCGAAGCGCAGCAGCCGCTCGGCATCCTCGAACTCGTGCTGGCGTACGTGGATGTGTGCGCGCAGGCTGATCGCGTCCGGGTTCGTCGCGGCGGTGCCGAGCGCGAGGTCGGCCATGTCCTTCGCGGTGTCCAGGTCGCCCTCGCGTTCGGCGACGAGGCCGAGCACGAAGGTGGGGAAGGGGTGCTCGTCATCGAGCTTGACCGCGACCATCGCGGTGTCGCGGGCGAGGTCGACGTGGTCGGCGTCGAGCGCGTCGAGCGCGTCCTGGCAGAGCTGCTCGATCTCGATCGCGGTCTCGTCCTCGGCGCTCAGCGCGCTGTCGCTGTCGTCGTCGCTGTCCTCGTCGAACGAGGAGACGTCGTCGGAGCTCGCGGCGGCCTCGGCGTTCGCGTCGGCCACGTCGGAGCTGCCGCCGAGCTGGGCCTGCTGCTCGCGGATCGCCGCAGCGATGTCGGCAAAGGGATCGTCCTGGTCCGCAACGGGGGCCGCGAGCACGTCGGGTCCGCCGGATTCCAGGTGCGCATCGAGCGCGGCAAAGCGTCGCTCGAGGTCGTCGAGGCCGTGAAGCTCCCCCAACGCCGCATCGAGCGGGTTCTCCTCGCCGTCCTGATGACTGGGATCACGCCGCATGATGCGTGGAGCATTCCCAGTGGTTCTGGGATCCATGCACAGGCCGACGGGTTGGCCTCCCACAGTGCGAGGACGTGCAGCTATTGGCTGCGAGGGTCCGAAGGATCGTTGCTCGGGAAGTCCTCGCCCTGATCGATCCGAGCGCGCATCGGCGGCTCGTCCTCGACGATCTCCTCACCGAGCAGCTCGCCCTCGACGATGTCCTCGTCGCTGTCGTCGATCGGCTTGGCGCGGAAGGGGCTGGCGCCGAACGGCGAGCCGGCGGCCGGGCCACCCTGGCCGGCAGTGAACATCGAGGTCATGCGGAGGGCGCCCTCGTCGGCGTCGCGCATGCGCCACTCACCGGTCTGGGCGCGGTGCTGCCAGTCGACCTGGCCGATCGTGCGCACGACCAGCAGCAGGACGGCGAAGATGCCGAGCGCGACGGCGGCGTCGCGATCCTCCGTGGCGAGCAACCCGCCGAGCCACGTGAAGACGGCCGTCGTGATCGCAAGGATCGGGATCCGGCCCACGATCGTGCCCGAGAGCGCCGGTCCGAGCGGCGTGCGCATCGTGCCGAGCAGCGGGAACAGGAAGCCGGAGGGAACGCCGGGGAGCGCCGCCAGCAGGAAGGTGATCCTCGCGTACGCGGGCGCGCCCGCGAGTTGCTGGCGGATCGCAGCGCGCTGGGCCTGCGCTCCGGGTGAGGACTTCTCGGCGCGATCGCGTCCACGTCGCGCCTGCATCGCGAGACCGAGCCGTGCAATGGCGACGCCGAGCGCACCGACCAGCACGACGGGCAGCAGCTCTACCTCGGAGGCGAGCACGCCCACCGCGAGCAGCAGGCCGATCGGCAGGCGCACGGCCGGGCTCGACTCGACGAGCAGCACGAGCAGGAACAGGGCACCGAGTGTGGCGAGGTCGGACATGCGCACAGCCTACCCACGTCGTCGAGCCATGAATGCCGGTACGTGAAATTGGGCCAGTACCCGGGCAACTGATACGAAAGTTCCTGCGCGATTCCGCGTTGACAGGTGGGCGGTTCCGGGTGACATTGGTGGCAGATCCGCGTCAGATCAGTTGCGGATCTCCTTCGATATCAAACTGTTTCCCCGCAGGAGTTCCCCCGCCATGCGCATCCAGACGCCCGCTGACGCCATCTACGCCCTGATTTCCCGCCTGCCGCTGCTGCTGCTCTTCGCCGGTATCTGCTGGGTCCTGTTCGGCGGCCTCGCGCACTTGGAGATGTACTCCTTCGGAACCGAGTTCTTCATCGGCAACGACGAGACGTCGAACCTGCTGCCCGAGATCGGTGGCACGAGCGACGAGGCGCGGCTCCAGGCGGCGCTCGATTCAGGCAACGTGGCGACCATGGACTCGGCGCTCACCGCGTACGAGGCGCGCCAGGCCGGCTAGAGGCTGTGGCCAATACCTCGGCGGCGCTGGACGCTGCGACCATGCGTCGCGGCTGCGCCGCTCGGCATGTCGCGATCGCTCCGGTGTGCATGCGACGCTGGACTGCGTCGCACGCCGTCGCCCGTAGCTACGGCTACGAACGACGACCTGCTCCTTGCCAGCCCCGCATTCACACTCGGCCAGCATCCACCGAGGAATTGGACACAACCTCCAGGAGGACGCGTTCGGCGCGGGGCGGACTCCGTCTCGGCGCTGTCCGGGAGGTGGCCACCGCTGGCCATCGCGTGGCCGCTTCCGGCCCCCGCCCCTGCAGATCCGCACCATCGAGGTGGCGCCAGCTCGACATCCAGATGCATGCACTCGGCACGTCAGGCTGAGGGTGGCATTGGAGGAGAGCACCATGAGCATCAACGCCTTGAACCAGAGCGCCGCACTGCCCAACGCCGTCCAGCTTGCGAGCGGACCGATGGGCGGCATGCCCGTCGCCGGCATGACGATGGAGAAGCCCTCGCTGGGTGCCCGCCTCGTCAACGCCGTGAAGGCAGCCATCAGCGAGCTGCGCGGCGTCTCGCCGAGCGCGGCCCAGCTGGGAGCCCAGCAGCTCGGAGCATCGGCTGGACTGCCGAGCGGCATGGGAATGCCCACCGCCGAAGCGCTCGCCACGCCCGTGAAGAAGACGGTCAGCGCGAAGGGCATGACACTCGCCCAGCGCAAGGCCGTGATGGAGCGTGTCGCCAAGGAGCAGGAGGCAGGTGTCGTCGCGGCTCCCGCCGCAGCCGCCGGTGCGGTTGGCACGCAGCTGCCGGCCCATGCCACGCAGCTGCCCGGTGCCACCGTCTACTCCTACGACGGCAACGGGAATCCGGCGGTCGCCGGGCTGCAGGGTCTCTCCCCGCAGATGCAGTCGCAGCTCGGCATGAGCCCGACGATGCTCGGCAACGTCAATGGCCTCGTCAACAGCGTCGACCCGACGCCGGTGCCGCAGACCAACGCGACGAACCAGAACAACATCGGCGCCGCCGGAATGATGGGCGCCTCGGCTTCCCCGGTGCTCGGCGCTCCCGTGCTGCAGCCGGCGGCTGCGGGCACGAACCCGGCCGGCGCGGCGACCCAGTCGGTCACCAACACGAACTCGAGCGACCGCTCCTCGCTCAACCAGGATCCCTACGGCTCCTTCGGCGGCACCGGCTACGGCACCTACGGC